>VBFI01000001.1 GCA_005889275.1 Chloroflexota bacterium | reverse complement strand
GTCCCGGGAAACTGAACCGCGCGAGCGCGTAACCCGCCGGCGTACCGATGAGCAGGCCGAGCACGATCGTGCCGAGGGCCACGATGACGCTGTTGCGCAGCGACGAAAGCACGCCCGTCGAGTTGACGAAGAAGCTCATCGTGTCCGCCGAGAAGCGCGTCGGCAGGAGCGCTTTCGGGTAGTCGTAGATCGCCGTCCGCTCGCTGAACGCGGCGAGCGCGATCAGATAAATGGGAAAGAGCGTCCAGAGCGCGAGGAACCCCGCCGCGCCGTACAGGAGGATCCGATCGACAATGACGCGACGGGACGCGGTCCGGCGTACGGCGGGCGCGGCGATCGCGGTCATCGCGCGATCTCGGTCTCGCGCACGCGCAAGAGGCGCATGTACACGATCGTGACTGCGATGGTGAGCACGAGGATCAACGTCGCAAACGCCGCGGCGATGTGCTCGTTCCGGTTGTTGTAGTACCAGTCATAGGCCTCGTACCCGAGGACCGGGAGCTGCCGACCAGCGAGCGCGAGCACCACGCCGAATACCTGGAACGCGAAGATCGTGCGGATGATGAGCGCCGACTGAAGACTCGGCCGCAGCATCGGAAGCACGACGGAAAGAGTGCGCCGGATACGGTTCGCGCCGAAGACCTCGGCCGCCTCGAAGTAGTCGCGCGGGATGAGTTGCAGCCCCGCGAGCAGGATGACGAGGACGATCGCGGTCGCGCGCCACGACTCGGCGACCACGACGGCGATGAAGATCCATTGCAGGTTCTCGTAGGAGAGGTAGGCGATCGGCTCTTTGATGAGACCGAGGCCCTGAAGGATCGTGTTGAGGTAGCCCTGGTCCGTAAACATCGCGAGCCAGACGATGCCGGCCGCGAGATCGGAGATCGCGAGCGGCAGCGCGTAGATGTACAGGAACGCCCCGTGACCCGGGAAGCGTGAGTGGATCAGGAGGGCCATCGACAGAGCGAGGACCATCTGGAGCGGGACGATCGCGACGATCAGCAGGATCGTGTTGCGGAACGCTTCGGTGAAGGCCTGGTCGCTCCACATCTTGCGGTACGCGTCCAGGCCGAAGGAGCCGTCCGCGGCTTGAAAGGAAAGAGTCACGGCCTGCGCGACCGGCAGGAGGATAAGGAGACCGAGGTAGATGAGGGTCGGCGCGAGGAGGCCGAGCGGGAGGGCCGCTTCCGAGCGGAACATCGCCGCCGGGGACCAAGCGGCCCTCCGCGCTCTGACCGCCATTCAGATCACTTGACCTGGCAGGGTCCCGTGCTCGTCGGGTCCGGACGCCAGCAAGGTGCCTTCGCGTCGTTCATGACGGTCTGCAGGATCGCGCCCTGCTCGTTCAGGACCTTCTGGATGTCCTCTCCTTTGACGATGATCCGCTGGAAGGTGTCGAGCTGGACCTTGTTGAACTCGCCGCCCTTCGCGCCGAGGCCGATCGGGAGCAGCGCGACCTTGGCGTCGGGCGACTTCGATTGCGCTTGCACGGCGTCCGATTCGATCTTGAGATGCGGCGCGAGGTTCGCCGGGAGCGGCTTGTCGAGGACCGGGAAGAACGCGACGGCGTCGAGCGTCTTTCCCTGGACCTCGGGCTGGGTCATGTAGTCGATGAACGCCTCGGCGGCAGCCTTGTTCGGCGAGCTTTTCGGGATACCGAGGCCTGCGAGAACGGACATGTAGTAAAGGCCCTTCGGACCCTTTGGCGCCGGCACGCCGATGAAGTCATTCGGCTTCTGCTTGAACGCGTCGACCAGGCGCGCGACGTGGTCGAAGCCCACCCAGACCTGACCGGAGAGGAGCGCCTCCTGCATGAAGTCGATCTGCAGGGACTGGGGGTTCACGTACTGCCAAAGATCCTTGAAGTCGGTCCACATCTTGACCGCGTCGGCGTTCTTGTAGGAGTCACGGAGCTGCGTGTAGGTGAGGTCGGTCTCCTTGACGCCGGAGGGCAGGTACTGCAGCGCCTGCTTGTTGACGCCCATGATGTAGGTCGCCTGCATCCACGGGATGTAGACCTGGCGATTCGTGCCGAGCTTGCCGAGATCCAAGAACTCCTGCGCGATGCCGCGGTCCTTGAGCCTCTGCGCGAGCGGCGTGAGATCTTCGAATATGCCGAGGTCGCTGAACCCGCCGAAGTCACCATGCTGTCCGCCGACGACGCCGATCGTCCCCTTCGCGGTCTTGGTCTCGGCGATGAGCCGGTCGTTGAAGGGCCCCACATCGGAACCGACGAAGTCCACCGGCGCCGCCGTGAAGCCCGGGAGCACCTGCTTCCGCACCGCCTCCGACTCGGTCACGGTGTTGAACTGGGTCGAGAGGAAGACGAACGGGTCGCTCGAGATCTGGCCCGAGCCTGCCGGCTGATTGCTGGCACTCGGCCCGCAGGCGACGGCCATCATGCTGAACGCAAGGGCGAGCACGAGCGCAGTACGTTGCTGTTTCATACCCTCTCCCCCGCTAGAAGTGGACCGACTATAGGCCGCTCGGGTCTCACCCTCGCGGGAGAAACCGCCGCTAGTACGCGAAGACGACCTGGAGCACCTCGGCCGGGCGATGAAGAGCGGCGAAACCCTCCGCGGCACGCTCGACCGGCACCTCGAGTCGGGGCAAGCCGCCGAGGATCACCTGTCTGGCACGGGCGAGCTCGACCCCGCGAGCGCGAAGGGCTGCGGCGTCGAAGCGCGGATGCACGTTCCCGATCTGGCCGGACCGGATCTCGACGCCGTTGTGGTGGAACTCTTCGCCGAGCCGCAGGTCCGTCGCGCCGCCCTGGTAGAACCCGACCGCCACCACGGTGCCCCGCCGGCGCACGACCCGGCAGGCCTGGTGCAGCGCGGCGGCGTTGCCGGTGCACTCGAACGCCACCGCGATAGCGTCGGCGCCGTGACGCCGTTTGAGCGTCGCGGCAACATCGTCGTCGACCGCGAGGGGCTCGAGCCCGAGCCACCGCGCGATGTCGAGCCGAGGCTCCAAACGGTCGACCGCGTAGACCGCCGACGCGCCGGTCGCGCGCGCGACCTGCCCGACGAGCAGGCCGATCGGGCCGCATCCGAAGACGACGACGGCGCTCCCCGCGTGCCTCTCCTCGGCGAAGGCGACCGCGTTCACCGCGATCGGCAGCATCTGCGCGAGGTCCACGCCGTCGTCGAGCGACAGCTCGTCGGGCAGGCGCTGCGCTCGAGCGTCCGCCGCGGAGAGCGTGGTGAACTCGGTGTGCCGCCACTTTCCGAATACCCGCGCGCCTACCGGGACCGCCGTGACGCGCGATTCGATGACCACGCCCGCGGCGCGATAGCCGAAGACGATGGGATACGACACCGATGGCGCGCCCTCGATGAAGATCCGGAGCTCCGGATCCCAGTGCCGACGAAGGTAGGGATTCGTCGCGCGGGGCCCGATGTAGGTGAGCTCGGTGCCCGTGCTGACCGCGCTCCGCACGGTGACCACGCGGACCGCGTCGTCGCCGAGAGGGGCGACCGGATATTCGTAGCAGTCCACCTTCCCGCCTTTCAGGATGCGTACGGTCCGACCGCCGATCTCCCCGCGCGCCGCGAGCTCGTCCGCCTCGCTCACGTCCGCTCCGCGGCCTCGCGCAGGAGATCCCGCAGGAGCGTCGACGCGCTCGGAAGCGCGATGGCCGGATCGCCGGAGAGCGACGAGCACTCGAGGCCGATGTCGCCGCGGAAGCCGGTCTCGTCGAGCGCGTCGAAGATCGGCGCGAAGTCGATGTGCCCTGCGCCGGGCTCCTGACGCTGCGAGTCAGCGACCTGCAGGTAGCCGAGGCGATCGCCGGCGGCCACGAGCGCGGCGCCCATGTCCGCTTCCTCGATGTTCATATGGAAGGTGTCACCGACCACCAGGGCCGCGGGACTGGCGAGCAGCTCGGCGAACCTGAGGGCGTCGGCGATCGTGATACAGAGGTCGTTCTGGTAACGGTTGAGCGGCTCGATGAAGATCCGCCCACCGGCGCTCTCGGCGCGGCGGACGAGGGGGACCAGGCCCTCGAGAAAGAGCGCTTCGTCCTGATCGCGGGTGCGACCGGTGGCGATTCCCGGCAGGTTCCGCGTTCGGCCCCAGATCGGCACGACGATCACTCCGGTCCCGAGCTCGCCGGCGAGCTCGATCAACGCGCTGAGGTCGGCACGCGCCAGGGCGACCTGCTGCGGGTCCGGATCGATGAGCCACCCGCGGTAGCCGCCCGCGATCGCGGTCACCGGGATGCGCTCGCGCGCGGCGGTCCGGGCCTCCTCGAACGCCGGCCGTTCCGAAAGCTCGAGCGCGTCGAACCCGAACGCTCGGGCGGCGTCGTATTTCTCGCGAAGGGTCGCGCCCGGGACGAGCCGGTCCTGGACGCCAAGCCTCATCCGACGGTCACCCAGGTCCCGAGGCGGGCGCTCTCGAGCGCGGCGGCCGCGAAGCGCACCTGCCGTGAGCCGTCGTCGAACGTCGGGAGCGCGACCGCGGACGGATTCCCGTCGATCGCGCCGTAGAACGCGCGAAGGAGCTCGCGCCGTCCCGCGTTCGCCTCGATCGGCCGCGTGTGCACGACCGGCCCACCCCCGTATGTCCCAACCGAAAGCTCCTCGCGCTCCGCGGAACGCCACGTCGCCGACGCGGCGGCGCCGTCGAGCGACACCTCGAGCTCATCACGATGTCCCGCGCTGCCCTGCGACAGCACGCACGCTCCCTGCAGACCACCCGAAAAGCGCACGAGCAGCCCAGCGTGGTCTTCGGTCTGGCGAAAGTGGAGCTGCCCGAGCTGAGCGGCGACGGCTTCGACCGTCTGGCCGGTCGTCCACTCGACCAGGTCGAGCCAGTGCACGCCAATGTCGGCGACGGCGCGCGAGAGGCCGCCGCGCGCCCTGTCGAGCCGCCAGTCGCTGGCACTCTCGAGGAGCAGCCAGTCCTGGAGGTACGACCCGCGCGCGAGATGGACCGCGCCGAGCTCGCCCGTGCGGACGCGCGATGCGAGGTCGACGGCGAGTGGCCGGAAGCGGTACGTGTTGCACACCGCGGCGCACCGACCGCTCGTCCGCGCGAGCGCAGCGAGCTCGGCCGCGCCGGCGGCGTCCATCGCGAGCGGCTTCTCGCAGACGACGTGCTTTCCCGCCGCGAGCGCGGCCTTCGCGAGCGGCAGGTGCAGGTCGTTCGCGGCCGCGATGTGCACGACATCGATGTCCGGGTCGCCGAGTGCCCCGAGATCCGCGACCATGGCGCGGCCGCTGAGGGGCCCACGCACATCCACGCCGAGCGCGCGGAGCACATCGACGTGACCCGCGCCCGCACGACTCGCGCCGACGACGAGTGCGACATGCGGCACGTGCTGATTGTCGCGGGTGCGCCAGAATCGGTCGGTGGCCGAGATACGCGCGTTCCGCGGCCTCCGCTACGACGAAACCTTGGCCGGCCCCCTCGGTGACCTCATCTGTCCGCCGTACGACGTGATCGACGACGCCGACCGCGAGCGGCTCGTCGAGCGAAGCCCGTTCAATTTCGTACGCGTCGAGCTGCCTCGCCCGGACGGCGATCCGTACGCGGCGGCGGCCGCGACGCTTTCGGGGTGGCGGCAACGCAAGGTGCTGAAACCGGAGTCGGCCGACGCGATCTACGTCCA
The DNA here is from genome assembly GCA_005889275.1 of Chloroflexota bacterium. Classification (GTDB taxonomy): domain Bacteria; phylum Chloroflexota; class Limnocylindria; order P2-11E; family P2-11E; genus 3-1-20CM-2-70-9. Next base: position 3,717 of record VBFI01000001.1, on the reverse strand, counting down.
CGATCACGAGTTCGCGATCGGGAAGGCCCGCGCGCGGCGGCGCGGCGTCCATGTCGCGCTCCGCCTGCACGCGCTCGACGAGGGGATCGTCATGCCACACGAGCTGACGTTCCCCAAAGCGAAGGCCGACCGGCTGGCGCTGCTCCGGGCGACCCGCGCGAACACGAGCGCGGTGTTCGGCCTGTACGCGGATACCCGCGGCGAGGTCGCGAGCGCGCTCGACCGGGCGATCGGCGGCGGGGCGCAGCGCCCGACGGCCGAGGCGACGGTCGGCGACGAGCGGCACCGGCTCTGGACGATCGGTGACCGGGTGACGATCGGTCTCGTGCGCGACGCGCTCGCCAAGCGGCGCGTGTACATCGCCGACGGCCATCACCGCTACGAGACGGCGCTCGCGTATCTCACAGAGCACGGCGCGGCGCCCGAGGATGCCCCGGTGCGATTCACGCTGGCGTACCTCGCCGCGCTCGACGATCCCGGTCTCCGTATCTTCGGCACGCATCGGATCGTCCGCGGTGACGGTGTCATCGAGGAGGCGATCGGACGGTTCTTCGAGGCGAGCCCGATCGATCGTGGCGCGATCGAGGACCTACAGCCCGGGATCGTCGTGGCGCGGGACGGCCGGTACCGGCAGCTCCAGGTCCGACCCGGTGCGGACCTCTCGGCGGTGCGTCCCGCGTGGCGAGAGCTCCCCGTCGCGCTCGCCGAAGAGCTGCTGCTCAAGACCGCGCGCGAGCGCGGCGTGGAGATCTCGTACGAGCACGACCTCGAACGTGCGATCGCCGCGGCGGAGCAGGGCGCGACCGCGATCCTGGTGCGGGCCGTCGATCCGGCGACGCTGCAGCGGGTCGCCGACGCGGGCGAACGCCTGCCGCAGAAGACGACCTACTTCTATCCGAAGGTGCCGGCGGGACTCGTGGTGCGCGCCCTCGATTGACGCGCGCGCTCGGCGGGGAGGGAGGGATTCGAACCCTCGAAGGCGCCTTACGGCATCCTTACGGGTTTAGCAAACCCGCGCACTAGGCCAACTATGCGACCTCCCCCGAGGTCACCAAACCCACTGGGCAGTTTACCGTCGCGCGCGCGGTCAGGCGAGAGGCGCTCCGTTTCGTCCGCGGCGGACCGCGACGACGTGCGCGAGGGCCGCGAGCGCGATCTCCTCCGGCGTCTGCGCGCCGAGGTCGAGACCGACCGGTGTGTGCACGCGGGCGAGCGACGCGGACGAGTGACCGGCCGCCCCGAGCTCCTCGAGGAGATGTCCGGTGTGCCGGCGGCTTCCCATCATCCCGAGGTACGGCGCGTCCGAGGGGAGCAGCGCGCGGAGCGCCTCCTGGGAGAATTCGCGATCGTGTCCGGCGATGACGACATAGGTCTCCCGGCCGACCGGGAGCCCTCCGACCTCGCTCGCGTCACGCACCGCGATCCGCTCGTCCACCGGCGCGTCGTCGCTCGACGTACCAAGGGTCACCTGCCGCACGCGGAAGCCGAGCACCCTGCCGAGCGCGAGCAGCGCTCGCGCGACGGGACCGCTCCCGATCACCAAGAGCTCGGGGCGATCGACCTGCCCCGGCACCGCGTCCCCGGGGGCGAGGGGCCGCACGTCGACGCGGATGCGTGAGCGCTCGTCCCAGTCGTATGCGCGCTCGAGGCGGATCCGCTCGCGCAGCGCGCGCTTGCCGTCAGCGGCGCCGCTGCGATCGAAGCCGTCGCAGCCAAGCGAGCCGAACGTCGCGCCGCTCTCGAGAACGCCGAGCGCCATGCCCTCCCGCGACGGAGGATCGCCCTCGAGGCCCGTCACCGTGACGAGCGCGGCACGTTCGCCGCGCGCGAGGGCTTCGCGGACCGCCGCGCGAGGCTCCATCACCACCGAGGATACGAAGAGGCCCCGCCGCACGGCGGGGCCTCTCCTCTTAGGTGCCGGACCGGACCGCTACTCGCGGTACCCACCCACGCCGAACGCGCCGGCGTAGATGTTCTGCGCGAAGTAGAGGATGAACGCGGCGACGACGACCCACATGAGCCAGTGGACCTCGCTTGCCTTGCCGCGCACGAGCTTGAGGAACGCGAAGGTCACGAAGCCAGCGCCGACGCCGTTGGTGATCGAGTACGTGAACGGCATGACGACGATGGTGAGCAGGGCGGGGAGACCCAGCTCGATGTCGGTGAAGTCGATCTTGGACGCGATGCCGGCCATGAGGAAGCCGACGATGACGAGCGCGGGCGCGGTCGCCTCCGGCGGGATCACCGCGACGACCGGTGCGAGGAACATCGCGAGAAGGAACAGCACGCCGGTCGTCACGCTCGCGAGACCGGTTCGGGCGCCGGCCGAAACGCCGGCGGCCGATTCGATGTACGTCGTGTTGCTCGACGCGCCCATGAGCCCGCCGAACGCGGCGCCGATGGAGTCGATGAGCAGGATGTTGCGGATGCCCGGCAGGCGGCCCTTCGAGTCGAGCCAGCCGGCCTGCCCGCTGATGCCGACGACCGTGCCCATGGTGTCGAAGAAGTCCGACAGCATGATCGTGAACACGGCGAGGATCGCGGCGAGCGGACCGAGGATCGAGAAGGCGTTGAAGTTGAGCCCGCTGAGGGCGTTCGAGAAGTCAGGAGCCTGGAACCAGCTCGCGGGCAGCTGGGCGGTGCCCGGCGCCGTGGAGGGAACGTACGTCGCGAAGATCGCGTGGAGCACACCGGCGACGATCGTCGTGCCGATGATGCCGAGAAGGAGCGCCGCTCTGACTCCGCGCGCGAAGAGCGTGAGCGTGATCACCAGGCCGACCATGAACGTGAGGATCGGGCCGGTGTTGAGGGCGGAGAGAGTGACGATCGGCGCGCCGGATGCCGGGTGGATCACGATGCCGGAGTTCACCAGGCCGATGAGGAGAATGAAGAGCCCGATCCCCACGCCGATCGCCTGCTTGAGGACGAGCGGGATCGCGTTGAGGATCGCCTCGCGAAGGCCGGTGAGTACGAGGATCGTGATCGCCACGCCCTCGAGCACGATGATGCCCATGGCGGCCTGCCAGGGGAGCGCGGGCTTGCCGAGAACGAGCTGGAAGGCGACGACCGCGTTGAGGCCGAGGCCGGCTGCCATGGCAAACGGACGGTTCGCGTAGAGCCCCATCGCGATTGTGAGGACGCCCGCGCAGAGCGCGGTCATCGCGACCGTCTGGGCAAAACCGGGTCCCAGGTTCTTGCTCTGAAGATCCGGGATACCGACGTAGTTCAGGATGATCGGATTGAGCGCGATGATGTAGGCCATCACGAAGAACGTCGTGACCCCACCGATGATCTCCGTGCTGACTGTCGTCGCGTTCTCGCGAAGCTTGAAGAACCTCTCGAGCATGTCCGGCGCTTGCCGCCGGCTCACCGTCCGTGCCGCCATGCATTCCCTCCTCCGCCACGCTCACACCGACGTGCGAAGTCCGGGTGCTGATCTACGGAAGCGAGCATCCTCCCCCGGGCCGGTGGCAGCATATGACACGGTGTGCACGTAACGACAGAGGAGCGGCTCCTCGGCAAGCGCGCAACAGCCCCATGACCCGCAGCGAGTAGCTCGTCGGCATGTGACGAGTCGATCCGGCTAGACGACACTGGTCCGGTGGCGCCGCGGAGGGCGAACCCGATCGTCGAGCAGCTCCGCTTCACCCGCGGCGAATGGGTCCGCGCGCTGGCGGGCCTCAAGCCGAAAGACGCGACGGTCCACCACGGGCAGAT
>VBFI01000172.1 GCA_005889275.1 Chloroflexota bacterium | reverse complement strand
GGCGCTCTCGGTCGCGAACTCCATGCGCTAGGTGGCGGTCGCGCCCGCGATCCACGCGACGCACGTTCGCAAGCTCTACGGCAACGGCGTCGTCGCGCTCGCCGATCTTTCGCTGGAGGTCCGGAGCGGCGTCTTCGGCTTCCTCGGTCCGAACGGAGCCGGGAAGACGACCGCGGTGAAGATCCTCCTCGGCCTCTCGCGGCCGACGAGCGGCGGCGGAACGATCCTCGGCGCGCCGTTCGGCTCGAAGCAGGCCCTTCGCCGGGTGGGCTACCTCCCCGAGCTCTTCCGCTACCAGTCGTGGCTCACGGCGCGCGAGGTGCTCGCGCTGCACTGCGAGCTCGCCGGAATCGAGCGGTCGCGGTGGCCCGAGGAGATCGAGCGGACGCTCGGGCTCGTTGGTCTCGCGGACCGCGGCGGAAGCCGCGTGGGGACCTTCTCCAAAGGCATGCAGCAGCGGCTCGGCCTCGGTGTCGCGCTGCTCGGCGATCCCAAGGTCGTGCTCCTGGACGAGCCCACGAGCGCGCTCGATCCGGTCGGGAGGCACGACGTTCGCGAGATCATCCGCACGCTCCGCGAGCGTGGAACGGTCGTGTTCCTCAATTCCCATCTCCTCACCGAAGTCGAGCAGGTCTGCGACAGCGTGGCGATCGTCGACCGCGGCAAGGTCATCGCGGAGGGCCCGCTCGCCGAGCTCCTGCGGACGTCGTCGCTGCGCGTGCGCGCGACCGGCCTCACGCGCGAAGGGCGCGCCGCGCTCGCGCGATTCGGTGAGATCGACGAGGCCTCCGACGGGACAATCCTCGTACGGGGGATCGACCTCGAGCGCGTGCCCGACGCGGTGAGCGCGCTCGTCGCGACCGGCGCGCGCGTGTACGCGGTCGAGCCGCAGCACGAAACGCTCGAGGAGCGCTTTCTGCGCCTGCTCGGCCAGTGATGCGATCGTTGATCGTCGCGCGACTGCTCGTCGGCGAGGCGGCGCGCCGGAAGCTCCTGCTCGCGCTGCTGCTGCTCACCCTCGTCGTCATCGCCATGACCGTTTGGGGCTTCTCGCGCATCAACGACCTGACGCCGTCGGGGCGTCCCATCACCGACGCGGAGCGCAAGACCATCGCCTCGCAGCTCCTCATCCTGGTGATGTTCATGTTCAGCTGGGTCCTCTCGCTCGCCGCGGTCTTCGTCGCGTCGCCGGCGATCTCGGGCGAGCTCGAGTCGGGCGTCGCGGCCGCGCTGCTCGCGCGGCCGATCTCTCGGGCCGAGTACGTCGTCGGAAAGTGGCTCGGTCTGGTCGCTCTCGTGATCGCGTACGGTCTCGGCGCGGCCGGGGTCGAGCTGCTCGCCGTCAACGTGGTCATCGGCTACACCCCACCCCACCCGCTCGAGTTCCTCGTGTTCGTGATCGGCGAAGGCATCGTCCTCCTCACGTTCGCGTTGCTGCTCTCGACGCGAATGAGCGGAATGGTCGGCGGGGTGATCGCCGCGATCCTCTTCGGCATCGCCTGGATGGGCGGGATCATCAGCGGCGTCGGTGCCGCGCTCGGCAACGAGACGATCCTGCGTGTCGGCACCGCGACAAAGCTCATCCTGCCGACCGACGGCCTCTGGCGGGGCGGCGTCTGGAGCCTCGAGCCGTCGCTGGTCATCGCGGCGAACAGGCAGCTCGGTCCGGCGGTCGCGGCGAATCCCTTCTTCGCCGCGGATGCGCCGCCAGCGCCATACATCGCGTGGGCAGTGGCCTGGGTGGTCGCCGCCCTCGCGCTGGCGGTGTGGAGCTTTCGCTCGGCGAACGACCACAACGCGGCGGCGGTCGCGGCGGCGCTTCTCGCCGGCGGCGGCCTCTCCGCGACGATCGCGGTGGTCGCGGCGGCGGCGCGCATCGGTGGCGACGCGCGGCTGTGGCTCACCACCGTCGGCGTCGGCTACGGACTGCTCTCCGCGGCACACGGCGTCACCGATGCGATCGCGAACGTGCAGGGCCTCGCTCTCCCGGCCATCTCCCAAACGGATCCGCGCGGGCTCGCGACTTTCGGACTCGCCGGGCTCTGGGCGTTCACCATCGGCCTCGAGATCCGCTCGGGGAACACCGCGCTTCCTGGTGGGCTCGGTTGGCTCGCCATCGTGAGCGGGCTCGACCTCATGGTGCTGTTCGCCGCGACCGTCGCCGCGGCGCAGACGCTCGTGCTCGTCACGGGCGGGCTCGCCTCGGTCATCCTCGTTCCGGCCTTCTGGATCTGGACCGGCCGAACGCTGCGCCGCTAGGCCCGCTCGAGCGCGCGGCGCTCGCCCTTCCGCTCGTTGGCGCCGTCGCCCTCGGGGCACCGCTTTACGTGTTCCCGCGGCCGCTCTCGCGGCTCGCCGGCCTCTCGGGAGACGACCTCCTTATCTATGAGCTCGGCGGGGCCGCGATGCTCGGCTACGCCGTCGCGCTCGCCATCGGCGCGCGGAAGGCGGCCTGGGCGCCACTGCGCTTCGTCGTGTTCGCCGCGTACGCGTTCGTGTTCCTGGCGTTCATCGGCGGGCTCGTCACCTTCGCGTCGGGGGTGGTGAGCGGCTTCGTCGTGGTGACCTCGATCTGGGCGGTGATCACCGGCTGGACGCTCGGGCAGATCATCGTGGGGCGCCGCGGCACGGTCGCCGGTCCGCGCGACGCCGCGACGTGGGTCGTCGTGGTGCTGGCGCTCGCGACCCTCTCGGCCGCCGTGTTTGGCCTCGGCCCGCTCGTCACCGGCCCCTTCGCCGCGCTCATGGGGTACCGGGGGACCGACGAGTACGTGTACCGCCTCGCCGGCGGAGCGTGCTTCGGCTACGCGGTGCTGGGCGTCGCCGAGCTCCGCTCGCTGCACTGGGACGACCTGCGCCTTCCGAATGTCATGGCCCTCGTCTTCAACGCGCTCGCGTTCCTCGCGGCCTTCCTGGAGATCGTGCAGGGGCGCGCCACGCTCCTCGCGCTACTCGTGACGCTCGCCGCGGGATCGTTCACCCTCGCCATCGCGGTGATCCTGGTCCGTCGCGCGCGTTAGTCCACGACCTTCGTGGTCGCCGGCCCGAGGATCGACCAATGCGTCATGTTCTTGCCCGGCTTCGCGCCGTGCCAGTGCCTCGTGTTCGCTGGGACGAGCGCGACGACGCCGGGCACGAGGTCGTGCCGCTCTTCGTTCGTCTCGACGATCCCCTCGCCCTCGGTCACGAGGAGGATCTGATCGGTGGTGTGGACGTGCCAGCGGTTCCGCGCGCCGTCTTTGAAGAAAACCTCCGAAAGGCGGAGGTCGTGGCTGTGCTCGCCACCAACCGCGGTGAGGGTTTCGACGTGGCCCGAGAAGATCTCGGCGACGCTCTTCGTCCGATCACGGGGGTCGAGCTTGATCACGCGCACGTCAGAACGGTCCCGCCAGCTCCGGCGGCGCGAAGAGCATCGTCGGCCGCTGCCACCACGTCTCGACGACGTCGCCGCGCGCCTGCGCGAGGAGCACCGCGATCGTGTCCGGGGGCTGCGTCCCCGCGGCGACCGCGACGACGATCTTCCCCTCGCGAAGGGCTTTGTCGTAGCGCCGGCGGACGTCCTTCGGCAGGCCACCGTTCAGAGCCCGCGCGAGGCGCGCCATGATCCCACTCCAGCCCTTGAGTGGGAGCCACGCGCGACCGCCCGCGACGCGCTCCGCGCGATGACGGTCTCGCGCGATCACCGAGATGTCCTGCTCGCGGACGCCCGACTCGCGGAGCAGGGTGACCGCTGACACCGCGGCGTCATCGTCGTCGAACGCCGCGGCGGTCACCATTCCGCCAGCGGCCTCCTCGAGATACGACGTCGTCGCCATCGCGCGAATGCTAGGCGTTCACGTGCGCCACGCGAGGACCGGAATGTTCATCTCCGCCGGCGTCATGCCCCCGTGCGATCCGCGATGCCGAAACGTTTGCCCCTCGACGCGGACGATGCTCGCGGCCCGGTCGTCCGTGAGCATCCCGCAGACTTCGCCGACCCGACGTCGAACGACCTCAGGATCGCCGCGACCGAAGAGACCTGCGTCGATGGCCTCCTCGCGGTCGATGAGCAAGAACGTGCTCGGGTACCGCCGCTCGAGATGCTCCTTCACGCGTGCGGGCTGGTCCGTATGGAAGAAGACGAAGCGCGGCTCGCCGGCGATGGGGTTCCGCAGGAGCGCGCGCAGCTGGTCGTCGGCGACGAGGTCGACGAGCTTGTCCGGGTCGGTGAAGGCGTGCCCGTGGTCGGCCGTGAGAATGGCGAGCGTGTCGCCGCGGGCTTCGCCCGCGAAGGCCCGGGAGAGGTCGAGGTCGAAGAGCGCGGCCTCCATCGCGTGCTCGGCCGATCCCGGTCCGTAGATATGGGCGATGCTGTCGATCCCGGCCCAGTACGCGTACACGTACGTCGGCGCGTCGCCCTCGCGCCGCTCGAGGAGATCGCGCAGGTTCACGCCCATCGTCGACGGGAGGTAGTAGCCGCGGTAGTCGGCCTCGGCCGCGTGCATGCGGGTCATCGCTTCCTGACGGAAGATCTCGGGCTCGATGACATACGACCTGCCGCCCCGTTGCCGCAGCCGCAGGTGCACCGACGGCACCTTCACGTACTCACGCGGGTCCACCGCGGCGTCGTCGAAGAACGAACCGCGGCGCGTGATCGCGGGTCCCCAGCGGAGCATCTGCGTGACCTGGACGAACTCCTCGAGCCACACGAAGTACGCGAGGTTGCCGTGCTCCTGGGGCGTGCGCGCGGTGTTGACCGTCGTGATCGCCGCCGCGGTCGTCGAGGGGAAGATCGTCGTCGCCTCGATGAGCTGCGCGCGGTCGCCGCGGTCGGCGCGCTCGAGGAGCGATCGGATGAACGGGACGTCGCCGTGCGCCGCGAGCACGCGCAGCTGGCCCATCCCGAGCCCGTCCGCGAGGACGATCACGACCTGTCGGACGCCTGCGGCGAGGCCCGGGTCGAGGCCCCGCAGCGGGGGCGGATCGTCGGCATCGCGCGCGCCGAGCACGTCGAGCATCGTCGCGGCCACGTTGACGAGCCCGCCGCCCGTGTAGTCGGGCAGAACGAGACCGCGCGCGCGGAGACGCTCGACCAGCGCGGGGGGCATCGCCGGACGATACTGCCTCGCGATGCGGATGGTCTTCGAGCTCGACGGCCTCTTCGATGGCGAGCGGGTCATCGAGAACGCCGGCCTGGTCATCGACGGCGGCGAGGTGGCGTGGGTCGGCGAGCGCCGCGGGCTGCCGAAGAGCGCGCCGGGCGAGCGGTCGGAGACGACGAAGCCGCCGGGAGGCTTCGCGCTCCCCGGGATGATCAATTGCCACGCGCACCTCACGCTCGACGGGGACGCGAACTTCGCCGCCGAGGTCACGCAGAACGACACGCAGGCCGCCCTCAAAGCGTTCCGCAACGCGCGCGCGGCGCTACGCGCCGGGGTCACCACCGTCCGCGACCTCGGTGCGAACGGCACCATGGTCATCGAGCTCGCGCGTGCGATCGATCGGGGTCTGGTGGAGGGACCGCGGATCATCGCCGCCGGCCGCGGGATCACCACCACGGGTGGCCATGGTCTCGAGGTGGGCCGCATCGCCGACAGCGTCGATGAGGTACGCAAGGCCGTGCGCGAGCAGGCCCATGCCGGCGCGAAGGTCGTCAAGCTGTTCTCCACCGGCGGCATCCTCGGCGGCGGCGCGCCGCCGGAGCTGTCTCAATACAGCGCCGAAGAGACCCGCGCGGCGGTGGAGGAAGCCCACAAGGCGGGCCTCCGCATCACGACGCACGCGCATGGCTCGGGAGGGATGCGGATCGCCGCGGAGGCGGGTATCGACTCGATCGAGCACGCGACGCTGCTGGACGAGGCGACGATCCGGACGATCAAGGAGCACGACGTCGCGATCGTCCCGACCCTCTTGGTGGTGCAGTCCCTCCTCGACCACGCCACGGAGCTCGACGCCCTCGTCGTCGAACGAACGCGCGCGGTGTCGGAGCGCCACCGCGAAGGCGTCCGCGCGGCACATCGCGCCGGGGTCCGTATCGCGACCGGCACGGACGCGGGTGCCTCCTTCACCAGGCATGCCGCGTACGCGGTCGAGGTGCGCCTGCTCACCGAGTGCGGCCTCTCACCGACCGAGGCGCTCGCCGCCGCGACCGCTCAGGCGGCGCGCGTCGTCGGACTCGACAAGGCGGGACGGCTCGGCCGCGGCTGCTGGGCCGACATCGTGTTCGTCGAAGGCGATCCGCTCGCGGATCCGCGCACGCTCGGCTCGCCGCGCGGTGTGTACGTGCGTGGGGCGGCGGTGGCCTAGAGGGCTTCGCCCGTCTCTTCGAGGCGGATGGTGGTCGCCCCGCGCTCCTTCAGCACCGCGATCGCGCGCCGCAGCTCGTCCCGCTTGCCGCTCACGCTCACGAGTGCCTGACCGCTTTCGACGAGCCCCTCGTACAGGGCGTAGTCCTTCCGCCGGAAGACCTTCGCCCGCCCGGCGAGCGCGCCGATCGCCCCGAACGCGAGGATGAGGGCGGGAGCGCCGAGCATGATCGCGACGACGTTCTGCCGCATCTCGTCACCGCCGGCGATGACGAACACGACCGCGACGATCGCGCCGACGACCGCTCCGACGATCGCGCCCGCCGCGCTGAACGAGCCCGCGGCCTCGCGCGCTTGCCGCACGTTCTCGATGGCGATCCCGACGCGATCCGGCGGGAACCCGGCTTCGTCGAGGGCGTGAGCGGCCTGGACCGCGCGCTCGTGATCAGGGAACGCGGCGACGATCGACTCCTCTTCGAGCGCCTCGTGGACCGACCGCATGGGTAGGCCGACGCGCATGACGCGTGCCTAGCTCGCGCGCGCGTGCCGCTGCGACGTCTCTTCGAGCTGCCGTGCGAGTGAGGCCTCGTCCGTTATCGGTGCGGAGCACGCGGTCCCGACGCAGACGTAGGCCGCGCTGCGGTCGGCGGGAAAGCCGAGCGTGCGGAGCCGCTCTGCGTCGCGAGCCGGGACGATGCGCGCGACCGAGACGGCCGGCTCGGTCGCGGCCCGGGCGCGTCGCCAGAGGGACTCGGCGAGGGGGTCGCCCTCCGGACCGACAACCGTCAGCGCGATTGGCTCCGCGAGAGCCCGCGCGACCGCGTTCGCGTAGACGGCGGCGAACTGGCCCCATTGCCGGTACTCGCCGACGAAGCTGCGCAGCGTCCGGATCGCGAGCTCGCGCCACTCGTTCTCACCGGTGGCCACCGCGAGCCGGAGCAGCCCGTCCGCGGCGAGCGCGTTCTCCTCGAGCGGACGTTCGCGGACGCCAAGCCGGCCGGGCTCCACTCGGGACGGGCCGTCGAAGAAGCCGCCGTGCTCGCGGTCCTGGAGCCGGTCGCGAAGCGTGGTCGCCACGGCCACCGCGCCGGCCAGGGCCGCGGGATGGCGACCGGTCTCGTATGCGTCGAGCAGCGCGGCGAGGTACCCCGCGAGATCTCCGAGCTGATCGGTCAGCGCGCGGCCGCTCCCGGCGACGAAATGGGAGAGCGACGTCGTGTCGACGTCCCACATCCGCTTCGTGAGTGCGCGCATCGCGCGGTCGGCGCGATCGCCGACCCGATCGTCGCCGAGCGCCGTCGCCGCGGCGAAGTAGCCGGACACCGCGAGCGCGTTCCAGCCCGTGTACAGCGTGCGATCGACGAACGGCGCCACGTGCTTGGTACGTTCGTTGGCGTCGAGCACGTAGTAATGCTCGTCGGCATCCTGCGAGCCGCTCCAGAGCTCGAGCTCGTCGCGCCAGAGGACCGCGTCCATCCAGCCGATGACGTCGCGCACGACGCGGTCGTACCCAGCCGATGGGAAGGTGCGGTGCGCCTGGGCGTAGACCGAAAGGAGCTCGGCGTTGTCTTCGAGCATCTTCTCGTAATGCGGGATCTCCCACTGCCGGGTCGTCGCGTAGCGGAAGAAGCCGCCGGCCACGCTGTCGTGCATGCCGCCACCGGCCATCGCCGCGAGCGTCTTGTGCAGCATGGTGGCGAGCTCGGGGTAGCCGAAGCGACGGTACTCGTCCAGGACGAAACGGAGCACCTTCGGCTGCGGGAACTTCGGCTCGCGGCCGAAGCCGCCGAACTGCGGGTCGTACTGCCCGCGCACGAGCGAGGCGACGCCGTCGACGATCTCGGACGTCAGGTCGCCGGGTTTGGGAGCGCGCGCGTCGCGCTCCTTCTCGCGCAGCTCGGCAACGTGCTGCGTGAGGTCGGCCTTTCGCGTGCGCCACACCTCGTCGACCTGCGTGAGATAGGACCGCATCGCCTCGGGCGGGACGTAGGTGCCGCCGTGGACGACCTCCCCATCCGGCGTCAGGAAGGCCGTCGTGGGCCAGCCGCCCATGTTGTACCGACGGTTCACGTCGGGTCGCTCGTCGTTGTCCACGCGGATCGGGACGTAGCGATCGTTGATCATCCGGATGACCTCGGGGTCGCTGTAGCTCGTCTCATCCATGACGTGGCACCAGTGGCACCACACCGCGCTGATGGCGAGGAGGATCGGCTTGTCGGCGACCTGGGCCTCCTGGAACGCCTTCTCATCCCAGTCGCGCCAGCCGATCTCCGCCGCGCGATTCGGCCGCGGCGAGAAGCGAAACGTCATCTACGGGATCTCATCGAGCTCGATCTTGTTTCCGAACGGATCGAACACGTAGGTCCGGCGCCAGCCAGGGATCGGGTCCGCGTCCTCGAATCGCGCGCCGGCCCGCCGCAGCGTGGCGACGGCCGCATCGAGGTCATCGACACGGAGGGCGAAGTGACGGCGCGGGTGAAGCCCGAGCTCGCGGTCCTCCGACAGATGCACGTGACCCGCGCCCGCCGCGAGCCAGATCCCGGACCGGTCGCGCAGGACCGCCGGGCGCGCGATCTCCTCGAGGCCGAGCGCGCCCGTGTAGAACTGCCGAGCATTGGCTTCCTCGCCGGGCGGATAGAAGACTTGCGCGTGGTGCAACGTCGGGGGCATGAACCGAGTCTATGGCGGCGAATTGTGGCCATTTCCAGGCCAAATTCGGCTGTTTGGTCGCCGGGCGGTGGGCTATCATTCAGAGCGCACGACCGGAGGTGCCGACTTGGCGATCGAGCAGCACGAACCCACCACGACGCAGATGCCCGTGATCTCGACGGATCTGCCTATCGTCTCGCTGACCTCGCGGGCGACCGACAAGCTCCGCGAGATCCTCAGCAAACAGGATCGTCAAGGTCTCGCGCTCCGCGTGTACGTGACGCCGGGTGGCTGTTCGGGCTTCTCGTACGGGATGACCTTCGCCGACGGCACCGAAGAGGACGACACGATCGTCGACACGCAGGGCGTCCGTGTGGTCGTCGACCCGATGAGCGCCATGTACATCAAAGGCTCCGAGATCGACTTCGTCGACGCGCTGATGGGCGGTGGC
>VBFI01000171.1 GCA_005889275.1 Chloroflexota bacterium | reverse complement strand
CGAACGTCGCCGTGTTGAGACTCGCATTGGGCCGGAACGCCGGCAGCGGGTAGCGCTTCACCTCCCTCGTCGTCGGATCGCCGCGGACGATCGCGTTGAGCCCGCCATCGGTGATCCACGGCGCGCCATCGGGGCCAACGATGACACCGTGCGGCGCCGACCCGCTGCCGAGCTTTGTCATCTTCGTCGCACCCGTCTTCGGATCGAGCCACCCGAGCTCGCCCGAGAGCTGCGCCGTGTACCAGACACCGCCGTCGCGCGCGGGCGCGACGTCGTGCGGTCCTTGACCGCGCGGGACGCTGAACTCCTGCATCACGAACTCGAGCGGGCGCGGGGACGTGCCCGGTGGTGGTGGCGGGACCGTCGCGGCCGGGGTATTCGGCGGGGCCGTCGGCGCTTCCGTTCGCGTCGCGGCCGGACCACAGGCGAACGCGACCAGGAGCGTCGCCGCGAGGCCGAGTCTCATCCGATATCGGCGGTGCGCAGGCGAAGCGAGTTCGTGACGACGGTCACCGACGAGATCGCCATTGCGGCGGCCGCGAGGATCGGCGAGAGCAGCCAGCCGGTGACGGGGTAAAAGATCCCCGCGGCCAACGGGATGAGCGCGACGTTGTAGAAGAAGGCCCAGAAGAGGTTCTGGCGGATCGTGGCGACGGTCCGGCGCGCCAGCTTGAGCGCGCGGGGCACGCCGCGCGGATCGCCACCGACGAGGACGATGTCGGCGGTCGCGATCGCGACGTCGGTGCCGCTCCCGATGGCGATGCCGAGATCGGCACGAGCGAGCGCGGGCGCGTCGTTCACGCCGTCGCCGACCATCGCGACGCGATGCCCTGCGCGCTGGAGCTCGGCCACGATCTCGGCTTTGCGACGTCGGCGACCGCGACGACCCCGCCGGGCTTGCCGTCGATCGTCCCGACGAGGACCGTCCGCCCCTGCTGCTGGTGGTGCGCGATCAGGCCGTCGCCGAGGTCGGCGAACCCGTGGGCGCGGGCGAGGTCCGGGCTGCCGATCCAGACATCGCGCCCGTCGACGACCGCGTGCACGCCCTGACCCGGGAGCGCCTCCAGCGACGCGGGCTCACTGAGCTCGAGACCTTTCGCGGTCGCCGCCTCGACGACCGCCGCCGCGAGCGGGTGCTCCGATCGCAGCTCGGCGCCGGCGAACAGCCTCAGCACCTCGTCCTCGCCGATCTCGGCGCAGTTCAGATATTCCACGACCTGAGGGCGGCCGACCGTCAGCGTACCGGTCTTGTCGAAGGCGACGAGGTCGATCGTGCGAGCGCGCTCGAGCGCCTCCGCGCTCTTGATGAGGATCCCGCGCGCCGCGCCACGGCCGGTGCCGACGAGTATCGCGGTCGGTGTGGCGAGCCCGAGCGCGCAGGGGCAGGCGATGATGAGGACCGCCACGAAGGCGGTGATCGCGAAGCCCAGCGACGGCTGCGGACCGACGATCGCCCAGACGATCGCGCTCGCGAAAGCGACGACGAACACGATCGGGACGAACACCGCCGCAACGCGGTCGACGAGACGCTGGATGGGTGCCTTCGAGCCCTGTGCCTCCTCGACCATGCGGACGATCTGCGCGAGGAGCGTGTCCGCTCCGATCTTCGTGACCCGGAAGCGGAAGCTTCCGGTCCGATTCAGCGTCCCGCCGGTGACGGGATCGCCGGGCCCCTTCTCGACGGGCATCGACTCGCCGGTCACCATCGACTCGTCGACGGCGGACGAACCCGCGAGGACGAGGCCGTCGCTCGCCACCGTCTCGCCCGGGCGGACGATCACGACGTCGCCGATCGCGAGCCGCTCGATCGGAACGTCCTCCTCGCCGCCGCCCGGCCGACGGACACGCGCGGTCTTCGCGCCGAGCGCCGCGAGGGCGCGCACCTCGTCGGACGTCCGTGCTCGGGCGCGCGCCTCGAGATAGCGGCCGACGAGGATGAGCGCGACGATCACCGTGGCCGTGTCGTAGTAGAGGAACATGCGGGGCTCGAGGCCAAGCGCAACGAACGCGCTGGGGATGAACGTGGCGAAGACCGAGACTCCGTACGCCGCGGTCGTCCCGACCGCGACGAGCGTGTTCATGTCGGTCCGGCCGTGGCGAGCCGCGGAAAGCGCGCCGCGGTAGAACGGGAGCGCCGCCCAGAGCTGCACCGGGGTGGCCAGCGCGAAGAGCGCGTATGCGCGCCACGCGGCCTGCCCGAGCGAGGGCACGACGAGGTCGGCCATCGAGAGCAGCATCGTGGGGATCGCGAGCGCCGCGGAGACGAGGAGACGCCGGCGCAGCGCGCGCAGGTACCGCAGGCGCGCTTCGCGTTCGCGCTCCTCGGTCGCGGCACGTTCGGCTCGGTCCGTCGACAGGACGAGCGCGCCATAGCCCGCCCGCTCGACCGCGCGCACGAGCGCGGCATCGTCGGCGCGGGCCGGGTCGAGATCGACGCGCGCCCGCTCGGTCGCGAGGTTCACGTCGGCGCTCCGCACGCCGCTCACACCGCGAAGGGCGTCTTCGACGCTCGCCACGCAGGAGGCGCAGGTCATCCCGGTCACGACGAGGTCGCGCCGTTCGTCTTCGGGATGGGCGGTGGGAGGAGACTCGGCGATGGCGGTCATTGCTTCCTTTGGACGGTCCTCGCTATCGAGGCGGACTACATATCCAGTCTAGGGACGCGGCCTACAGCATCGCGCCGCAGGAAGGGCAACGGCCGGCGCGCTCCGGCGCGTTCGCGCCGCACGATCGGCACATGAGCACCCCGGTCGCGTCGGTGTTCGTCTCCCGGTGCGACTCGGCGTAAAACGCCGAGTCCCAGCGCCCGCGGCCGCGTGCGTCGTCCCGCGTGCGGCCCGCGCCGACGAGCATCGCGAACGCGCCGAGGGCGATGACCAGGAACGCGAGCCACAGGATCTCCATGGTCAGCCCTGGCCGCCCGACTCCCGGAGCGAACGCGCGACCGCGTGGATGAGCTCGAGGTCGTCGGCGATCTGGAACTCCGGGAGGAGGGCCCGCAGGCGCGCCGCGATCTGCTTCGCGACGGACGCGCGCGCGGCGGTGGTGAGCCGGTTCTCGCGGAGCACGAACTCGCGGACGAGGCGCTGTGCCTCGCCCGGCAGCACGCGGACCGTCGGCACGGGCGCGGCCGCGGCCGGCGTCATCTTCCAGCGCAGCGTCGCGGCGTGTGTCCGGAGCGCCGACCAGTTCCGGCGCGGACGAGGCGCGCGCACAACGAACGTCCCGCCCGCGTAGTCGCCGAGCCGCTGAGACCTTGACGAGATGACGAGCGCGACGAGCCCGACTCCGTAGAGGACCGGGAGGAAATCGATCACCCGCACGAGGTTGCGGACGACCACGGCGACGAAACGCGCGGGCTCACCGTCCTCGGAGATCACGCGAAGCCCGAAGAGCCGTTTGCCGATGGTCTGCCCGTTCCAGAGCCACTCGAGAAGCACGAAGTACGACCACGCGAGGAAGAGCTGCAAGAGCGCGATCCAGCCAGACCAGTTCGCGATGCCCGGCACGAACTCGGCGACCTTGTCCGAGCCGAACGCGATCGCCGTCCCAAAGATGTACACGATCACGAAGTCGACGATCGCCGCGAAACCGCGGTTGCCCGCACCGGCGAGCTGGAAGCGCAGGACGACGTGATCGGGCGTCTCAATCTCGAGCCGACCCATCGCGATCGTCATCGACGCATGGTACGTTCCGGCCCGTGCCGCGGATCGCGTCGCCGGGCGCCGTCGATCGCTTCGTCGAGGATCATCTCGGTCGCTGGTCGCGGCTCGCCGACCTCGTGAGCTCCGCCGCCGGACGCGTGAACCGCCTCAAGGCCGACGAGGTGCTCGAGCTCGGCCGGCTCTACCGCGCGGTCACTGGCGACCTCGCCATCGCGCAGCGCGATTTCCCCGGTGACATCGTGACGATCGAGCTGAACGATCTCGTCGCCGGCGCGCACGCGCTCGTGTACAGCGAGGCGCCGACGAGCGTCCGGCGTCTCCGTCGCTTCATCTTCGTCGACATCCCGGGGACGATCCGCGCGAACGGGCGCTTCGTCATCGCCTCGGCGATCCTGCTCTTCGGCCCCGCGCTCGTCACGTTCGTCGCGGGTCTCCTCTCCCCGGAGGTCGCCGCGGGCGCGCTGCCGCAGGCCCTTCGCGAGGAGATCTCGCGGCGCCGGCCGGGGACGGAGCTCCCGGAAGGCCTCCGTCTTCTCGAAGGGCCGGTGATCATCGTGAACAACGTGCGGATCGCGATCGTCGCGTTCGCCGGCGGCTTGACCGCGGGGCTCCTCACCGCGTACGTCCTCATCACGAACGGCGCGTTCCTCGGCACGGTCTTCGCGGTCCTGCAGAACGCGGGTCTGGCGTGGACGCTCCTGACCTTCGTATCCGCGCACGGCTTCCTCGAGCTCTCGGCGATCGTCCTCTCGGGCGCCGCTGGACTCCGCTTCGCGTGGGCCATCCTGCAGCCCGGGGAACGCACGCGAGGAAGCGCGCTCCGGCTCGCCGGCACGCAGGCGATGCGGATCATCTTCCTCGTCATCGTGGTGCTCGGCTGCGCCGGCCTCCTCGAGGTGTACGTGTCGATTGTGTGCACGCCGCGACGGCGCAGCGTGGCGAGGGCCTTCCCTCGCGCGTCGCGCACTTCCTGAGCGACGACGCGCTCGTAGAGCGCCACGCTCGAGTCGGGGCGTCGCGCCGCGACCTCCGCGAGCTCGGGATCGGCGAGCAGGCAGCAGAGGACGAGATTGTTCCCCGCCAGGCGCGTCACCGCGGTCACGAGGCCGCGCGAGGCTTCCTCGTCGACGAGGTCGGTGAAGACGACGACGAGCGCGCGGCGCGCGGCGCGCGCGCGAAGGAACTCGAAGGCCGCGCGATAGTCCGACTCGGTCGTCGTCGCGCTGATGCGGCGGAGCTCTTCGGTGATCCGCAGAAACTGCCCACGGCCACGGCGCGCCGGGACGTAGCTGCGGACGTCGTCCGCGAATCCGAGGAGACCGACCTCGTCGCCCTTGCCGACGCCGACGTACGCGAGCATGAGCGCGGTGTTCACCGCGTGATCGAGCTTGGTGAGCGTGCCGAGAGTGCTCGACATCATCCGCCCGGCGTCGATCAGCAGAAGCAGCCGCTGTTGCCGCTCGGTCTCGTACTCGACCGCGATCGGCCGGCCGCGTCGCGCGGTCGCTGGCCAGGAGATCGACCGCGGATCGTCGTCGGGCTCGTAGTCGCGCAGCCGTGAGAAGAGGCTCCCCGAGCCGGGGACCCGGGCGCGCCGCTGACCCGCGTCGTAAGCGAGACCGCGGCGCAGCGTGATCTCGTAGCGGCGGATCTCGCGCAGGTCGGGGTAGACCTTCACCTCGGCGGCCGCCTCGATGCGGCTTTGCCGCTCGACGAGCCCGAGCGGACCGCGCTGCCGGGCATGGATGTCTCCGAACTGGAACGACCCCCGGTGGCGCGGGCGCGACGTGTACTCGGCGACCGCCTCGCCCCGGGGAGGGACCTCGATGGCGACCGCCCTTCGGTCGACGTCGAACGCTGCCGGCGCCTCGTCGCGCACCGTGAGACGCAAACGGCGCGCGAGCGGGTTGCGGATCGCGATGCGGATCGGGCTCGCGGCACCGAGCGACAGCTGCGCGCCGAACCCGCGCGCGATGTCCTCCCTGGTGAGCCGTCGGGTCGCGCGCGCGTCGGCGACGAGGGCGACGAGCGCGGCCAGCCATATCGCCGCGGCGAGGTAGACGAAGGGCTCGAAGAACGTGGCGAGCGCGACCGGGATAGCCCCCGCCACCAGCAGCGCGAGGAACAGCGGGCGCGGCACGAACGGGAAACGGCTTGGCCGCGGCGCGCGCGGCTTCATCACCGCGGCACGTCGAGCCGGGCGAGGACTCTGCGAAGTGCCGCGTCCGCGTCGACACCTTCGATCTCCGCCTCGGCCTTCAGGACGACGCGGTGCCGGAGCGTCGGCGGCACGAGCGACTTCACGTCGTCCGGGGTGACGAAGTCGCGCCCCTCGAGCGCCGCGTTGGCCTTCGCGGCTCGGAGCAGATGCACCCCAGCGCGCGGGCTCGCGCCGAGGAGCAGGTCGCCGGAACGCCGCGTCTCCTCGACGATGCGTACGACGTAGTCGACGACGGAGTCCTCGACGGTCACGTTATCGATCTCGTCGCGCGCGGCGACGAGCTCGCCGTCCGGGAGCGGCGCGAGCTGCTCGACCACGTCGAGTGGCCGGCCCTTGTCGTGGCGGCGGAGGATCGCGGCCTCCTCGGTCGGCTGCGGGTAGGGCACCACCGCCTTGAAGAGGAAGCGGTCGAGCTCGGCCTCGGGCAGCGGGTAGGTCCCCTCGTACTCGACCGGGTTCTGGGTCGCGAGGACGATGAAGGGGTCCGGCAGCACGTGCGCCTCGCCTTCCAGGGTGACCTGCCGCTCCTCCATCGCCTCGAGGAGCGCGGCCTGCGTCTTCGCCGGAGCGCGGTTGACCTCGTCGGCAAGAACGACGTTCGCGAATACGGGACCGAGACGGATGCGGAAGTTGCTCGTCGCGATCTCGAACACGCTCGTGCCGACGATGTCGCTGGGCATGAGGTCCGGCGTGAACTGCACGCGCTTGAAGCTGCCTCCGACCAGGCGGGCCACCGTGCGTGCGAGGAGCGTCTTCGCCGTGCCCGGCACCCCCTCGATGAGGATGTGCCCACGGAGCGCGAGCGCCATGAACGCGAGCCGGATGATCTCGTCCTGTCCGACGATGACGCGGTGGACGCTCTCGGCGAAGCGTCCGGCGCCGTCTTTCGCGCTCACACAGCCTCCCTTTTCGCGACGACCCGTTCGATGCGCGCGACCGTACGGAGCAGCTCGGCATCGCGCAACCGGCGGGTTAGCGCGGCGTCGATCGCGCGGGCCTCGGCGGCGACCGTCGGCTCGTTCGCGTCCGCCGTCGCGAGAACACGATCGAACCCCGTCGTCGGATCGAGTCCATACCGCGCGGCCAGCCCGACGCGCAGATCGCGGCGCAATCGATCGCGCGCGATCTCGTCACGGCCGGAGCGGCGAACGAGGCCGGCGAATCCCCGGACGTAGTCGAGGCTCGAGCGCGGCGGCCGCGGATCCGCCGGCAGCGGCGGGCCGAAACGGCGACCAGACCAGAGCAGATAGACGAAGACGATCCCCGCGACGACGAGCAGCGCGCGCCCGAGCCAGGTGCGCTCGAGGACCGCCAGCAGCTCTGGCGAGGGATGCGCGCCGTGGTGGTACTCGTCGAAGCCGACGGAGTGCCCGGCGCCGAATCCGGACGCGGCGAGGGAAAGCGCGAATCGGCTGTTGTCGCCCTCGCCGAGCAGCGCGTTCACGAAGGGAGCGAGGCTCGATACGAGGACGACCGTGCCTCGGCCCTCCCGCGTCATCGCGGCGATGGTCTGTTCGCCCACGCGCGCGACCGGTGACCAGCGGTCGCCGAGACCGAGCGTCGCCCCGCGATCGAGCACGATCCGGTTCGCGCGCGCGGGGGCGGCGAGGACCGAGGTCGTGTCGTACTCGCTCGAGAGCGCGCGTCCGCTGAGATCCGCGCCGAACGCGCGAAGGAGCGCGGTCTCGGCGAACCCGGCGTCGGTCGCGACGACGAGCGTTCCGCCGTTCTGGAGAAAGGCACGCGCGGCGGTGACGTCCTCCTCGTCGACGAACTCCGTCGCGCCGAGCAGAAAGACGACCGACGCCCCCGATTCGCGCGGCGCGAAGCGCTCCCCCTGCAGGATCACCGTGCGCGCCCCGAGGGCCTCGACCAGCGCGCGCAGATCCGAGGCCCCGCCGCTGGTCTGATCGAAGACCGAAGCGGTCCGGCGCTGGCCCTGTGCGTTCGCGCCGACGAGGACGGCGAGGCCGAGCACGGCGATGGTGAGAATCGTGGCGACGACATAGAGCGGGTCGATGCGTCGCGCGCGCTTCATGCGACCGCTCGTTCGGCGAGCGCTCTGGCGCGGGTCGCCTCATCGGCGCTCGTGCCCTTGAGGCCGAACCACGAGCGGTCGTGCAGCGAGATGAGCTCGCGAAGCGTCTCGACCTGAGGAAGGGCGGCCGCGCGCTCGAGCAGCTCGCGATCGGTGAGGCTCGGTTCGTAGCGAAGAAGCCGGCGCGCCGCGAGCGTGAGGATCGCGTAGCGGTAGAACGCGTGCAAGGCCGCGCGCGGGTCGCCGGCGCCGAGGGCGTGCTCGGCGGCGGCGAGCTGGAGGCCGGGCTCGGCCGCGATCTCGGCCGGCGCGCCGGCCGCGACGGTCTCCCTGCGGATCCGTTCGCGTACGCCGCGCACGAGGATCGCGACGACCACGACCGCGAGCCCCGCGCCGAGGATCGTCAGCACGGTCTCTATCGTCCCCGGAGGCAGCTGGGCTCCACTCGGCGTCCCGAAGATGCGTGAGAGAAGGATGCCGATGGCCGTCAGCAGGTCGTTCCCTCCGGATCGCCGTTCGGACGCGCCGGCGAGGTCGCGAGCGCGAGCGCCCGCGCTCGCGAGGTCGAACGGCGGTGCCGCGGCGCGGTCGGCGATGGCGATGAGCTGGTCCAGCTCGCCCACTCCGTTGTCGATCGCGGCGGTGGTCGTGCCGAGCCTGGCGGCGAGCCGTGAGTCGTCGATCCGCATGAGGACCCCGTCCGACGTGCGGATCGCCGTCGTCTGCGTGAGCCCGGCGCGCACGCGGTCGACGATCGGCGGACGCTGCGCATCACCGGCCGAACGGGCTTGCAGCAGGAGCGCGCGCAGATCGCGGAGCCGCGACCGGTAGGCGTCCAGGGTGACCGTGTCCGCATTCGCGATCCCCGCCGTCGTCACGAGGATCGTCACGACGAACGCGAGGATCACCGTCAGGCGCGAGGCATTGCCTCCGCCGCGAGCTGCAGATCCAGGCCTTCCTTGCGGACGCGTAGGTCGTAGTAGAGCACCGTCATCGTTCCGAAGAAGAGGGGCATCCATAGCGGGATGGCCGCGAAGAGCGCGATGAAGGCCGCGATGACGCCGGCGCTTTGGTTCGTCGCGGCGACGATGCCGATCACGAACAGGACGAGGAAGAGCAGCACCAGGAAGATGACCACGAGGAGCAGAAAGAGCCCGACGATGCGCCACCGGAAGCCACCCGCGAGCTGCCATGACCGTCTGAGCGAGGAGATCGGACCGTGACCCTCGACCGTCGCGACGACCGGCGAGACGAACCACGATGCCTGGATGAAGAAGATGGCGAAGAAATAGACGAGCGTGATGAGGAAAAGCAGCAGAGCGTTCTCGATCGGCGTGCTGATGAGCTGAAAGACGACTCCAACCAGGGTCACCGCGATGGTCGCGAGCAGACCCGTGAAGAAGATGCGCAGCGACGCGTGAAATCCCACGACGAGCGACGACGCGATCGACCGTTCCTTGCCAAGATGCGCGGCCGACGCCGCATCGACGACGGCGCCCGTGAGGACCGCCCCGACGAGGAGGGTGACGAGCCAGCCGATGATCCCGATGAGTAGGAACGGGCCGAAAAGATCGAGCAGGGCCGGACTGGTCGCGAGGGCCGCCGGATTCGCGCCCTCGCGGCCAATGCGGACGAAGGCGTCGCGCATCGTGACCGCGAAGACAACGCCGAGGATGATCCAGGCGACCACCACGCCGATGAAGAGGACCTCGCCGAGAACAAAGAGGCCGAGCGCGCGGGCCCGGTAGAGCGCGAAGACGCGGTCGATGACATCGCCCACGCCCAGCGGTCGGAGCGCGGGCGTCGAAGGTTGGGGGCTCGGCGTCGGCTGCACGGCGCCATCGTAGCGAGGGGGTCTGCAGGGGCTTGCCTCCTAGGCAGCCGCTTCTGACAAGCCGATCCGCCGCTGCAACCGCGCGAGCGGGCCGGGGGCCCACCAGTTCAGGTTTCCGAGGAGCCGCATCGTCGCCGGCACGACGAGCGCACGCACCAGCGTCGCGTCGATCGCGACGGCGATGGCCATCCCGAGTCCGATCGCCTTGATGAGCACGATGTCGGCGAGCGCGAACGCCGTGAAGACGCCGACCATGATCGCGGCCGCGCCGGTGATGAGGCGGCCGCTCCGCTCGAGGCCCATCGCCACGGCGTGCGTGTTGTCGTGCTCCTTGAGGTACTCCTCCTGCATGCGCGAGAGCAGCAGGACCTCGTAGTCCATCGAGAGACCGAAGACCGTGCAGAACATGATCACCGGGAGCGTCGGGTCGATGGGGCCCGCGGTGAAGCCGAGCTGCGCGGAGAGATGGCCGTCCTGGAAGATCCAGACCATCGCGCCGAAGGACGCCGAGATCGAGAGGAGATTCATGACGACCGCCTTGAGCGGCAGGATGACCGAGCCGAGCAGCAGGAAGAGCACGAGCATCGTCGCCGCCATGATGTAGACGACCGCGATCGGCGTGCGCCCCACGATGTAGTTCACCGTGTCGAAGTCGATCGCGGTGAACCCGCCGACCACCTTTTCGGCGCCGGGCGGCGGCGGGATCGCGCGGACCGCCCGGACGACGTCCCTCGCTTCGTCGCTGTACGCGGGGAGCGGTGTGACGACGTCGAGCAACACGATGTGCGCGCCCACCGTCTGCGTCAGGAATGCCTGGACCTGCGGAGGCAGCTTCGACCGTGGCTGCGCGTAGAGGGCGGCGTAGTCCGAAGGCTGCAAGCGCGGATCGAGGTTCACCGGACTGTTCACCCGCTGCACGTTCGGCACCTGGGTGACGCGCTGCGCGAGCTCGGCCAGCGCCGGAACGCGGTCAGGTGCGAGTGGATCGCCACTCGGGTAGTTCACGACGACGCTGACGTGCGTGACGTCCGCGCCCGTGAAGTCGGAGCGGAGCTTGTCGTACGCGGCACGCGATTCCTCTTTCGTCGGCAGCACGGTGACGTCGCCCGTCGCCAGGCGGAGCCGCAGGAACGGCGATCCCGCCAGAAGGATGAACGCGACGACCGGCAACAGGACGACGACCGGTCGGCGCATGACCGCGGTCGCGATCGTGTGCCACCAACCGCGCCCGCTTGTGTCCGGCTGGAAGATCGGCACGCGAAGCCGGTCGACGCTCGGTCCGAGGATCGCGAGGAGCGCGGGGAGGAACGTGAGCCCGTAGAAGACCGCGCTCGCGACGACGATCGCTCCCGCGACGCCCATCGAGGAGAGGAACGTCCCCTGGTAGAAGAGCATCCCAGACAGACCGATGGCGACGGTCAGCCCGGAGAAGGTGATCGCGCGACCTGACGTGGCCATCGCGACGGCGAGCGCGGCCTGCGTATCGCGTCCGTTATGGAGCTCTTCTCGGAAGCGGTTCGTGATGAAGAGCGAGTAGTCGATCGCGACGCCGAGGCCGATGAGCGTGACGGCGTTCTCGGCGTAGACGGAGACGTCGGTCACGCGCGAGAGGACGAACATCCCCGCGATCCCGCCGACGACGGCGAGCACGCCCACCCCGAGCGGGACGAGCGCCGCGATGACGCTCCCGAACACGATGAGCAGCAGGATGAGCGCGAGCGGGAGCGAGACCGTCTCGGCGCGGCGCAGGTCTTCTTGGAGCACGACGTTGAAACCGTTCGTGACCGCGAGCACTCCGGTCGCCTGGACCTGCAAGCGGTCCGAGTGGACGAGCGCGCGGAGCTCCTGGTAGTAGTCGCGTGCGACCGCGAGTTCGTCCTTCACCGCGACGTCGACCGCGACCGCGTGCGCGTCCTTCGAGATGAGCAGGCTTGGGTCGGGAGCGCTGCCGTCGTACGGGGTGACGATCGTCGCCGTCCGAGGGTCGGCGCGGAGGGGCTCGAGCGCGGCCTCGACCGCGGCGCGGAACTCGGGACTCTTCGCGTCGACCGTCGGGCTCGAGAAGATGAGCGTGAACGTCGACCCACCGGAGCGCGGGAGCTCGCGCTCGATGAGCTCCGAGGCGCGGCCCGACTCGGATGTGGAGATCAGCCCGCCCGACTGGAGCTTTCCCCCCTGGCTCGCGATGAACCCCGACGCGACGAGGAGGAGCCCGGAGAGCCCGAGGACCCACCAGCGCCGGCGGTAGACCAGCCGCCCCCAGCCCGCGAACATGGCCTTCCCTCCGGTGTCGTCTCGCGAGAACGTGCGAGGTAAGCGTACGGGCGTCGCCAGCGTCGCGAATGCGCGTTTGTTAAACGCTCAAACGCGCACGAGCGCACGCTGGCGGAGATCGGCCACGAGCGGAAGAGCGGTGAGGATCCCGACGACTCCCGCGACCGCGAACGGCCCAGCCCAACCGAGGCCGAGATCGAGGCTCGCGCCCGCGACGACCGGCCCAAGCGAGCCGATCCCGAACCCGGCGACCGCCTGGAGCGCCTGCGCGGATCCGATGCGCGCCGCCGGCGCGAGCTCGGTGACCGCGGTCGAGTACACGGCCGAGTCCGCCGCGACCATCGCTCCGTAGAGCGCGCCGATCGCGATGAGCGCCGGCCACGGGGCGAAGAGCAGCGTCCCGAACCCGATCGAGATCGCGCCGCTGCCGAGCGCGTAGAGCAGCGCGCTGCGCGAACGGCCGAGACGATCCGACGCCCATCCGCCCAGGAAAACGCCGGGAACCCCGAGCAGAAGCATGATCGCGGCCCACTCGCTCGCCGTCGCCGACGCGTCGGTCGGTGAGAGCCCGCGTAGCGTGAACGCCGCGGCGAGGAACGCGGCGAGCCACGCGCGCATCACGAAGAGCTCCCACGAGTGGCCGGTGTACGCGGTGATCGCCCGCACCAGCGGACGGTTCCGGAGCACGCGCAGGTCGAGGTGCGCCCGCTCGCCCGTGGTCTCGGGCATGCCGCGGGTGCTCGCGACCGCGACCGGCAACGCCGCAAGCGCGACGAGGCCGATCGCGAGCGCGGCGCCGTGCCAGCCGAACGGTGTGAGCAGGAGCCCAGTCGCGAAAAACGAGAGCGAGCTCCCGAGATAGAACGCGGAGACATAGAGGCCGACGGCGAATCCGCGCCTCGTCGCGTTCGCGCTCATCGCGACGAGACGCACGCCGGGCATGTACACGCCCGCGAGACCGAAGCCCGCGATCACGCGCAGGATCGACGCGGTCACGACGTCGTGGGCGCTAAGAGCGAAGGCCAGGTTCGCGAGCATCGTGACGAGCGCACCCGCGGCGATGACGCGCGAGGCGCGGATGCGATCGGTGAGCGGGAGGACGACAAGCACCGCGATCGCGTAGCCGAGCTGATACGCCGAGACGACCCACCCGAGCTCCGCCGCGGACGCGGACCACTCCGCACGCAGTAGCGGGAGCGCCGCCGCGGGCAGCTGCGACGGCAGCAGGACGAGCGC
>VBFI01000170.1 GCA_005889275.1 Chloroflexota bacterium | reverse complement strand
GACCACCTGCCGGGCACAGTAAAGCTCGGAGAAATCAGCAATCAGCTTCGAAATTGGAAGCCTAAACTTATCCTCGAAGAGCTTGCCAAGTGCGAGCTTGTCTGCGCGAACTGTCATGCGATCCGTACGGCGATGCGGCTTCGCAACTCGTCCGGGGTGTAGCTCAGTTGGTAGAGCGCGCGCTTTGGGAGCGCGAGGATTTCGGCGGTTCAAGTCCGCCCACCCCGACCGCACAATTCACTGATGCTCATCCACAAACACGACGCCGCGCTCGACGACGCCGAGTGGCGTGACTTCCTCAAGACCCACGACTTCGGAGAGCTGATCGTCCCGGGGAAGGACCGCGATCTGCCGGTCGTGGTCCCGGCCCACTTCCTGTACGACGGCGACCACACCGTGCTGTTGCATCTCGCGAAACCAAATCCGGTGTGGGACGCGATCGCCGAGCGTCCGCGCGCGCTCCTCTCGGTCTTCGGCGCATACGCGTACATCCCCGGTCACTGGAATCAGGACGAGTACGGCGTGCCGACGAGCTACTACGCAGCGGTCCAGCTCGCGTGCGACGTCGCGACGGTCGACGATCCGGCGGAGCTCGCCGCGATCCTCGAACGCCAGCTCGGGCATTTCCAACCGGAGGGCAGGCACGCGCCGGTCGAGCCCGGCGACAACCGCTACGGCAAGCTGCTCGGCTCGATCCGCGGCATCCGGCTCACCGTCACCGACGTGCGCGCGAAGTTCAAGTTCGGGGGCAACCGCACCGCGCAACACCGCGAGGTGGTCGCGAAGAAGCTCGGCGACCGCGGATCGTCACTCGACCGCGAGGCGCGTGCCTACACACTCACGCGCGGCGAGAGGCTCGCTCCGGAGATCTAGCGGAACCAGGCCTCCTCGAGCACACGCATCACGTTCCCGCCGATGGCCTTCGCGATGTCGCCGTCCGAGTAGTCGTGCTT
>VBFI01000058.1 GCA_005889275.1 Chloroflexota bacterium | reverse complement strand
GACGAGCTCCGCGCGGAGCTGTACGGGCGGTCGACCGAGTTCCGCATCCTCCCGTCGCCGCGCCCGGAGGACCTGGCGCGCGTGCGGGCTGTTCCGGGCGTCCGCGGCGCCGAGTTCGAGAACGGCTCGATCATCGTGTCCTCGGCGGATCCGCTGCGGACGAACCCGCTCCTCGTGCGGACGCTCGTCGAGGGCGGCGCCGAGATCGCCTACGTCACCGAACGCAAGGCGCACCTCGAAGAGGTCTACCTGCGCATCGTGGAGCCGATCGAGTGAGCATCGTCGCCACGAGCCCGACGCGTCAGACGCTCGTGCAGGCGGTCTGCGTCCGCGAGTGGCGCGAGGCGCTCGGCAACAAGCTCCTCGTCGGCATGACCCTCCTCCCGCCGGTCGTCATCCTCGCGACCGGCGTCCTCGCTGTCGCCGCGGCCGCGATCAACCCACCGAGCGACCGCGACGTGCAGGCGCTCTACGCGGCCGCGCCGGCGGTCGTCGGCCTCGATCCGAGGGAGGCCGTGCAGGGCTTCATCGCGACGTACTTCCTCATCCTCTTCATGCTCATCCCGACGGTCGTCCCGCTCACGATGGCGATCTACTCGGTGATCGGTGAGAAATCGGCGCGCACGCTCGAGCCGCTCCTCGCGACCCCCGTCGGGGTCGGCGACCTGCTCTTCGCCAAGAGCCTCGCGTCGACGGTGCCGAGCGTCCTCGTCACGTGGAGCGCGTACGCGATCTACCTCGGCTCGGTGATCCTCATCGGCTCGCACGCCGCGGCGAACGCGGTGACCGCGCCCCGGTGGATCCTCGCGATCGTGGTGATGGTCCCGCTGCTCACGCTCCTTTCGGTGAACCTCGGGATCCTCATCTCCACGCGCGTGAACGACGTACGCGTGGCCCAGCAGATCGGCGGCCTCGTGGTCGTGCCGGTCGTGGGACTCGGCATCGCGCAGGTGACCGGCCGCGTCGTGCTCGACAACGGCGCCTTCCTGCAGATGGCGATCATCCTCATGGTCATCGACGTCGCGGTGTTCTGGTCCGCCCGGCTCGCGTTCCAGCGCGAGAACATCCTCGTCCGCTGGCGGTAGCCCGACCCTACGGGTGCGCTGAGGGGGTCGGCTTCCCGCGCGGGAACGGCAGCTCGATCGGGAGCGACGGCTTGGGGATCGTGACCCGCGGGAATTCGAACCTCGGCGACGGCGACGGCGTCGGGAGGACTGCGCCCGTCGGGATCGGCCGGCCCTCGTCGCCGCCGTAGGTCCGCGGCCCGGCGATCTCGACGGTCTCCGTGCTCGTCTCGCTCACCGCGACCGTGCCCTCGGAGAGCTCGTAGCTCAGCCGGTACGTCCCGAGGATGTTCGGCGCGACGAACATCGAGAGGAACGTGCCCGCCGCGCCCGGGCGCAGAGTGCCCACCGGGCTGATTCCCTGCTGCACGGTGCGTCCGTTCCGCGTGTCGACGACGCGCCAGGTCACCGCGAGCGGGTGGTCCCCGCTCACGTTCAGCGCGCTGTAGCTCGTGAGCAGGAGCGAGGGCTCGGCCCGATGGAGCACGAGCGGCATGTGGATCTGCGCGCTCGCGAGGTACGGCCGGTGCGCGCGCAGCGTGAATGTCGCGGTCGCCGCCCCTTGAACGGAGAGCGCGAGCCCGTTCGCGTCGGTCAGGCCGATCGTCACCGAGTACGCGCCTGGCTGCGCCGGCACCCGTAGGTCGATGCCCACGCTCTGTGTCTGGTTCGGCGCGAGCGGCGGGAGGGTCTGCGGCTTTGCCGAGTTGGCCACGAGCTGGCCCTGCGTATTGCGGAGCTCCCAGATGAGCCCCACCGATCCCACCCCGGCCGCGGCCCAGGTCCGCGTGCCGGCGTTCGTGATCGGGACGGTGACGCGCTGCTCCGCTCCGGTGTCCACGGCGATGGCGGTCTTCGACACCTGGTAGCGCGCGTTCGCCGACGGCTCGAGGATCGCGCCGTACACGAGCGCGCCGACCGACGAGATGAAGTTGTCCGCGTCCTCGTCGAGCGCGTCCCAGGTCATCGCGACCACCACGCGCGGACCGGCTTTGGTGAAGATGATCCCCGCGTCGTGGGTGAGGCCCGGAAGGTTGCCGGTCTTGTGCGCGATCAGGACGTCCGGCGGCAGCTGCGCCGGGAGTCGGTTGTTGATCTGCTGCCGTTCGAGCCGCGCGAGCATCCGATCAGACGCGGCTGCCGAGATGAGCTGGCGCTTCGCGAGGAGCGTGAAGAACGTTCCGAGCGCGCGCGGCGTCGCCCAGTTGTCCTCGCTGTCGTCGTACGCGACGTGGAAGTCGGCCATCCCCGCCTTCGTCAGGGTGACGGCTATCGACCCGGCGCTCCGCCTCCGCGAGGACCCCGAGCTTGTAGAGCGACGCCGTGATCACCTGCTCGTCCGGCGCGTGAGTGAAGAGCGGGGTCGGCGAGCTCGGGTCGCTCACCCAAACCCCGGTCCCCCCGGCGAAGCCCGAGACGAGACCGTCCAGCTGGCGCACGAGGTCCTGCGTGCTCGCCTCCGCCCGCGCGCCCGGGAGCGCGGCGGTGACGAGCGAGACCACGAGGGCAAAAGCTGCCGCGCGCACCACCGAGAGGTAACGCGGAAAGGGGCCAGGTGTTTCAGCGCTTAACCGAGCTTTGACGCGCCGCATCGTGCCCCAACCTGACCATTTCGCGGTAGCCGGCGGGTGTCTCGTCTTCGAATCCCAGAAGGTGGAGCATGCCGTGGGCCGCCAGGAAGGCGATCTCGTCGACGAGCGCCCGCCGGCGGCGCCGAGCTTGCTTTGCCGCCTGGTCCGGGCTGATCACCACCTCCCCCAGGTCGAAACGGCCGCCGTTCTGGCGGCGCCGTCGCTCGACGACCGGGACGGCCGCCGTGCCCTTCACCCCGGCCGGGATGGCCTCGCCGAAGGAGAGCACGTCGGTCGTCCGGGCGATGCCGCGGAAGCGCGCGTTGAGATCGCGCATCAGCGCGTCGGGAACGAAGACGAGCGCGACCTCGGCGTCCGCGGGCAAGCCGTAGGGCTTCGCGGCGCGGCGCATCGCGGAGCGGACCGGCGCGAGGTCGCACGGCGGATCGCCGGCGGTGGCGATGCGCACGCGCGTCCTTTGCTAGCCGCTCGCCGCCGGCTTGATGCGCGCGATCCGGTCCTCGGGATACGGGATGCGTTCGTGATAGACGCCGAGGAGCAGCTCGCAGAACGCGTCGCGGATCTTCTGTACGTCGCGGAAGGTGAGGTCGCACTCGTCGAGCTGACCGTCGGCCACGCGCTCGTCGATGATGCGGTCGACCATCGCGCGGATCGTCTCCGGGTTCTTCTCGGTGAGCGAGCGGACCGAAGCCTCGGTGCCGTCGGCGAGCATGACGATACCGGCCTCCTTGCTCCGGGGACGCGGCCCCGGATACCGGTAGGAGCGCTCCTCGGGCGCTTGACCGCGCTGCTGCGCGAGCTGGAAGAAGTACTTCACCAGGCTCGTGCCGTGATGGCCGGGGATCATCTCGCGGATCTGCGCCGGGAGGTTGTAGCGGTCCGCGAGCGCGAGACCGTCCTTGATGTGCGCGGCGACGATGCCCGCGGAGACGAGCGGGTCGAGCTCGTCGTGCGGATTCGCGCCGGTCTGGTTCTCGATGAACGCGGTCGGGTTCCGCATCTTCCCGATGTCGTGGTAGTAGGCGCCGACCCGCGCGACGAGCGGGTCCGCGCCGATGACCTCGGCCGCGCGCTCCGCCAGGTTCCCGACGAGCAACGAGTGGTGGTAGGTGCCCGGGGTCCGGAGGAGCAGCTGCCGGAGCAGCGGATGGTTCGGGTCGCCGAGCTCGCGCAGCTCGAAGACCGTCGGGATACGGAACACGTGGCCGAGGATCGCCATGCCCGCGAACGCGAGAAGGCCCGAGCCGAGCCCGCTCAGGAGCCCGCCCCCGGCGAGCTGCGCGATCCCGAGCGGATCGGACGTGCGCCCCACCAGGAGGAACGCGAGGACCACGCCGACGTTGCCAGCCGCGACCGCGACCGCGCCGATGGCGAACTCGCGCGCCGTCGTCGCGCGCCGGACGGCGGCCATGCCGAGGAGCGCGGGGACGAGCACGTACGACACGAGCTCGACCTGCCCCGACATGATCCCGATGTGCAGCGCGCCCGCGATCTGCGTCGCGAGCGCGGTGCGGCCGCCCACGAGGACGGTGAGGGTCATCGCGATCGCGGCGAACGGCGCGAAGTACACGAGCACGGTGTGCCCGGGGATGAGCGCCCGCCCCGCCGCGGTGATCGCGAGGAGCGAGAGGATCACCAGGATCATCTTCCGGTCGTCGAGCCACGCTTCGGTGGCGAAGCGCTCGATGAACAGGGCCAGCACCCCCGCGATGAGGCCCGCCCAGATGAGCAGACCGATGGCGCCACGCCAGTCGACGCCCTCGTTCGCGAGCCCGAGCGCGCGGAGCTTCTCGACCTGCAGCTGGCTGACGACGTCGCCCTCGCGGACGACGACCTCGCCGACCGCGACCTGCACCTGGACGGGCACGACGGCGTCGCGCGCGTCCTTCTGCGCGAGGGTCGTCGCGGTCTGATCGGGGGCCACGTTCGCGTGGAGGTTCTGCCGCAGGAGCTCGGCGCCGACGCGCTTCTGCCGGTCGGTCCACGGCGCGGGAATGGCCTTGAGCGCGTCGGCCTTCACCGCGTCGAGCTGCTCGGCACGGATCCCCTGTCCGTAGAGCGTGCGGAGCGCGCTGTCGATCCCGGCCGCGAGCTGATCCCACTCCGGCGGCGTCATGTCCACGACGTCCTGCGCGACCGCCGCCGTGAGCTGCACCTCGGCGAGCCGCTGGGCGCTGGCGAGCTTCTGATCGCGCGTCTGCGCCGCGTCGTTGCGCACACGCCCGAGCGCGGTCACCGCGCCGGCGAGGTGCGTGCTCGCGCTCACGACGACTCCTGGATCGGTCGCGTACTGCTTCTGCACCGCTGCGGCGGCCTTCTCGCGTTCGGCGTCGGTCAGCGAGGTCGACACGAAAGCGACGCTCCGCGGCGCGCGCACCGCGCGATCAGCGACGGCGCCGACGTCGTAGGTGACGGTGGCCGGCGGCGCGAAGAGGAGTGCGGCCGCGGTGAGGAGTCCGGCGATGACCACGAAGGTGGCCGCCCGTGCGCGCGGATCGGTGCGCGCGGCCTCGCGCAGCCGCGCCAGTCGCCGGTCCCCGTTTCGCAGCCGACGGATCATTTCGGCGTCGCGCCCTTCTCGTAACGATCGTACGCCCGGACGATCCGGGCGACGAGCTCGTGCCGGACGACGTCCCGGTCGTCGAAGTCGACGGTCGCGATCCCCTCGACGCCCTGGAGGATCTCGCGCGCGACGACCAGGCCGCTCCGATCACCGGCGAGGTCGATCTGGGTGACGTCGCCGGTGACAACGGCCTGCGAGCCGAACCCGAGACGCGTAAGGAACATCTTCATCTGCTGCGGCGTCGTGTTCTGCGCCTCGTCGAGAATGATGAACGCCTCATTCAGACTTCTTCCGCGCATGTAGGCGAGGGGTGCGACCTCGATCTCGCCACGCTCCTGGGCGCGCGCGAACCGCTCCGACGGCATGAGCTCGTACAGCGCGTCGTAGAGCGGGCGGAGATAGGGATCGATCTTCTCCTGAAGGTCACCGGGCAGGAATCCGAGCCGCTCGCCCGCTTCGACGGCGGGGCGCGTGAGGATGAGCCGGCTGACCTTTCGATCGCGGAGCGCCGCCACGCCCATCGCGACGGCGAGATAGCTCTTCCCGGTGCCGGCAGGGCCGATCGCGAAGACGAGGTCGTGCTTGCGGATCGCCTCGACGTACGTCCGCTGATTCGGAGACTGCGGGCTGATGCGCTTTCCGCGCACCGTCGTCGCGACGACCTCGCGCATCTCGGCGGGCGCGGCGACCGGTGCGTCCTTCGCATCTTCGATGAGCCGCTCGAGCGCGGGCTTGCGGAGCGACTGCTCGCGCGCGGCGAGCGTGCGTATCGCACCGACGAGGTCGCCGACACGCGCGACCGCCGCGGGCTCGCCGCTGATGCGCAGCTCGGCCCCCCGCGAGACGATCTTCACGCTGAACTCGCGCTCGAGCCGGTCGATGTGCGCCTCGTTGTCCCCGGCGACGAACATCATCTCGTCGGGGTCGGGGATGAGGATCGTGATCTGCGAAGCGGTAAGGCTCATGACGCGCGCTCCTTCAGCAAAGTAGCGACCACGCCGGACACGACCTTGCCGTCCGCGCGTCCCTTCGTTTCCGCCATCACCTTCGGCATCACCAGGCGCGTGTCCTGCGGACCCTGCGCCCCCGTCTCGGTGATCACCCGGCGCGCGATCTCACGGATCTTCGTCTCGTCGAGCTGCTCGGGCAGGTACGCGGAGATGAAGGCGAGCTCCCGCTTCTCCTTGTCGGCGAGATCGGTGCGTCCGCCCTTGGTGAACGCGTCGATCGAATCGCGTCGCATCTTCGCTTGCTTCGTAAGGACCTCCTGCATCGCGGCGTCGTCCAGCTCGTCCGGCTTGTTCTGGACGAGCCATTGCTTCCGCGCGGTCTCGTCCTTGCCCTCGGCGCTCAGGCGGTCGACCGCGGCACCGACGCGCGCGACGCCCTCCTTGTGGATCGCGTCCAGGAGGAAACGCAAGGTGTCCCGCCGCAGGGTTTCACCCGAGCGCATGGCGGTCTTGAGGTCGTCCTCGAGACGCCGCTTCAGCTGCGCGCCGATCCGGTCTTGCTCCGCCTAGCGCTTGCGGCGCTTCGCTTCCTTGCGCTTACGGCGTGCGGCGGGGCGCTCGTAGAACTCGCGGCGGCGGGCCTCCGCGAGGATCCCCGCCTGCTGGATCTTCTTGTTAAAACGGCGAAGCGCGGCCTCAAAAGACTCGCCATCGCCAACGATCACTTCCGACAACAGTCGCTCGTCACCCCGCCTTCTTTTCAAGAAGAAAACCGGCCTGATCGGCCGGACACCGCAATGATAGATGGACCGCCGTCTGGTAAAGACGCGTATCTTTACCGGCTTGTTTCGGTGTAGTTCCCAAGGCCCGCGGGGATGCGCGTCCACCACCAGCGGTCCGCACGGACCGAGCGGCGAGGGTTGTCGACGACCCGCGTCGCCGCGCGATAGGCATCGTCATCGGGCGTGACCAGCTCCTGGATCTGGCGCCGGGCGGCGGGGCTGACGCTCGCGATCACCTCCGCGAGCAGATCGCGGTTCCCAAGCGAGCTCGGGTAGTCCTCGGGCGTGACCTCGCCGCGCTCCACCGCGCGAACGAAGGCGCGCCAGCCGTCGGCGAGCGACGGCACGTCGATCCGTCGGCCCTCGCGCACCGACAGTCCGCCCAGGATCGCGGCCAGCTGCAGATCGGTCGCCACGTCACTCCCCTAACCCGGAGGCCAGGTGAACTGCCGTCCCCCGAGGACGTGGAAGTGTAGATGGAAGACGCTCTGGCCAGCACCGGCGCCGTTGTTCACGACGAGCCGGAAATTGTCGCCGTGACCGGCATCGCGCGCGATCCTCGCAGCCGCGAGTGCGAGCTTCCCGGCGAGCGCGGCGTCGTCGAGGTCCGAGAGCCGCTCGACGTGCCGGCGCGGGACGACGAGCACATGGAGCGGCGCGCGCGCGTTGAGGTCATTGAACGCGATGATGTCGTCGTCCTCGTAGACGAGCCGCGACGGCAGCTCCTTCGCGACGATCTTGCAGAAGATGCATTCCGCCACGCCGGTACTGTACCGGCGTGTCCGACGCGATCGCGGTCGCTCTGTCGTACGTGATCGCGTCGATCTCGTTCCCCTACTGGATCGCGCGGGCGAAAGGCGTGGACCTCCGCGCGACCGGATCGCACAAGCTCGGCGGATCGAATCTCGCGAAGGCCGTGACGCCCATGCACGGCATCGCCGGAGGGATCCTGGACGGCGCGAAGGGCTTCGCGGCGGTCGTCATCACACGCGAGCTCGGCTTCCCGCTCGAGACGCAGCTCCTCTGTGGACTCGCCGCCATCGCCGGACAGATGTGGCCGCTCTTTCATCAGTTCGACGGCGGCCGCGCGAACGCCACCGCGTGGGGCTTCCAGCTGGCGACCGACTTCATCGCGTTCTTCATCGGCTGGATCCCGGTGATCGTCGCCGCGGTCCTGCGGATCAGCGTGCGGCCCCGACCAAAGCGTCTGCTGCCGCTCGCGAACCTCCTCTCCTACGCGGTCTTTCCCGCGGTGATCTGGGAGCAGGAGGGCGTGACGCCGACGGTGCTCGCCGGAGTTGGGGCGCTCGCGCTCGTCGTGGTGCGCAGGCTCACCGCCGGGATCCGCGAGGACCTCGCGACAGGCGCGCCGCCCGCGCGAGTGCTCGCGAATCGCGCGCTCTTCGATCGGAGCGAGCTCCAGGAGCGCGGGCTCGTCGCGATCTAGACGCCGCGCGGGATCTGGCTAGGGGTTTGGCTGGACGGTGATCGTCGCGTAGATGCCGAGGTCCGGCAACGCGCCGCGGCCATCGATGCGCGGCAGGAGCGGGACCTCATAGCTGCCCGGCTGCGACGGAGCGTGCAGCCGCACGACGAACCACCCGACCTGGCCCGGCCCGACGTAGGCCGTCGACTGCACGCCACCGCCCGTACCGTCCGCCGAGACGAGCGACGCTTGCGCGCCGTCGATCCCGCGGTACCAGCCCACGGACCCGGTGTTGCGGAGCGCGACGACCCACTCGACCGTCTGGTCGGGTCGCGCCGTGGGGTACGCGGCCTGCGACGCGAACGTCGCGCCATACGCGCTGAGCGGGGGGAGCTCGAAGGTCGCCGGCGCGAGGGCCGGGGCGGACTGCGCCGCGGTCGCGCGTTGCGCCGCGCTTGCCGCAAGCTGCGCCGCGCTGGACGCGAGCTGCGCGCCGTTCGTCGCGACCTGGCTTGCGAGCTGCGCGCCGTTCGACGCGAGCTGGCTCGCGATGCTGCTGAGCGTCTCCAGCGGGACAGTCGCGAGGACCGCGGCGATCAGGCCGAGGCTGAGTCCGCGGAACGCGACCCGCCCCCACCGCACCCGCGGGAGACGGCGGGGCGCGCGCGGCGCCTTCGGGGTCGCGGGCGCGCGCGGCGCCTTCGCGACCGCTGGCGCGGCCACGCGGGCGGCGCGAACGGGCAGCGGACGCGGCGCGCGAGCGACATGCGGGACATGCGGGGCATGCGGGATCGCGACGGCGATGTGCGGCCGGCTGCTGAGTACCCGGCGCGCGAGACCGTCGAGGATCGCGAGCACGGACAAAAGCCCCGACCAGTCCACCTGAGCGAACGCCTCGCGGATGGTCGCGACGGTCGCCTCGAAGTCGAAGTGCTCGACGTACGAGCGGATCATCGTCGCGACCTCGATCGCCGACTCCCTCAGGATGACCATGTCGATCTGCGCCGGCTCCCGCGCCTGGATAGCGTCGAACAGGGCGACGAGGCCGTGATCGCGCGATCCCTCGGTCGCGGACTCCGGCGTCTGGGGTTCGGCCGGCTCGGCGACGTCGCGCACGCGGACGGGCTCCGACCACGAGGACACCGCGGGTTCGGTCTGACGCACCTCGACCGGTGGCTGCGCCGTGGCGGCCGCGGCGGGTGGTTCGGCCGTGGGCTTGACCCAGTCGGCCAGCGGCGGCGCGTGCACGAGGTGCTGGAACACGACGAACGTCGCGTCGGCGTCGTCGTGGATCGCGACGACCTTCATGACCGAAGGCCGCTCGATCGCCGCCATGCGCCGCGCCGCGGTGAGGAAGCCCTCCCGCCCGGCGGGCTCGCGGACGACGAGGAGCTCGATCGTGACGACCTGGTGCGTCGACTCGTCGAGCGCGCGCCAGACCTGTGTCTGGGGGTCCTCGCGCGAGAGCGCCGCGAGACGGTATCGACCGCCTAGCAGGTCCCGTTCCTTGAGCGCTCGCGCCTCGGGAGCCTGCACCGCCCCCGTGCTCTCCATACGCATCAATAACGGCACGGGGCGCCCGTTCTCACCGGGTCATAGCCGAAGAGGGGAGTACTGCGGTACTAGGTGCGATCGAGACGGCCCACGAGCTGGGCGACCGCGGCGATCGCGGCGGTCTCAGAGCGCAGGTTGCGCGGACCGAGCGACACCGTGACGGCGCCGTGCGCCCGCGCGAGGGCGACCTCGGTCACGTCCAGCCCGCCCTCGGGGCCGATCACCAGGGCGAGCGGGCCCTGCGGCACCGCATCCGCGAGCCCGCGCTCGCGTTCGCCTTCCCACGCCACGAGCGCCCCCGGGCCGAGAGCATCGAAGAGCGCGACCCAGTCGCGGCAGTCGTCGATCGTCGGGATCCTGCCGCGGCGTGCCGTTTCGGCGGACTCGCGCGCGACGCGCGCCCACCGTTCGCGTTTCGCGGGACCGAGCGCGCGGACGACCGAGCGGGACGAGACGTACGGAACGATCCGCGAGACGCCGAGCTGCGTCACGGCCTCGATGACCTCCTCGGTGCGGTCCCCCCTGAGGATCGGCAACGCGAGCGTGAGCGCGACGCGCAGCTCGGTGTCCAGAGACCGCCGTTCGGTCACGTGACCGCGCACCTCCGAGGGCGAGACCGCGTCGAGGACGACGATCGACTCGAACCCGTCCCGCACGACGGCGATCTCCTCGCCGGGGGAGAGCCGGAGGACGTTCGCGATCTGGTGCGCCTGCGCCCCGCGGAGCAGGGCGCCCGGGGCCGGATCGTCGTCGACGAAGAAGCGGTGCATCTAGGGGGTGAGGATGAGCCGCACCCAGTCCGCGCGCTCCGAGCGCTCGCGAACGCGGAGGTCCTGCGCCGCGAACGCGGCGAGGACGGCCGGCTCGGCCTCCGCCGTGATCCCCGCGGCGACAAGCGACCCGCCGGCGGAGACTCGCGCGCGCAGGTCAGGTGCGATGCGCTCCAGGATCGGCCCGACGAGGTTCGCGAGCACGACGTCGAACGTCCCGGCGACATCCGCGGCCGATCCGCGATGCACGTCGAGCACGACCCGGTTCTGCGCGGCGTTCTCGCGGGCCGCGTCGACGGCGAGCGCGTCGGTGTCGACGGCGACGATCTCGCGCGCGCCGCGCTTGGCGGCCGCGATCGCGAGGATCCCCGAACCGGTCCCGACGTCGAGCACGCGCGCGCCGTCGAGCCGCAGGACCGCGAAGGCCTCGAGACACTGCTGCGTCGTCGGATGCAGCCCCGTCCCGAAGGCCATGCCCGGATCGAGCGCGATCGCGAGCGCCTCGCCGGACCCGACGTCGGACCAGGTCGGATGGATGAGGAAACCGCCGACCCGCACGGGCGTGATCGACGCCTTCCAGGCCTCGAGCCAGTTCTCGTCATCGACGGTGCGGACGGCGAGCTCCCCGATCGGCCCGAGCCCGAACGCCTGGAGGTGGCCGAGCGCGTCGCGCGCGTCCGATACCTTGGCGAACGCGTCACCGTCCTCGACGAGATACGCCTTCACGGTGTGATCCGCTCCGCCGCGAGAGTCGATGGGCAGGTCGACGGCGATACCGTTGTGGCCGAAGCGGCTCAGGATCTCGCTCACGGCTTCGACCGCCTCGG
The DNA here is from genome assembly GCA_005889275.1 of Chloroflexota bacterium. Taxonomy (GTDB): domain Bacteria; phylum Chloroflexota; class Limnocylindria; order P2-11E; family P2-11E; genus 3-1-20CM-2-70-9. Next base: position 13,661 of record VBFI01000058.1, on the reverse strand, counting down.
CATGCGCCGGGACGGCGACCTCGAGCCAGCGGATCCGCGCCGCGCTAGCTCCCACCCATCGCGTCTTTGATCCGGCCGAAGAGGTCCTGCGCGTCGGCGTCCTGCGACGGTGGCTCCTCGATGTCGCGGAGCTGCCCGTATAGCCGGCGCTGATCCTTCGACAGCGAGCGCGGCACGACGACGTCGAGGTACACGAGCTCATCGCCCCGACCCGAGCTGCCGAGGTGCGGCACGCCCTTCCCGCGCACGCGGACCATCTGGCCGTTCTGCGCGCCGGGCGGCACACGCACCGTGGCCGCCGCGCCGTCGATGACGGGCACGGTCACCTCGTCGCCGAGCGCGGCCTGGGCCGGAGATACCCGGAGGACGTGGACGAGGTCGTCGCCCTCTCGCTTGAAGAGCGCGTGCTCGCGAAGGCGGATGAGGACGTAGAGATCCCCGGTCGGCCCGCCACGCATCCCCGCCTCGCCCTCGCCCGGGACGCGGAGCTGCTGCCCGTCGTCGATCCCGGGCGGGATGGTCAGCGTGAGCTCGCGATCCTTGCGCTCGCGGCCCTCGCCGCGGCAGCGAGTGCAGACCTTGTCGACGGTCTTTCCGGACCCGCCGCAGCGGGGACACGTCGAGACGTTCACGAAACGACCGAACACCGATTGCTGGACCTGGCGAACCTCCCCGCGCCCGTTGCAGGTCGGGCAGGTGGAGATGGAGGAGCCCGGTTCGGCGCCCGAGCCGCTGCAACGATCGCAGGTCTCCAGGCGGGGCACGGTGATGACGCGCTCGCGGCCCTGCACCGCGTCGAGGAGCTCGATCTCGATCTCCATGCGCAGGTCCGCCCCGCGCATCGGGCCGCGTGGCTCCCGCCGGCGGAGGTCCCCGCCGAAGAACGTCTCGAAGAGATCGCCGATCCCGAAGTCGCCGAGGCCCCCGGTCGTGGAGCCGAACATGTCGTAGCGCTGGCGGCGCTGCGGATCGGTGAGCACCTCGTACGCCTCAGTGATCCGCTTGAACTGCTCGGAGGCGTCCGCCGCGCTGTTCACGTCCGGGTGGTACTGGCGGGCGAGCTTGCGGTAGGCGCTCCGGATCTGCTCGTCCGTCGCGCTCCGCGAGACGCCGAGAAGCTCGTAGAAGTCGGCGGTCGTGGCCATCTACCTGTCATTATCCGGGCCGTGGACGCCGTTTTCCGTATCGGAGTGCAGTGGCTTCACGTGCTCTCGGGAATCCTCTGGATCGGCGGGGGCTTCTACACAATCATCGTCCAGCTGCCGGCGCTCGTGGCCACGCCGGCGCCCGCCCGTGGTGCGGTCATGCCGGCGCTCGTTCCGCGACAGTTCCGCTACATCTTCCGCGTGGCGGAGCTGACGATCGCCACGGGCCTGTTGAATCTCTTCGCGAGCGGACGTGGCCAGGAGCTCACGCGGCTGGACACGCGCTGGTCGTGGGCGATCCTCGCCGGGATCGTGCTCGCCGTGGGGATCTACGCGGCGACCCGTGCGACGGTCGCGCGCTGGGCCTTCCAGCTCCTCGCGGTCGGTCCCCGGGCCGCCGGAGGCGACGCCTCGGCCGCGGCCGAGATGGCCGCGCTCGGGCAGCGGATCCGTCGCTTCGGCTACTTCCAGCTTCTCGTCGGCGCGGCGATCGTTCTCGCGATGGTGACCGCCCGCTTCAGCTAGGAGCAGGCCTTCTCTTCCACTGATGGAATAGAACAGCCGACTCTTCCACCGCACTGGCGGACGAAAGGGAACCGCCTTGTCCGGTCAGCGTCATACCGACATCCCCGGCGATCCCGGGAGAGGAGGACGGTATGCGAGCGTTCCTCGTCGGTCTCGCCGCGGTCGTCGCGGCCCTCGTGGCGGTGGCGCAGCCGGCCGCGGCGTGCGCCGGGCTCATCGGCCCCAACGGCGCCGTGAACCTGCTCCGCACGACCACCTTCGCGGGCTACCACGACGGCGTCGAGCACTACGTCACGTCGTTCCAGTTCGCGGGAGGAAGCGGTCAGTTCGGATCGCTCATCCCGCTCCCCGGCATCCCCGACAAGGTCGAGCGCGGCGGCGACTGGACGCTGCAGCGGCTCATCCGCGAGACGACCCCCATCCGATCGGACGAACGAATCCGCGGCCTGTTCGCCGCCGCGGCGCCGGCCCCGGCCCAGGTCATCCTCACCGCGCGCATCGACGCGCTCGACATCACCGTCCTGAAGGGCGGCGGTCCCGAGGTCGGGCAGTGGGCGACCGAGCACGGCTTCCGTCTCCCGGCCGACGCACCCGAGGTCCTCGACTTCTACGCGAACCGCAGCCCCATCTTCATGGCCGCCGTGTTCGACGCCGATGCCGCGAAGGCGCGCGGCCAGCGGATCGGCGACGGCACGCCCGTCCACCTCACCATCCCGACCGCGAACCCGTGGGTCCCGCTGCGGATCCTCGGCCTCGGCAAGAACGCCGACGACCGCATCACCGCGGACGTCTACCTCATGACCGACACGCATCCGTCGCTCCTGCCCTACCCCGGCGCGAACGGGATGCGGCTCGACCACTACGCGCCCGCGACGAAGTCGCTCCTGGACGACCTCCGCTCGGACAAGGGCATGGAGTGGGTCCCGCAGTCGGCGTGGCTCGTGAAGGTCGCGATCGACGCATCCGCGAGTCAGCTCAACTACGACCTGGCGATCGACGCGAAGGGCGCGCTGCCCTCGCGCGTCGCGGCAGGGCTCGAGGTCCCCGGCGCCTCGCTTCCGGCCAAACAGTCCGCGGACCTCTACGCGCTCTTCGGTATCGCGCTCGCCGCGGTCGGCGCCATCGCGCTCCTCCGCCGGCCGCAGCGGGTTCCGGCGTGATCCGTCTCCTCGTGGCGCTCGCGCTCGCCGCTTCGGCGGCGGGCGCCTGCTCCACGGCGAACGCGGCGCTCCCGACGCAGGTCGGCATCCGCATCCACTACTCGCACTTCGAGCCGAACCACATCGAGGTCCCCGTGGGGGTGCCGGTCACGTTCACGCTCGTGAACGACGATCCCATCGACCACGAGTGGCTCATCGGGGACGCCGCCTTCCACGAGCGGCACCGGCTCGGGACCGAGGCGGTCCACGGCGACCGCCCGAACGAGGTCTCGCTCCCGCCACGCACGACGAAGACGACGACGATCACCTTCGACAGGCCGGGAGAGCTCACCTTCATCTGCCACTTCCCCGGGCACGAGGCCTACGGGATGGTCGGGATCGTCCTCGCGAAACCGTAGACCGCCGGCACGCCCGATAAGCCACGACGGCGCGGCTCTCGCCGCGCCGTCGCTCGTTGCGTGCTGGCTGTGGGGCTAGCTCTGCTCTTTGAACTCGCCCTCGATCGTGTCGCCGTCGCGCTTCGCGCCGGCGCCCGCGGGCTCGCCCTCGGGCTCCGCGGCCGGCGGCTGCCCCGGCTCGCCCTGCTTGGCCTGCTCTTGCTGGTACATGACCTCGCCGATCTTCGTCGACGCGGCCCGCAGCGCCTCGGTGGCCGAGCGGATGCGGTCGGTGTCGTCGGTCTTAAGCGCGTCGCGGAGCGCGGCGAGCTTCTCTTCGACGTCCTTCTTCGTGTCGGCCGGGACCTTGTCGCCGAGGTCCTTCAGCGTCTTTTCGATCGAGTACGCGAACGTGTCGCCTTGATTGCGGACCTCGATCCGCTCGCGGTTCCGGCGATCCTCTTCGGCGTGGGCCTCCGCGTCCTTGACCAGACGCTGGACCTCGTCCTTGCTGAGGCCGCTGGACGCCGTGATGGTCACGTGCTGCTCGCGCCCGGTCGCCTTGTCGCGGGCCTTGACGTTCACGATGCCGTTCGCATCGATGTCGAAGGAAACCTCGATCTGCGGGATTCCCCGGGGCGCCGGCGGGATGCCGTCGAGGATGAACCGCGCGAGGCTCTTGTTGTCGCCGGCGAGCTCACGCTCTCCCTGGACGACGTGGATCTCCACCTGCGTCTGGCCGTCGCTCGCGGTCGTGAAGACCTGCGACTTCGACGTCGGGATCGTCGTGTTGCGTTCGATGAGCTTGGTCGCGACGCCGCCCAGCGTCTCGATGCCGAGCGACAGCGGCGTGACGTCGAGGAGGAGGACGTCCTTCACCTCGCCCTTGAGCACCCCTGCCTGGATCGCGGCGCCGACGGCGACGACCTCGTCGGGGTTCACGCTCTTGTTCGGCTCCTTGCCGAACAGCTTCTTGACCGTCTCGAAGACGAGCGGCATGCGCGTCATGCCGCCGACGAGCACGACCTCGTTGATCTTGTCCGCGGTCACGCCCGCGTCCTGGAGGGCCTGGCGGACGGGCGGGGTCGTCTTCTCGACGAGATCGCCGACGAGCTGCTCGAGCTTCGACCGCGTCAGCGTGATGACGAGGTGCTTCGGACCGGACTGGTCCGCGGTGATGAACGGGAGGTTGATCTCCGTCTGCTGCGTGCTGCTGAGCTCGATCTTCGCCTTCTCGGCGGCCTCCTTGAGGCGCTGCAGCGCCTGACGGTCGCTGCGGAGATCGATGCCCTGGTCCTTCTTGAACTCGTCGATGAGCCAATCGATGACCCGCTGATCGAAGTCGTCGCCACCGAGGTGGGTGTCGCCGTTCGTCGCCTTCACCTCGAAGACGCCTTCGCCGAGCTGCAGGACCGAGATGTCGAACGTGCCGCCGCCGAGGTCGTACACGGCGATGACCTCGTCCTTCTTCTTGTCGAGCCCGTACGCGAGCGATGCCGCGGTGGGCTCGTTGATGATCCGGAGCACCTCGAGCCCGGCGATCTGGCCCGCGTCCTTCGTCGCCTGACGCTGCTGATCGTCGAAGTACGCCGGGACGGTGATGACCGCCTGGGTGACCTTGTCCCCGAGGTACGCCTCGGAGTCGGCCTTCAGCTTCTGGAGGATCATCGCGGACACTTCCGGTGGCGTCAGCTTCTGCCCGTTCCCGAGCACGATCTCGACGCCGCCGTTCGATGCCGCCTGGATCTTGTACGGGACCATCTTGATGGTCCGCTGCACCTCGGGATCGGTGAACCGACGGCCCATGAGGCGCTTCACCGAGTAGATGGTGTTCTCGGCGTTGGTGATCGACTGCCGCTTCGCGACCTGGCCCACGAGCCGTTCGCCGTTCTTGGTGAACGCGACCACTGACGGCGTGATCCGTCCGCCCTCCGCGTTCGGGATGATCGTCGGCTCGCCGCCTTCCATGTAGGCGACGGCCGAGTTCGTGGTTCCGAGATCGATTCCGATGACCTTAGCCATTGCTCTTGCTCTCCTTCTCTTCACGCCCACTCGATACCGTCACCAAAGCGGGACGAATGATCTTGTCGTGTAGCCGGTATGCCCTCTGGTGCTCCTTGATGACCGTGCCCTCCGGCTCGGCGGACGGCACGTGCGCCACGGCTTCGTGCTGGTAGGGGTCGAACCGCTTGCCGAGCGAGTCCACGGACTCGAGCCCCTCGCCCTCGAGGATCGCGCGGAGCTTCCGCTCGACGAGCCACATGCCCTCGACCCACGGCTGCCCCTTGAGCTCGTCGGGCACGGTCGCGAGCGCGCGGTCGTACCCGTCGAGCACATCGAGCAGCTTCGCGATGAGGTCGGCCTTGGCGAACTTCGCGAAATCCGCGCGCTCCGCGTCGTTGCGCTTGCGGTAGTTGGCGAAGTCCGCCGCCATTCGCTTCAGATCGTTGGTGAGCTCGACCACTTTCGGATCCTCCGGCAGCGAGCCGGCCGAACCGTCTGACTCAGGCCCCTCGCTCTCGCTCTCCGGCAGCGGATGACCGTTCGTTCGCGTGCGCGACCGCTCGGCGAGGAGATCCTCGGCGCGCCGAATCTTGTCGTCCATCACTGACCCTCCATGACCCGTACGAGGTCGCCCATCAGCGACCCCACATAGCGGACGGCGCCGATCGACCGCGCGTAGTCCATGCGCGTCGGTCCAACGACACCGACGAATCCCACGACGTCACTGTCCTGTCCGTAACGCCCGACCACGAGACTGCAGTCGCGAAGCGGCTCGAGATGATGCTCGCTGCCGATCGCAACGCGAACCTCACCGTCGCCGAGGCCGAGCGGCAGGATCGCAGCCAGGCGAGTGTGATCCTCGAAGAGCCGCAGCATCTCGCGGCTGCGCTCGCCCTGCGCGAACTCGGGCTGCGCCAGGATGTTGTGGAAGCCGTCGATGTAGAGCTCGCGCGCCCGCCAGTCGTCAAGCTCCTCGAGCATCCGCACGAGCGCGCGCACGACGTCGGCGTCCGCGCCGCGCTCGCTCTCGGCCAGCGCCCGCGCGTTCGTCGCGCCCGCGCCCGCGAGCGTCGCGGTCAGCCTTCCGGAGAGCGCGCGGAGCTGCTCGGGCGTCGAAGGCGTGCCGAGCTCCACGACCTGCTGCCGCACCGCGCCGCCGTCGAGCACCGCGACGAGGAGCACGCGCCGCTCGCTGATCGGCACGACCTCGACGTGACGGAGGGCGGTCCGCTTGGCGGCGGGGGTCGTCACGATCGAGGCCTCGGCCGTGAGTCGGGCGAGCGTCGACGCCGCCAGGCGAAGCCACTCCGCCGTGTCGCGCAGCGACTGCTGGAACTGATGGCTGACGGTGACCTGCTCCTCGTGGCGAAGCGTCGCCCGCGGCATCAGGCTCTCGATGAAGTAGCGGTATCCGAGGTCGGTCGGGACTCGGCCGGCCGAGGTGTGCGGGTGCGTGAGGAGCCCCGCATCCTCGAGCGCGGCCAGCTCGTTGCGGACCGTCGCCGCCGAGACCTCAAGGCGGTACCGCCGAACGAGCTGGGCGGACGCCACCGGCTCGGCCGTCGCGATGTACTCGCGGACGACCGCGCCGAGCAGCTCCTTTGCCCGCTGGTCGAGCTCCGGAAGGGCGGTCTGAAGGGGTTTCTTGGTCAATTAGCACTCTCCCGTCGAGAGTGCTAAGAGCCTAGCAAAGCCGCTCCGGCGCCGTCAAGACGAGCCGACTCGGCCGCTTGCCCAGAAGGCTGGCACGTGCCCTGCGGCTGGGGCGACCGTCACATTTGGCAGGGGGAAAGTTCGATGTGGTCTGAGTTCCGCGCGTTCCTCGTCAAATCAAACGCGCTCGCGCTCGCGCTCGCGTTCATTCTCGGGCTCGCGCTCGCAACCGTCGTGAACAGCCTGGTGAAGGACATCATCATGCCGCCCGTCGGTCTGGCGCTCGGCAAGGTCGATTTCCAGAACCTGTTCATCGACCTGTCCGGCAAGGGCTACCCGTCGCTCAAGGCAGCGCAGGATGCCGGCGCCGCGACGATCAACTACGGCGTGTTCATCACAACGCTGATCACGTTCGTGATCGTCGCATTCGTCGTTTTCTTCATCGCCCGGGCGATGATCAAGACGGTGCCCACAAAGGTCTGCCCGCGATGCGCTGCCGATGACCTTCCGATGGCGGCGACGAGGTGCCCGCACTGCACGAGCGACATCGCGAGGGCCGCCGCCTAGCTCGTTCGAGGCGGCGGGCTACGCGCGGGTCGGCTGGAGCAGCGCCTTCACGCGACCGACGAGATCGTCGAGGTCGAACGGTTTGGTGATGTAGTCGGCGGCACCGAGCTCGCTCGCGTAGAGGCGCTCCGACATGCCGAAGATCGCGGTCACCACGATGACCGGCAGGTTGCTGATCCGGCCGTCGGCGCGCAGCTCGCGAAGGACCGAGAAGCCGTCGCGTCTCGGCATCATGAGGTCGAGCACCATCACCGACGGCGAGAGGTCGTCGACGTCGCGCATCGCTTCGTCGCCGTCCTGCGCAAGCTTCGCATCGAGGCCATCGTCCTTCAGCGCCGTGACGATGACGTCTCCGAGCGCGGGGTCGTCCTCGACCACGAGCACCAGCGGCCGCTTCCTGGCCTGGAGCGGAGGCATCAGCTCAATTGCGGCAAAGCCGCTCACTCGGTTTCACTTAGAACCGGATCTCCTTCCCCAGGCGGTCGGCGTCCTTGATCGCGATGTGACGGCGCTTGATCGAGATGATCTCGCGGCGCTCGAGGTCGCCGAGCACCCGGTTCACCGACACGCGCGAGGCGCCGATGAACGCGGCGAGCTCGTCCTGCGTCAAGGTGAGCTCGGTGCCGTCGCCGGTCGAGCGGGCGAGATCGAGCAGGTATTTCGCGACGCGGCTCGGGACGTCGAGGAAGATGAGGTCCTCGACGCGGTCGGAGAGCCGTCGGATCGTGCGCGCGAGGGTCTCCAGGACCACGCGGAACGACGCCGGATGCGCCTCGAGATACGCGAGGAAGTCGTCTCCGGCCAGGAGCGCCGCACGCGTGTCCTCGAGCGCGGTCGCACTCGCGCTCCGTGGACTCCGATCGAAGAGCGCGAGCTCGCCGAAGAACTCCCCCGGTCGCATGATCGCGACGAGCGCCTCCTGCCCGAACTCACCGGGCAGGGCGATCTTCACCGCGCCGTCGAGGACCATGTACAGGTGGGTTCCGGGGTCATCCTTGCGGAAGATGGTCTCTCCGCGACGGAAGCTCTTCGTGCGCACACGCTCTCCGAGCTCCGCGAGCTCCGGTTCGGGGAGGCGTGAGAAGAGCGGCAATTGCCGCAGGTTCTCAGCGACGCGCTGCTCGGGCACCGCGCGAATTCTATGTTCCGAACTTGACTGGCCGAGCATGATGGGCGCCCCATGGACGATCTGGAGAAGGCGGCGGTCGCCACCGGCGAGGCGTACATCTCGGGCGCGCTCACCGCGCTCGAGGATGGCCCGCGCACGAAGATCTTCTACGAGCTCCTGGCGGAGATCGCGTTGGCGGCCCACCTGCGTCCGTACCTCCCGCATCGCGTGACCGACCCGGTGACGGCGGCTCATCTCGACCCCCGCGCGGTGTACGAGATCGATCGCGCGCACGTCACCAGCGCGGCCGTCGTCGTCGCCTACGCCGGCATTCCCTCGTTCGGAGTCGGGATCGAGGTGGAGCTTGCGCGCGAGCACGCGATCCCGGTCATCGTCGTCGCCGAGCGCGATCATCCGGTGTCGCGGCTCCTCCTGGGCAACCCCGCGGTGGTCGAGGTCGTTCGCTTCGCCGAGCTCGACGGGCTCCGCCGGTCGCTCGCCGCAGCCCTCGCCCGCGTCGCGACGGCAGGGGGCGGCGCCGCGCGTGCTCCGGTCGCGGACGATGTCATCGTCCAGCGCTTCATCGCGAGTCTTGGGCACGCTCGAGAGCTCCCGATCGCCGAGGTCGCCGCGCTGCTGCGGATCGGCGAGCTCGACGGGGCGGCCGGGTTGGAGATCAGGGAAGCGGTCGCCGGCGGACGGCTCTTCGGGGCCGGGCTCCGCGATCTCGTCGGCCGGTACGCGCTGCGCGGCGCGGACCTGGGCGCGTTCGTCCTGCGGGACGTCCTCGAGCGCTCGCTCGCCGAGACCGCGCGCGCGCTCGGCATCGACGCGCGGACCGCGAAGCGGCACGTCGCCGCGGCGCACGAACGGATCGGTCTCGCCGAAGATGCCGACCCGGCGCTCGTCGCACAATGGCTCGTGACCGAGCTCATCGCGCCACCGACGCGCGCGCTGCAGCTCCATCTCTTCGCCGGAGGTCGCGCGTAGTCATGGGCAAGGGTCAGAAGAAACAGAAGACGAGCGGCAAGCTCGGCTGGCGGAGCAAGAAGGCGAACCACGGCCGCAAGCCGGGGATGGGCCGAGGCAAGCGCAACTAGGCGCGCGCCCCCAAAGGGCACGCCGCCCCAGGCGGCGCGCCCCTCCGATCTCGCTCGCCCCGGGTTAGCGGCGCTTCTTACGCGTGGTCGGGCGGCGCTTCGTCGTGGAGCGGCGCGTCGACGAGGCCTTACGGCGTGCCGTCGTCTTCCGCCCCGTGCCACGCTTCGCCGTGGTCTTGCGACGGGGTGTCGCACGCTTCGCGGTCGTCTTCCGACGCGCGGTCGCACGCTTGGCGGTCGTCTTGCGGCCGCCGCTGCGCGCGCTCGTGGCCTTCTTCTTCCGTCCGGAGGCGGGACTCCCGCCGGTGGAACGACGCGTGGTCTTGCGACCGCCGCCCGCGGGCGACCCGCTCATCGGTGACGGTGCCGGCGGTGTCGGGCTCGCCGGGAGCGGCGTCGGCCACACGGAGCCAGGTTCCTTCTGCGCGGACCAGTCGGTGCCTTCGTCTTCGGTCATGGTTCCTCCCCAAAAATCGTCGGTGAAGCGCGTGCGACAAGGCATATCGAATTCGGTCCGTCACCGCAAGCGCTGCAACCTGCTCGCCCGGCCGTTGTATGTCGAACATGGAGATCGTCGAGCAGGACGCCGCCGGAGCCGAGTGGCGTCCGTGGCAGCCTCCGCTCTGGGTCATCGCGATCGGCTTGTCGCTCGCTCTCGTCGTGGGGTTCGCGCAAGCGGGCCAGGTACGCGACCCGCGCCTGCAGCGCGTCGTGGGGCCCGCGCCGACGCCGTGTGCCCTGCACGCGGTCCCCATCGGGCGCGGACCGAGCGTGAGCTGGGAGAACTGCCGCTAGCCGCTCGCTATGCGAGGAGCCGCACGAACACCTCGCTCGCGAGCAGGCGGCCCCGCGGAGTCAGCCGAGCGACATCCCGCGACACGCGCACCAGGCCCGCCGGTCCGACCTCGGCCAGGGCGCTGCGGACCCGGGACCCCGCGGCGCTCCCGAACCTGCGGGTGTAACGACCGAGATCGAGCCCCGAGTCCAGACGGAGCGCGAGCATCGCCGCCTCGACCGGCGCGTCCGCCTCCGCGTCGATCGCCCGTTCGGCACCGCTCGCGACACGCGCGAGGTAACGGCCGAGCTCGGCGGGGTTCGCCGAGCGCACGCCCGCGATGTGGGAATGAGCGCCGGCCCCGACGCCGAGCCACTCCCGGTCACGCCAGTAACCGAGGTTGTGCAGGGAGCGCTTGCCCGGGCGCGCCCAGTTCGCGATCTCGTAGTGCCGGTAGCCGGCGGCCCCGAGCCGGCGCTCGGCGAGCCGGTACCAGTCAGCGATCGCGCCGTCGTCGGGCTGCGAGGCGGCGGCGCGGCTGCGCCAGCGCTCCAGAACCCGCCATCCGCCACCCGGCCAGTTCGCGATGGCGTCCTCCGGATCGAGCCGCAGCTCGAGCGGGTAGCAGGAGATGTGGTCGGGGACGAGCGCGATGGCGGCAGCGAGATCGCGATCCCAACCGCGCGCGGTCTGCGCCGGCCAGCCGAAGATCAGGTCCAAGCTGACGTCGAGGCCCACGTCGCGCGCCGCCGCGAGCGCCACCGCGCTGTCCTCGGGCTGATGCGTGCGGCCGAGCGCTCGAAGGCCGGCGGCGTCGAAGCTCTGCGCCCCGAGCGAAAGCCGCGTGATGCCCAGGACGAGCCAGCCGGCGAGGCGCGCGCGGTCGAGCGTCGCCGGGTTCGCCTCGAGCGTCGCCTCACGCGGCCGCAGGTCGAACGCGCCGCGCAGGGCGTCCGCGAGCGCGGCGATCTCCGCGGGCTCGAGGAGGCTCGGCGTCCCGCCGCCGAAGTAGAGCGTCCGCACCCGCGGCCGGCCGAGGCGGCGGCCTTCGTCCGCGATCTCGCGGGCGAGCGCCTCGAGGTAGCGGCCGCGAAGGGCATGGGTCGCCGGCGCCGTGGCGAAGTCGCAGTAGGGGCAGCGCGACGCGCAGAACGGGACGTGCACGTAGAGGCCGAGACCCTTCGTCATCGCCGGATGGCCCCGAGCGGATCCGGGAGGTCGGCCTCCGCCGAAAGCGTCGCCGTGCGGCCGAGATCGACCAGCCACTCCCGCGACTCGTGCACGAACGCGAGGAGATGACTCGGCTTCCAGTCGGCCTCGGCGACGATCCGCTCGTCGCCGAACTCGGGCAGCAGGAGTACGTACGCCGTGTTCCGGTCCACGACCCGCGCGCCGGAGACGCCGAACCCTCCGAGGCGGTCCACGCCGAGCGCGGCGACGACCGCGGCGCGGAGCGGCGCGACGACCTCGGCGAGCCGCGCGTCCTCCGCCGACGACTCGACGCCCGCGGCGCGGTGGAGGGCCACCGCGTTGCGCGCCGCGTAGAGGCCCTCGAGCAAGCCGCGGGTCTCACGCGAGAGGTGCTCCCACGCGGTCGCGGCGTCGCCTTCCGAGAGGGCGCGCAGGAATGCCGAGGCCGCGAGCTGCGTCGGGTGCTCGAACTGCACCCGCGGCGACTTCACTGCTCGCCGCCGATCCGGAGGACGGCGAGGAAGGCCTCCTGTGGGATCTCCACAGATCCCACCATCTTCATGCGCTTCTTGCCTTCCTTCTGCTTCTCGAGGAGCTTGCGTTTGCGGGTGATGTCCCCGCCGTAGCACTTCGCGAGCACGTCCTTGCGCTTCGCTTTCACCGTCTCGCTCGCGATGACCTTCCCGCCGATCGCCGCCTGGATCCGCACGTCGAACATCTGCTTCGGGATGAGCCCGCGGAGCTTGTTCACGAGCACGCGGCCGGTCTGCGGCGCGCGCTCGCGGTGGGTGATGATCGAGAGGGCGTCGACGATGGTGCCCGCGACCAGGATGTCGAGGCGCACGAGATCCGCCGCGCGGTACTCCGCGAACTCATAGTCGAGCGACGCATAGCCGCGCGAGCTCGACTTGAGCTGATCGTAGAAATCGACGATCACCTCGGAGAGCGGCATGTCGTACGTCAGCATCGCCCGGGTCGGGTCCACGTAGCTCATGTCGGCGAGGGATGCGCGCTTGGTCTGCGCAAGCTCCATCACCGGGCCAACGTGCGCGGTCGGCACGATGACCGTCACCTTCATCCACGGCTCGCGGATCTCGAGGATCGTCCCCGGATCGGGCAGGAGCGCCGGGTTGTCGATCGCGACCTCGGCGCCCTTCTGCGTGATCACGCGGTATTCGACGGACGGCGACGTGGCGATCAGGTCGAGGTCGTACTCACGCTCGAGGCGCTCCTGGACGATCTCGAGATGGAGTAGGCCGAGAAAGCCGGCGCGGAATCCGAAGCCCAGCGCCTGCGAAGTCTCCGGCTCGTAGATGAGCGACGCGTCGTTCAGACGAAGCTTCTCCATCGCGTCCTTGAGGAGCGGGTAGTCCTGTGCGCTCGAGGGGTAGAAGCCCGCGAAGACCATCGGCTTCGCCGGCCGGTAGCCCGGAAGCGGCACCGTTGCAGGCCGGGAGGCGAGCGTGAGCGTGTCGCCGACGCGGCAGTCGGCGACCGCTTTCAGCCCCGTCGCGACGTAGCCGGTCTCGCCCGTCTCGAGGCGCGCGATCGGGCGCGGGTCGGGCCCGAACACCCCGAGCTCGAGGAGCTCGCTTTCCTTCTCCGTCGCGAAGAGCCGGATGCGGTCGTGATCGCCGAGCGAGCCGTCGACGACCCGGACGTGCGCGACGACGCCCTTGTACGCGTCATAGTGCGAATCGAAGATGAGCGCGCGGAGGGGAGCGGCGACATCGCCGACCGGCGGCGGGACCCGCTCGACGATCGCGTCGAGGAGCTCGGTCACACCCGCCCCGGTCTTGCCCGAGACGAGAAGGATCTCTTCGTCACGGAAGCCGAGCGTCGTTCGGAGCTCCTCGCGGATCACGTCGATGTCGATGTTCGGGAGGTCGATCTTATTGATGACCGGGATGACCTCGAGGCCCTGCTCCACGGCGAGATAGGCATTCGCGAGCGTCTGTGCCTCGATGCCCTGCGACGCGTCGACGAGAAGTACCGCGCCCTCGCAGGCCGCGAGCGAGCGGCTCACCTCGTACGTGAAGTCGACGTGCCCCGGGGT
>VBFI01000169.1 GCA_005889275.1 Chloroflexota bacterium | reverse complement strand
TGATCGCTCGTGAGCGGCGAGAGGCGCATCTCGGCCAACGCGTCGCCAAACAGATCCCGCGCGCTCGATATCAGCCGCCAACCCACTGAGTCGCGGTCGGAGCGCGAGACCATCACTGACAGGATCGGAAGCTGGCTGACCAGCGGCAGAAGCGGAACGAGCACGTCGGCCGACGCGGCGTCGGCCCAGTGCAGATCCTCGAACACGAGAACGATGGGACCATCGCTCGCGATCGCGCGGAGCACCGTGTGCAGCGACGCCACGTAGCGTTTGACGGCCTCGATTTCGAGGACCGACAGCCGTGTCTGCATTTCGGGCTCGAGCTGGATCGAGAGCAGCTGGCCGAGGTATGCGTAAGGATCGGCCCATGCCTCACCGAGCAGATCGCGCAGCGTCTGCTTGAGCGCGGCACGCGTCTCGGGCTCGTCGGCCGCGGACCGGACACCGATCAGCGATCGCACGAGGTCGACGACGAGGTGATAGGGCAGGGCCTGACCGTACGAAAGGCACCGTCCCTCGAGCCACCGCGCTTTCGGGTCGGATCGGGCAACCTCGGAGCGAAGCTCACCGAGGAGGCGGGTCTTCCCGATGCCCGGCTCGCCGAGAACGCTCGCGACGCGGCCCTGTCCGGCGCGCGCGACCGCGAAGAGCTCGCGCAGGCGCGCGAGCTCGTCGTCTCGCCCGATCATCGGCGCACGGACGCCACCGAGGCCGCGCGCGCTCACCGCGCCGGCCTTGAGTCCGGCAACGGCGAAGGCCTGCACCGCGTCGGTCTTGCCCTTGAGCTCGAGGTGGCCAACATCGCGCGCGTCGACAAGCGCGGCGAGGAAGCGATGCGTCGCGGCGGTGATGAGGACGCCGCCGGGCTCGGCGTGCGACTGCATGCGCGCGGCGACGTTCACCGCGTCGCCCATCGCGGTGTACTCGTGCGCCTTCTCGGTCCCGACGACGCCGACCACCACGGGACCGGTGTTGATCCCCACGCGGACCCGCAGATCGGTGACCGTCTGCGCGCGATGCTTCGCGCCGAGGTCGTCGATCGCCCTCACCATGTCGAGCCCGCAACGGACCGCGCGCTCCGGATCATCCTCGTGCGCGACCGGCGCGCCGAAGAAAGCGAGCACGCCGTCGCCCATGAGTCGCGCGACGGTCCCGCCATAGCGCTCGATCGTGCGGTTCATGAGACCAAAGGCCTCGCCCACGATGGCCGTCCAGTCCTCCGCGTCCAGCCGCTCGGCGATCGCGGTGGAATTCGCGATGTCGGCAAAGAGGACGGTGATCTGCCGTCGCTCGCTGGTAGCGGTCGTACGGCGCTCCGCCTCCAGGTTCACGGCACGTCCTCGAGCGCGTATGCGAACCCCGACTCCGTGTCCATCGCCAGGCCCCGCTCGTAGGCTGTCCGGAGGTCAGCGGGAACGTCTTCGGGCATCCAGCGCCCGTCCTGTTCCTTGATGCTGCGGAGAAGCTGCCCCGTCGCGGCACGTAGTGAGAACGACTCGGCGACGCCAACCAGGGTCGCCTGCCGTTCGCGCTGCCCCTTCGCGGCCGCGAGCTGCGCGCAATCGCTCGCGATGATGGCGAATCCGCTGAGGTCGTTGTCAGCTCTGAAGAGCGCCGCCGACTCGCGAAAGGCCGCAAGGGCGTCGGCAAAACGGTCGAGCTTGAGCAGGGTCATGCCATACAGATGCAGGTCCCACGCGACGTCGAAACGGTTCGTGTACTTGCGATGGACCGCAAGAGCCTCCTCGACCGACGCGAGCGCCTCGCGCAGCTGTGCGGGATCGCCGGTGCCGAGCGGACCGAGCTGCAGGTACGTGGCGCGCGCCCACGCCGCCCGGGCGACGCCAACCTCGTCACCCGCGGAGATCCACTTCGCTTTCGCCACGGCCAGGAGCTCGAGGGCACGCGCGGTATCGGACATCGGTATCCCGTACACGAACGACAGGTTGTACGCGGCGTTCGCCTCGTCGAGATCGGTGCCATGCGCTCTCGCGAGCTCCAGGGTCTTCTCGTAGCTGATCCTCGTGGGCTCGAACTTGCCCTGCCAGTAGGTGATGCCGCCGGCGGCCTCGTACGCCCGCATGAGCGTGAGCGGCGGGATCGACGCCGTCGGCAGTGCGAGGATGCGCTTGGACCAGTTCTCGGCTTCGATGAGGTGCCCGCGGATCTGCCAGAACCGCCACAGCGCCGAGAGGGCGCGGCACGCCTGCTCCGCCATACCGCGCGAGATCATCGTCTCGAGGGCCGCCCGGATGTTGTCGTGCTCGAGCTCGAGACGATCGAGCCAGCGTTTCTGCTCGGGCCCCTGCAGCTGCGGCCGTGCCTCCTCAGCGAGCGCGAGGTAGGCCTCGGCATGCCGGCGCGCGATCTCATCGGACTCGCCATTCCGTGCGAGCTGCTCCATCGCGTACTCGCGGATCAAGACGAGCATCCGGAAACGCGGCTCGCCCTCGATCTCGGATTGCCGGATAAGGCTGTGCTCGACGAGCGAGCTGAGCAGGTCGAGCACATCACCGCCAAGCTCGCCGTCGGGGCTGCAGACCCGCTCGATATCGGGAAGCGTCGCTCCGGCCACGAACACCGCAAGGCGCGCGAAGAGCCGCCGCTCGAGCAGCTCGAGCAGGTCCCAGCTCCACTGGATCGCTCCGCGCAGCGTGCGCTGCCGCTCGGGAAGATCGCGCGCCGTCGACGCGAGCATGTCGAGCCCCTGCCGGAGCTTCGGCGCCATCGCCTGCGGGGTGAGCACCTTGATCCGCGCCGCGGCGAGCTCGATCGCGAGCGGGAGGCCGTCGAGCCGGAAGACGATCTCCGCGACCGCTGCGGCGTTCTCGGCGGTAACGCGGAAATCCGGCCGTACGGCGGTCGCGCGCTCGATGAACAGGCGGACCGCGTCCGATTGCGCGAGCACCTCAAGCGCTGGGAGACGCTCAGGATTCGGTAGGTCGAGCGGCGGCACCGGGTATTCCTGTTCGCCCGCGATCCGCAGCGGGGCGCGGCTCGACGTGATGACCCTCAGCGATGGGCTTGCGCCCAGGATCTGTCCGACGACCGGAGCGGCCGGAAGGATCTGCTCGAAGTTGTCGAGGACCAGGAGCATCCGCTTCTCGCGCACGTGGTCGAGGACCCGCGCGAGCGGCAGCTCCGAGCCGCCGACCTGGATCCCCAGAGTGTGCGCGATCGTCGAGGGGACGAGGTCCGGATCGCTGATCGGCGCGAGCGGCACGAAGAACGTCCCATCGTTGAACGCGGGCGCGCTTTCTTCCGCGATCCGTATCGAGAGCCGCGTCTTGCCCGTGCCGCCCGGACCCGTGAGCGTCACGAGCCGCGCTTTCTCCAGGAGCCGCTGCCCCTCGGCGATCTCGCGCTCGCGTCCGACGAAGGTTGACGGTTGGGGCGGCAGGTTCGTCGGCGTTCGATCGAGGCTGCGGATCGGAGGGAACTCCGCGGGCTGGCCGCCGATCACGAGCTGGAGGATGTGTTCCGGATGGGCGAGGTCCTTGAGCCTGAAGTCACCGAGCTCGCGGAAGGAGAGCCCGTCGCCGAGATCCGTCCCCGCGAGCATCGCCGTCGCCTGCGTCAGCAGCACCTGCCCGCCGTTCGCCGCGGCCGCGACCCGGGCGGCGCGGTGGACGTCGATCCCCACATAGTCGGCGCCTGCCTCGGCGCTCGCGGGCGTTCCTTCTCCGGTGTGCATCCCCATGCGCACACGGACCGTGGCGCCATGCGGGAAGGTTGCCGCACCGAGAGCGCGCTGCGCCGCCGCCGCCCCACGGACCGCCTTCGCGGCGACGGGGAACACCACGAAGAGCGCGTCGCCCTCGATGCGGACCTCGACGCCGTCCTTGAACGCATCACGGAGCAGGCGCGTATGCACCGCAAGGACCTCGTGAAATCGCTCCGTGCCCAGCTCGTTCAGGAGCTTCGTCGAGCCTTCGATGTCCGTGAAGAGAAACGTGAGGGTGCCCGCCGGGAGCCCTCTCCCCTCGCCCATTCGACCTGCATTGTCCCCCATCGCCTGCTTGCCAAGTCCCCGAACACGGCTTAAACAGGCGCCATGCGTTCCGCGCCCGACGACGCCACCGAAACCCTCGCCGGTCTCGCGATCTTCGCTGATCTCTCTCGGCCCGAGCTCGAGCGCGTCGCCCATTCGCTCGAGGAGCGGTACTTCGCGAAAGATGAGCGCGTCTTACGCGAAGGGCTTTCCGGATCAGCCTTCTACATCATCCTCGAGGGCGAGGCCGTCGTCATCGCCGGCACCACGCGCGTGAACACGCTTCGCCGCGGCGATTTCTTCGGCGAGATCTCGGTCCTCCTGGGCGAAGCCCCGGTCGCCGACGTCGTCGCGGTGCATCCGCTGCGCTGCCTCGTGCTTCCCGGACAGCTGCTCCAAGAATTCCTCCAAACGAATCCGCGCGTCTGTTACCGGATCCTGGTCGCCGAGGCACGCAAGCTCGCGAACGCGACACGGGGCCGCGGCTGACCGACCGGCCGCACCCACCGGGCGAGTACCCGGTCGTCGTCGTGGGCAGCGGACCCGGCGGCCTTCAGATCAGCTACTCGCTCTCGCGTCTTGGCGTCCGCCACGCCGTGATCTCGGCGGACGAGAGTGCCGGCGGCATGTTCCGGCGCTGGCCGTTCTTCCAGCGGCTGCTCTCGTGGACGAAGCCGTACGCGCCGTTCGAGCGCGGCACACGCGAGTACGAGCGCTACGACTGGAACAGCCTGCTGCCCATCGAGCGCGAGCACGCCGCGCTGATGACCACGATCATGGATGGCAGCTCGTACTACCCGTCGCGACCGGAGATGGAGCGCAACCTCGCGACGTTCGCGGAGCGGACCGGAGTCGCCGTGCGCTTCGGCTGTCGCTGGACGGCCACGCGGCGCGACGGCGATCGCTGGGTCCTCGAGACGACGGACGGCGAGTTCCGCTGCCAGGTGCCGGTGTTCGCGGTCGGGGTCTCGCAGCCGTGGCGTCCGCAGATCCCGGGCATCGAGGACGTCCCGCACTACGCGGACACCCGACCCGCCGAGACCTACGCCGGGCGGCGCGTGTTCATCATCGGCAAGGAGAACTCCGGATTCGAGCTCGCCACCGGACTCCTGCAGTGGGCGAAGCAGATCGTGCTCGCGTCGCCGTCGCCGGCGAAGCTGTCGATCAACACGCGCTCGCTGGTCGGAGTGCGCGCGCGATACGTGCAGCCGTACGAGGATCACGTGCTCGCCGGCGGGGTCATCGTGCTCGACGCGTCGATCGAGCGGATCGAGCGGCGCGAGGGTCACTTCCACGTCCACACGCGCAAGGCCGACGCGGCGAGCGATCTGGTCTTCGAGGTCGACGATGTCATCGCGGCGACGGGTTTCACCAGCCCCATCCAGGACCTGCCGAACCTCGGGGTCGCGACCGTGGGGCGCAACAAGCTTCCGGCGCAGACGCCGTTCTGGGAGAGCTCGACCGTTCCGGGCGTGTACTTCGGCGGGACGATCCACCAGGCATCGCCGGGGCTGCGCAAGCACGGGATCCCGAGCAACTCCGGCGGCGTGAATGGACACCGCTACAACGGGCGCATCCTCGCCCGGCACATCGCCGCGAAGCACTTCGAGGTTTCTCCAGAGCGGCCCGTCATCTCGCGCGCCGAGCTCGTCTCGTTCCTCCTGACGGAGGCGACGAACGCCCCCGAGCTGTGGCACCAGAAGGCCTATCTCGCGCGCGTGATCGTCCGCGACGACAAACGCGGCATCGTCGACGACGGCGTGCAGCCCTTGCAGCACGTCCTCGACACCGGCGGGGCCAACTCGGTCGCCATCACGCTCGAAGAAAACGCCGCGGGCGAGATCTATCCCGTCCTCTACACCTGCCGCGACGGCGCCACGTCGGAGCACCCGCTGCCGACGAATGCGCTGCATGACTTCCGAACGAGCGAGCACGAGAAGGCGGTCATCGCCGCGGTCGAGGGTGTCCTGCTCTAGCGGCCCGCCTACTTGCCGTCGGTGAGGCCGATGACGTTCCCATCGAGATCGCTGAAGAGCGCGATCGTCGTCGTCGGTCCGACCTTCGTCGCCGGAAAGACGACCTTCCCGCCGGCCTTCGTCGCCTTCGCGAGCGTCGCGTTCACGTCCGGCGACACGATGTAGATCGTCACGAACGGCTTCGGGCCGCGCAGCGGTCCGATCCCCCCGCCGATGCCCTTTCCACCAGCGTCCGTGTCGACGAAGGTGTAGTTGTTCGGGACGTCGTTCATCTTCCAGCCGAAGACGTCGCTGTAGAAGCGCTTTGCCTTGGCGGGATCCGCGCTGTTGATCTCGAAGTTCGTAGCGGGTAAGCCCATCGTGTCCTCCCCGGACGTAGAAGTTAGCGTGGGCTTACGTTAGCCTGCGCTTACTCATACGTCAACGTCCGGTCTAGCTCTCCCCGACGACGTTCACAGTGAAGCGCACCCGGTCGCCGGCGATCTCGTACTCCAGCTCCCAGCACCCGAGTTGCGAGAAGTTGACGCCGCTGCCGACATTTCCATCGGAAGCCGTGCCGACGAACGTGCCGGTGCCGTCGAGCCGCCGCCCGGTCAGTCTGGGCGGTCCGGCTTTGAGCGGGATCATCCAGACCTTGGTTCCCCACGGCTCGGCGGGATGCTGCGCGCGGCTGGGACTCTCCTGCCGGACGAGCAGCGTTCCATCGGTCGGAAGGCTGATCCACAGCGCGTCGTTGCCGATCCAGTTCCCTGTCGCCGCGTACTCCTCGCGTGTCGGCACGTGACTCGGCTGCGGCCGCATGCCACCGATCATCGCGTCGACGACGACCTGGGGCGGGACCATGCGGGCGATCGTCGGCTGACAGCTGACCGCAGACGTCTGCGGCGGGACCGGGCTCGTGCAACCGGCGAGGAGGGCACACGCGAGCAGAGCCGTACGCACTCACCTATTACAACCCGCTTGGGCGCGGGTTCCGCGGTCAGCTCGCGGCGGCCGGCGCCTCCGCCTTGCGTCCCTTCGCGAGCGCGACCTCGTTCGAGATCCCGACGAAGTTCACCAGCGCCCCTGCCGCGAGCAGGCCGGCGCCGACGAGCACCGCGAGGTGGAACGCGTTCGTGGACTCCTCGCGGTCGGCCTCGGCGCGCGGGTCGTTCGTGCGCGGGACGTTCATCGGCGGGTAGTCGTGGCGGAACTGCGGATCGGAGGTGTCGGTGCCCGGGAGGCGCGCGGCCATACCCGAGTAGAAGCTCGCGGTGATCGCCACGAAGATCGCCGCGCCGGCGAGCTGCGGACCCACGCGCGAGATCGCGTTGTTGATCGCCGACCCGACACCCGAGTTGCGGACCGGGACGCTCGTCATGAGCGCCGTGGTGAGCGGCGCGACCATCATCGCGAGCCCCAGGCCGAAGACGATCTGCCCCGGCAGGAAATCGACGAGGAAATCGCGTGGCGGCAGCCACGTCGACGGATCGCCGGGGGTGAAGGCCCAAGCGGCACTCGTCGGGGGGACACGCAGGAACCAGAGAACGCCCAGCGCCATGAGCGCCGGGCCGATGCTCATGAAGAGCTTGGGTCCGTACCGGCCCGAGAGCGCGCCGAAGCGTGTGGAGAGCACCGCGAGCAGCAGCCCGCCGGGGATGCCCGCGAGTCCGGCGGCCGCGGCGGAGTAGCCGAGCACGCCCTGCACCATGAGCGCGACGTAATAGAAGGTCACGTAGAGCGCGCCATAGATGAGGAACGTCGAGATGTTCGTGACCGTGAAGTTGCGCGAGCGGAAGAGCTCGAGCGGCACGAGCGGGTCGGGGTTGCGCGCCATGAGGAAAGGGAACGCGATCGTCGCGAGGACGCCGGCGGCCAGCGCCACGTACGCGACCGGATCCCTCCAGTCGCGCTGCTGTCCGTAGATCGCGCCGAAGCTCAGGCCGCCGACCGCGATCGCCACGACCGCCGCGCCGAGCCAGTCGAACTTGCCGGATGCGTTCTCGTTACGCGACTCGCCCACGTGGACCCAGGTCGCCCAGACGGCGACTGCGACGAGGGGCACGTTGATGAGGAACGCGGCGCGCCACGAGAGCGTGTCGACGAGGATGCCGCCGACGAACGGCCCGAGGATCGTCGTCCCCGCGGAGGCGGCCGCCCACACCCCGAAGGCGCGGCCCTGCTGCTCGCCGGTGAAGGTCGCGGTGATGAGCGCCAGCGAGCCGGGAACGAGAACCGCGCCCGCCGCGCCCTGGAGGATCCGCGCGGCAACCAGGAACTCCATGTTCGGCGCGATCCCGCACAGGACGCTTACGAGGCCGAAGCCGATGAGGCCGATGAGGAACAGGCGGCGCCGTCCGTAGAAATCCGACAGCGCGCCGGCGAGGATGAGCAGCGCGGAGAGCGTGAGGAGATAGCCGTTGTAGACGTACGACTGTCCCTCGAGGACGCCGAAGATCGTCGTCGGCAGCTCGCGCCCGATCCGCGGGAGCGCGACGTTCACAACGGTCGAGTCGACGAACACGATCGACGAGCCAAGTACCGCCGCGATGAGCGTCCACCGTTCGCGCGTGTTCACGACATCCGCTCCCCCGCCTCGATCGCGACGGCAAGCCTATTCGACAGCGGCGCGAGCGGACACACCCACTTCGGGTCGAACCGGCACGATGGGTGGTAGGCGAAGTTGAAATCGAGGACGAGCTCGTCGCCCACCGCGCCGAGATCGGCGCT
>VBFI01000057.1 GCA_005889275.1 Chloroflexota bacterium | reverse complement strand
CTCGAGGAGCCGCGTCGCGACCGCCCGCTCGGCGACCTCGATCGCGCGGCGCATCATGTTCGCCCGCGCGCGGCCGTGCGTGACGACGGAGATCCCGGCCACGCCGAGGAGCGGCGCGGAGACGTACGGGTCGTAGTCCATGCGGCTGCGGAACTTCCCCAGGCCAGGCAACGCGAAGAGGCCGGCGATCTTCCCGAGCGGGCCCCCGAAGATGTCGTGGCGGATGCCGTCGACGAAGACGTCGACGACTCCCTCCATCCCTTTCGCGAGAACGTTTCCGGTGAAGCCGTCGGTGACGCAGATGTCCGTGATCCCGCGCATGACGTCACGCCCCTCGATGTTCCCGTAGAAGTTGAGGTCCTCAGCGCCGGAAAGCAGCGCATGCGCGGCCTGCTGCAAGCGCCCGCCCTTCTCGGGCTCCTCGCCGACGTTGATGAGCCCGACCGACGGGCGCTCTACCGAGTGGACCTTCTCCATGAAACGCGAGGCCATGCGCGCGAACTGCAGGATGTTGTGCTCGTCGGCGTCCATCGTCGCGCCGGCGTCGAGGAGACAGGCCGCCTTGCCCTTCGTCGTCGGGAGCATCCCGCAGAGGGCGGGCCGGTCAATCCCGCGGATGCGACCAAGGAGCATGAGCGCCGCCGCCATCGTCGCACCGGTGTTGCCCGCGGAGACGACCGCGTCGGCCTCGCCGCGCTTCACGAGCGTCGTCGCGACGCCGATCGACGTATCGGCGCGCCCGCGGAGCGCTTTCGCCGGGTGTTCGTCCATCCCCACGACGTCGTGCGCATCGCGGATAGTGATGCCCTCACCGAGCGCCCCCGCTCGCCGAAGGTCGTCCTCGCGCCCCACGAGGATGAGCTCGGCACCGCCGCCCTTGGCGCGATACAACAGTGCGCCCCGGACGATCTCGTCCGGGGCGTGGTCGCCGCCCATTGCGTCGACGGCGATCTTCATTCGTGGGTCGCCGGTACTAAGCGGCCGTCCGCTTCGTCTTGATCCGGATGACCTGACGGCCGCGGAACGTGCCGCAGTGGGGACACGCCTGGTGCGGCGGCTTGGGACTCTTGCACTGCGGACACGGCACGAGCGTCATCGCCTTGAGAGCGAGATGGCTCCGCCGCTCGCCCTGGGCCGCTCGCGGGATGCGCTTTTTTGGTTGACCTGCCAAATGGTGGCTCCTTCGGTTCTCGAGCCTTGATTCTAGGGACTCAGAAGCACCGTCGACCCGGCGACGATCTGCCAGCGTCCGTCCTTCTTCAGCCAAACGCGCAGGACGGGTCCGAGCTCGGCCTGTCTGAGGCGCTCCTCGAGGTCCGTGATCTCATCGAGCGTGCTCATCTTGACCTCCGCGTGGATCTATTCGCGTTCGGGATGGAAGTCCTTCAGCGCCTCGAGCTTTGCCCAGCTCTCGTTCGTGGCGGCGTCGTGGACGTGCGGCTCCAAATTGAGGTCGCGGCCACACACCAGGCAAAGGCCTTTGCAGTCGGGGCGGCAGAGCGGCGCGAGCGGGGTCGCGAGGATGACCTCCTCACGAAGGAGCGGCGTGAGGTCGATGCGAAAGTCGCTCCCGATCGTCTTCGCGTCGCGGGGAGCCGTGTCCCTGGCGTCGCCGCTCAAGACGTCGATCGTCGCGTAGTACTGCTCCGCGAAGTGGGTCCGCACCGGGGCCTGGATCGGCTTCAGGCAACGGCTGCACTGGACGGCCACCTTCGCCGACGCCTCGCCTTCGATGAGCGCGCCCGGGTTCGTGTGGGTCGCGACGATGTCCGCGTCGATGCTCTCGACGCTCGCGTCGAGCAGCTCGGCGTTCTCTCCATGGGGATCGATGGGCGCCTCGGTGACCGCGTAGTCGGTCTGCGTGCCGATCGGCGCCTTGAGCAGAGGTGCGATGTTGACCTTCACGCGCTAGCCCTCCGTCGGCTGGGCCCGTCTCTCCTCGAGCACTTCGAGGCTCTTCTTGATGATCGACAGCGTCTTCACGAGGTCGCTCTCGAGACGGACGAGGACGTCCGCGGCGTACTGATCCGCGCCGCGCATCGTCTCCTCAGCCTTGGTCTGAGTCTTGTCGAGGATGTCCTGCGCTCGCGATTCGGCCTCGCGCAGGATGGACTGGTCCTGAAGCAAGAGCGCTGCCTGTTCCTGTCCCGCGCCGATGATCTGCTCCGCCTCCTCGCGTGCCTTCGCGAGGACCCGGTCCGTCTCCTGATTGATGCGCCGGGCCTGTTTGACTTCCTCCGGGATCGCCACCCGCAGCTGGTCGATGAGGTCGAGGACGGCGGCTTGCTCGAGGATGATGTTGCTCGTCATCGGCACTTTCCGGGCGTTGACGACGAGCGCTTCGAGCCGCTCTACCAGGAACTGTATGTCCAAGTCACCCTCCCGCAGCGGACTCAGCGTACCGCAGGAACAGCAGAGTCTCTTCACCGATCTCCTTCACGCGCACCGTCTGCGCGCCCGGTGGCAGGGTCGGCGGATGTTTGCGCAGGAACCGCGCGACGACGAGCGCACCGGGCGCGAGGGCGCCTCGCAGGCCGGGGTGCGCCAGCGTTTTCTCCAGCTCCACCACATCCGCGAACGGCGGATCCGCGAACGCGAGCGTGAACGGACCCGCCGGCCACGCGGTGAGGTAGCGCGAGACGTCGGCGGAGACGACCGTCCCGCGCGTCAGGAAACCGGTCGTCCCGAGATTTCGCTTGAGGGCGCGCAGCGCCTCGTGCGCCCGCTCGACGAACGTGACGTGCGCGGCACCGCGCGAAAGCGCCTCGATCCCCAGCGCGCCCGCGCCGGCAAAGAGGTCGAGGACGGTCGCATCGCTGAGGTCGGGCTCGAGGATCGCAAAGAGCGTCTCGCGGATCCGATCGGTCGCCGAGCGCGTTCCACCACCACGCGGGACCACGAGCGTTCGGCCTTTCGCCTCACCGGCGATCACCCGCATCAGGCGAGGGCGTACCGGCGCCAGAGCTGGTCGACCGCCCCCGCGAGCAGCTCGTGGTCGGGGCGCTCGAGCGACGGATCGCTGGCGAGCGTGCGGTCCGCCTCGCGCGCGGTCTCGTCGATCAGCTGCGGGTCGACATCGGCGAGGTCGACGATGCGCAGCTCGGGCGCGCCGGATTGGCGGGTGCCGAGGAACTCCCCCGCGCCGCGGATCTCGAGGTCGCGCATCGCGAGCTCGAAGCCGTTCAGCGGACGTCCCTCCTTCTGCTCCACCATCGCGGCGAGCCGGGCCGACTCCGAAGCGTCGCTCACGAGGACGCAGTACGCGCGGTCGGCGCCGCGGCCGACCCGACCGCGCAGCTGATGGAGCTGGGCGAGGCCGAAACGATCCGCGCCGAGGATGACCATCACGGTCGCGTTCGGAATGTCGATCCCGACCTCGATGACCGTGGTCGCGACGAGGACGTCGATCTCCCGCGCGGCGAATCTGCGCATCACGTCGTCCCGCTCTTTCGCGGCCATCCGTCCGTGCATGAGCGCGAGGCGAAGGCCCCGCAGCTCCCCCCGGCCGAGGTCGCGCTCGGTGGCGATCGCACTCGGCAGCTCCTCGCCGCCCGTGTCGTCGGGATCGATCCGCGGCGTGACCACGAAGGCCTGCTGCCCGCGCTCCACGGCAAGGCGGACCCCTTCCCAGACCTTCGCCAGCTGGTCGGGTGTCCGGAGGTGCGTGATGATCGGAAGCCGCCCGGCGGGCAGCTCGTCGATGACCGAGATGTCCAGATCGCGGTAGATCGTCTGGTTCAGCGTCTGCGGTATCGGCGTCGCGGTCGTAAGGAGAAGGTGCGGGTCAAGGCCATCGCCCTTCTCGCGGAAGGTCGAGCGCTGCCGAACGCCGAAGCGGTGCTGCTCGTCGACCACCGCGAGACCGAGGCGGTCGAACGCGACGGCCTCCTCCACGAGCGCGTGGGTTCCGACCACCACGTCGATCGAGCCGTCGGCGAGCCCGGCGAGGATCCGCCGGCGTGGCTCACCCGTCACGCTCGAGGTGAGGAGGGCGTGAGTGGGACCCTCGTTCCCGAAGAGAGCGGCGAGCGAGCGCGCGTGCTGCTCCGCGAGGAGCTCGGTGGGGGCCATCAGCGCGGTCTGCGCGCCCGACGCCGCGGCGATGCGCGCGGCGAGCGCGGCGACCACGGTCTTGCCCGAGCCCACGTCGCCCTCGAGCAGCCGCGACATCGGGACGCGGCGGGCCAGATCGGCTCGGATCTGCTCGATCACACGGCCTTGCGCGCCGGTGAGCGTGAAGGGCAGCGCGGCGGTCCATCGCCCGAGCGCGTCGTCCGCCGCGACGAGCGGCATGGCCTTCGCCTGGGCGCGCCAGCGCTCCCGCCGCTGGGCGAGCGCGAGCTGCAGCACGAGGAGCTCGTCGAACGCGAGCCGGCGGCGCGCCGCGAGCAGTCGCGCGGTGTCGTCCGGGAAATGCACCTGACGGAGGGCCGAGGCGATATCCGGAAGTCGGTGCCGCTCGCGGACCTGCGCGGGCAGAAGGTCCGGGACCTCGCCCACGATGGCGGTCCGCCGTGGTCCGCCCTCGATCGCGGTGTGCAACCACCGGCGCACCTGTCCCGCCTTCAGCCCTTCGGTGAGGCGGTAGATCGGGACGAGCCGACCGGTGTGGACCGCCTCGGCGTCGGCGCGCTCGAGGGCCGGCTGGCTGAACTGCAGCGAGCGTCCGACCCATTTCACGTCGCCCGAAAGACGGACGCGCTCGCCCTCGCGATGCGTCTCTTTCACAAAGGAACGGCCGAACCACGAGGCGCGCACGTCCGACGGCGTTCCGTCCTCCTCGAAGAGCTCCGCCTCCGTCAGGAGCTGCCCGCGCGCGGTCCGCCGCTGGGTCATGCGTCCGATCACCGCGATCGCGGTTTGCTTCTGGTTGGCGACGAGCGCGCGCAGTGGCCGGTACTTCGAGAAATCGTCGTACCTCGCCGGCAGGTGCCAGAGCAGGTCGCCAATCGTCCGGATCTCGAGCCGCTCGAGGAGCTTCTTCGACTCGAGCCCGATGCCCGGCAAGCGAGTCACGTCGAGGTCGAGCGAGCTGGAGGGCCGGGTGTCGCGAGCGGTCGCAGGGGCCATTAGGTCAATGGTGCCGCGCCGGGCCGGAAGACGGTGCTCCTACTCGGCGGCGACGATGAACGCGTAGTGGGGTTGCCCGCCGTGCGCGACTTCGACAGATGCACCCGGGCAGGTGGCGCGAAGGCGCTGCGCGGCGCGCTGCACCCGCGCATCGTCCACGTCGGCGCCGCTGTAGAGCGTGAGGATCTCGGCGTCGCTCAGCCGGCGGGCGGCCTCGCAGAGCGCGGTGACCTCATCGTCGCCATGCGCCACCACGCGACCGTCGAGGAGCGCCATGGCCTCGCCGCGGCGCACACGCTCGCCGTCGATCGTCGCGTCGCGGATGGCCCGCGTGACCTCGATGCCGTGCGCGCGCTCGGCCACCTCAGCCATCTCGTCGGCGATCTCCGCCGGGTCTTTCGCCGGATCGAACGCGACGAGCGCGGCCATCCCCTGCGCGACGTTCCGGGTCCGGACGATCCGGACCGCGGCCTTCGCGACCTTGGCCGCCTGCTCGGCCGCGAGGATGACGTTCTTGTCGTTCGGCAACACGATGACCGTTCTCGCGTTCGCGGCGTTGATCGCCGCGACGAGCTCCTCCGTCGAGGGATTCATCGTCGGTCCGCCACGCACCACCGAGGCGCCCAGCGACCGGGCGACCGCCGCGAATCCTTCGCCGGGGACGACCGCCACGACGCCGACGGCCGCCGCAGGCGCGCGCGAGGGCGGCGCCACGACGATGCCGGTCGTGCGTTCGTGCTCGGCGGTCATGGCGTCGAGGTCCTCGACGACAACATCCCCGATGCGGCCCGCGGTCAGTCCGATCCGGACGATCTCGTCGGGCCGAAGCGTGTGCACGTGAACCTTGATGACGGACTCGTCGCCGACGACGAGGACGCAGTCGGCGCCGAACTTCAGCATCTCGTCGCGGACCTGCGCGACGGGCCGTTTCGGATCCTGGACGAGAAACTGGACGTCGTACGCGCCCTCCCATGAGGGCGCCTGCGACGTCGCGGCGTACAGCGACGGCGTCGCGAGCGGGACCCGCGTGAGCGGGACCTCCTTCCCGCTCAGGCTCGAGAGCAGGCCCTCGAGGAGCAGCTGCAGCCCGCGCGCGCCCGCGTCGACGACGCCGGCGGCACGGTTCGTGGGGTTCTCCTCGCGTGTGCGCGCGAGCGCGCGATCGGTCTCGGCGGTCATCCCGCGCAGCATGTCGACGACGTCGGAGCCCTCGAACGCCGCCGCGTCTTCCATGGCCACCGTGAGCGTGAGCATCGTGCCGGGCGCGGGCGCGCTCACCGCGTCGTAGGCGTACCGGCGCGCGAGCTCGGCGGCGCGGCGCATCTCGGGCACCCCGGCGTTCGTCTTTCCGGCAAACGCGTCCTTCATCCCGCGGACGATCTGCGACAGGATCACGCCGCTGTTGCCTCGTGCGCCCATGAGCGCGCCATGCGCGGCGGCCGCGCTCACCGCGGCGAGGGTGCGCTCCCCGGCGCGCGCTTCCTTCAGAGCCGAGCGCATCGTGTGGAGCATGTTCGTGCCCGTGTCGCCGTCGGGAACGGGATAGACATTCAGCGCGTTGACCTCGTCGACGTTCGCCTCGAGGCGAGCGGTCGCGGCCTCGAGTGCACGCAGCATCGCCGCTCCGTCGAATTGCGTCGAGATGTCGGCGAATGTAACATTGGGATCACTTCCCCTGAGGAGAACCGCCGTCATGCCACGCGCCTGCGCGATCTGCGGCAAAACCGCCGCCTACGGATACAACGTGAGCCATTCGAAGGTGCACACGCACCGCCGGTTCGACGCGAACCTTCATCCGGCGGTCATCGATGGCGTGAAGCTGCTCGTGTGCACGCGCTGCCGGCGCAATCAGACCAAGGACGCGCGCATGGCGAAGAAGCGGGAGCGGGTCCGCCGCTAGCGAACACGTAGCGGTCTGCCGTTAGCCTGCCGCCGTGTCCACACGAGCGTCGTCGCTCTGGCAGCACCCGGACTTCCTGAGGCTCTGGGTCGGGCAGACCATCTCGAAGCTCGGCTCGGTCGTCACGCGGACCGCGGTTCCCCTGGTCGCGATCCTCGTGCTCGGCGCGGGCCCCTGGGAGCTCGCCGTGCTCGTCATCGTGCAGAGCCTCGGAATCCTCATCGTCGGTCTCATCGCCGGCGCATGGGTCGACCGGCTGCGCCGTCGGCCGCTCCTCATCTGGGACGATCTGATCCGCGCGGCAGTTCTGCTGTCGATCCCGGTGGCGTACGCGTTCGGGACGCTGCGGATCGAGCAGCTCTACCTGGTCGTGTTCCTCGCCTCCTGCCTCGGCGCTCTCTTCGACGCCGCGTATCCCGCGTACGTGCCCACGCTCATCGGCCGGGACCGGCTCGTCGAGGGAAACAGCAAGCTGGCCACGAGCTCGTCGATCGCCGAGATCGGGGGTCCGAGCTTCGCGGGAGGCCTGGTCCAGCTCGTCAGCGCGCCGTTCGCGATCCTCGTCGACGCGATCTCGTTCATCGTCTCCGCGGTCTCGCTCGTGCTCATCCGCGCGCCCGAGCCGTCGCACCCGCCGCGCGTGATGCGGACGCGGATCGTCCAAGAGATCGCCGAAGGACTGCGCAGCGTTCGTCATCATCCGATCGTCTTCCCCCTCGCCGCGCGTTCGGTGCCGGGACACGTCTTCGGCGCGTTCTACGGAGTCCTGTACTCGATCTACCTGCTACGCGAGCTGCACCTCGACCCGTTCCTGCTCGGGATCGTCATCTCAGCGGGAGGCGTCGGGTCGCTCGTCGGTTCGCTCTTCGCGTCGCGCGTCGTGAACGCGCTCGGGATCGGACCGACCCTCGTGGGCATGGCGATCGCGTCGTCGATCCTCGGCGTGCTGACGCCGCTCGCGCAGGGACCGGTGGCGGTCGCCACGCTCATGCTCTTGCTGCCGCAGCTCATCGGCGATGGCCTGCAGACCATCGAGGGCGTCGCAGAGCTCTCGCTCATCCAAGGCGTGACACCGGACGGCATCCTCGGTCGCGTGAACGCGACGCTCGACGTGGTATCGCACGGCATCGCCTATCCGCTCGGCGCGCTCGTCGCGGCGTACGTCGCGGAGCAGATCGGCGCGCGCGGCGGCATCGCGATCGGCTGGGCAGGCATGGCCCTCTCGATCGCCTTCCTTCTGTTCTCGCCGATTCCGCGCCTCCGCGCGGCGACCGACTACGCGCCCGTCTAGCTAGACCGCAGCCGCCTTTCCCTCGGCCACCTTCAGCTGCCCGCATCCCGCGGCGATGTCCTGCCCCTTGCTGATCCGCAGTGTCGCCGCGAGCCCACGCTCCTGTAGCACCTCTGCGAAGCGTTCCATGCGGGCGACCGACGGCCGGTGAAACCCGCCCGCGCCGGGGTTGTAGGGGATGAGATTCACGTGCGCGTCCTTCGTCGGCCCGTGTCGCTGGATCGCATCCGCGAGCGAACGCGCCGTCGCATCGGAGTCGTTGACGCCGGCGAGGAGCACATATTCGAAGGTCACGCGGCGCTTCGTCCGCTTGACGTAACGCGCCGCGGCGGCGAGGACCTCGTCCACGCCCCACTTGCGATTGATCGGCATGATCCGCGCGCGCGTCGGATCGTCAGGGGCGTGCAGGGAGACCGCGAGGTTGATCGGCAATCCCTCACCGGCCAGAGCGTCGATGCCTGGCACGACGCCGCAGGTCGAAACGGTCAGGCGGCGCGCGCTCACGCCGAAACGCTCCGGATCGACGAGCGCGCGCGCCGACGCCATCGTCGCGTCGTAGTTGTTGAACGGCTCCCCCATCCCCATGTAGACGACGTGCG
Source organism: Chloroflexota bacterium (assembly GCA_005889275.1). Lineage (GTDB taxonomy): Bacteria > Chloroflexota > Limnocylindria > P2-11E > P2-11E > 3-1-20CM-2-70-9. The sequence continues at coordinate 30,778 of VBFI01000057.1, read as the reverse complement.
ACACGCGCTCGCCCCGCTCGGCGAGCTCGCGCTGCCAGTAGCGGATCTGGTCGAGGATCTCGCCCGCCGTGAGGTTGCGCACCAGACCCATCTCGCCTGTGGCGCAGAACGCGCAGGCCATCGGACACCCCGCCTGCGTCGAGACGCAGACCGCGTTTCGCGCGCCGTGATGCGGCATGAGGACCGTCTCGATGTGGTGGCCGTCCCGCAGCGCGAGGAGCGCCTTCCGCGTCTCTCCGTCGGCGCTCGCCTCCTCACGGACCGGTTCGACCGATGACCAGCGAAACGCCCCTGCGAGGGCGTCGCGAAGCGGCTTTGGCAGATCGCTCAGCTCCGCGAAATCGCGCGCGGTGCCGTGCGTGGTGTGCCGCCGGATCTGCCTCGCGCGATAGGCGGGCTCCCCACGCACGCGCAGCCACCCGAGGAGCTCGGCGTCGGACACCTCGCTGATCGCTCTCGACCCATCGATCATCGGTCAAGCGTAGGAGGAGCGGTCCTAGCTCGGGAGGCGCTCGCTTCCGCCCAGGCGGAGGCCGCGCGCCCAGTCCGCGCCGCTCATGGCACGTTTGCCGGCGGGCTTCACCTCGTCGAGGCGGAGCCAGCCCGCACCCGCGGCGACGTGCGGCGCGTCGGCGCGGATCTCGAGCGTGCCATGGTCGACGCCGCGGCCGCCGGTCACGGTCGTGCGTAACACGCCGATGCGCTGACCGCGGTACGTGGTGAACGCGCCCGGATCAGGCGTGTACGCGCGAACGAGACGCGCGACCTCCTCCGCGGGGCGCGCGAAGTCGAGCGCGCCCCGCGCAGGGTCGAGCTTCGGCGCGAGCGTCACGCGCTTGGGGTCCTGCGGCCGGCGGACGAGCTGCCCTCGCAGATGGCGTGGCAGCTCGCGTTCGAGCAGCTCGCCACCCATCGTCGCCAGGCGCTCCTCGAGCTCGCCGCGGGTCTCGCGCGCGTCGATCTTCGTCTTCGCTTGCGCGAGGATCGGACCGGCGTCGAGCTCAAGCGTTCCCTCCATGAGGGTCACGCCGGTCTCGTCATCGCCCGCGAGGATCGCGTGCGCGATCGGCGCGGCTCCACGCCAGCGCGGCAGGAGCGAGGCGTGGACGTTCGCCGTCCGGCCGCTCACCGCGTCGAGGAGCGCCTTTGGGATCTTGTTCCCGTAGGCGGCCCACACGAGGAGCTCGGGGCGCATCGCCAGTACGGCGGCGAGGCCCGGCCCGGCGAGGCGCTCCGGTTGGACGACCGCGAGGCCGAGCGCCCGCGCCGCCCGCTTCACGGCGGGCTCGCTCGTGACGCCACGCGATCCGGGACGGTCGGGCTGGGTGACGACCCCCGCGATCGTGACGACGCCGTCCTCGCGCAGCCGGTGGAGCGCCTCGAGCGCCGGCACCGCGAACGCCGGCGTCCCCAGGAAGACGATGCGGGGGGCTAGGCGGAAACCGGTTCCTCCTCTTCCGGCTCGACCGGATGAAGGTCGTCGCGCGACTTCAGGCGGTCGACGTAGAGCTTGCCGTCGAGATGATCGGTCTCGTGGAGCATGCACTGCGCCCCGAATTCGTCGCCGACGAGGGTGAAGCGCTTCCCGAGGATGTCCATGGCGACGAGGCGCGCGGCGACCGGCCGCTCGAGCATTCCGTAGAGGCCGCGGACGGAGAGGCATCCCTCGCTCGTCTCCTCGACCTCCTCGCTGGTCCACTCGATTCTCGGCTCGATCGCGACGATTCCCGCGTCGTCGACGTCCATGATCGCGATCCGGAGCGGGACGCCGATCTGCGGCGCGGCGATCCCGATGCCGTGGGCGACGACCATCGAAGCGAACATCCGCGCGACGATCGCCTCGAGCTCGGCGCGAGGAAGGCGCGGCTTCTTCGCGACCGCGTGCAGCACCGGATCGCCGATCTGGCGCACCTCCACCGCGTTCGCGGCGAGGAACTCGGGGGTGGTCCATTTCGCTCGCCGGCCCGCGTCGATGCGCCAGGGTGTGCCCTTCGAGAGGCGCAGGCGCGGCGGGGGTGGCGCCTTCTCGACGGCCCCGGATGCCTCCTCGGTCATCCGAGAAGTGTCACCGGGTCAACGTCGACCGTCCACTCCTCGTTCACGCTCACGCGCCCGAGCACGCGCTCGGGGTGCACGCCGCGAAGCACGATCTGCGCGCGATAGCTCCCGGCGCGCTTCGCGGCGAACGCGGGCGCCGGACCGAATACCTCGGCGTCGCCGCTCGCGGCCTCGCGCAGCCAGCGGGCGAGCTCGTCCGCGCGGCGGTCGACCGTCGCGAGCCGCTTCGCGTGGGTCGAGAGCACCACAAGGCGGCCGAACGGCGGGTAGCCGAACCGCCGCCGCCCCGCGAGCTCGGCCTCCACGAAAGCACCGTAATCGTGGGCCGCCGAAGCGCGGATCGCGTAATGCTCGGGCAGGTAGGTCTGGACGATCCCGCGGCCACCGGCGGTGCCGCGTCCCGATCGCCCGAGCACCTGCGTGAGGAGCTCGAAGGTGCGCTCCGCCGCGGTGAAGTCGGGGAGGTTGAGAACCGTATCCGCATTGATGACACCGACGAGGGTGACGCGGGGCAGGTCGAAGCCCTTCGCGAGCATCTGCGTCCCGACGATGACCTGCGCGTCGCCCGACCGCATCCGCTCGTAGGCACGCGCGTGCGCCCCCTTCGCGCGGACCGCGTCACGGTCGAGCCGGATGATCCGTGCCCCCGGGACCGTGGCGCGTACTTCTTCCTCGACCCGTTGCGTGCCGACACCGAGCTGCTTGATGCGCGCGCCGCCGCACGCGGGACAACGGTCCGGGGCGTGCGCCTCCCGCCGGCCGCACCGATGACAGACCAGCGACCCGTCGATGTGGTACGCGTACGGGATCTCGCACGCCGGACACGTCGCGACATATCCGCAGTCGCGGCACAGCACGATCGTCGCGAATCCCCGGCGGTTGAGGTAGAGGATCGCCTGCTCGCCGCCGCCGACGGCATGCTGCAGCGCCTTTCGGAGCTCACGCGAGAGCGTGCCGCGGTTCCCACTGCGCAGCTCAAGCCGGAGATCGACGATCGTCGTCGGCGGCAGGGCCATCTCGCCCACGCGCTCCGGCAGCGAGAGCAGCGTGAGGTCGCCGTTGCGCGCGGCCTCGTACGTGACGACCCGAGGCGTCGCGCTTCCCAGCAGGACCGTCGCGCCCGAAGCCCGACCGAGCGCGAGCGCCGTGTCCACGGCGTGGTAGCGCGGGGCGCTCTCCTGCTTGTACGACGGCTCCTGCTCCTCGTCGACCACGACGAGGCCGACGCGCTCGAGGGGCGCGAAGAGCGCCGAACGCGAGCCGATGACGACGTCGGCGATGCCGTCGAGGACGCGGCGCCACTCGTCGAAGCGCTCGCCCGCGGAAAGGGCGCTATGGAGCAGCGCGACCCGGTCGCCGAAGCGCGCGATGAAGCGCGCCACCACCTGCGCGGTGAGAATGATCTCCGGGACGAGCACGATCACGCCGTACCCGCGCGCGAGCGCATCGGCGGCCGCGCGGAGGTACACCTCGGTCTTTCCGCTCGCGGTCACGCCGTGAAGCAAGAGACCCCGCCCCTGCCCGCGGACCGCCGCGATCTCGAGAAGGGCCGCCGCCTGCGCGGGCGTCGCCTCGGCGTCACGCACGCGGTCCTCCTCGACGAGCGCGAACTCCGCCGGTACGCGCCGCACCGCCCGGCGCCCCTCGGTCGCGAGGCCCTTCCGCACGAGCGCCCGCGCGGCCTCCGCGGACCCGCCCGCGTCGACGAGGTCGTGCGGCGTCACCGCACCGGCCACGAGCGCGCGCAGCGTGACGAGCTGACGTGGTCCGACGCGCGTCCCGGCGTAGAGCGCGGCCCGGCCGGCGGGCGCGACGGCGAAGACCGGCTCGCTCCGCTCGCCTCGGGCGGCTCCGAGCCGCGACGCGCGCGCTCGCGACGCGAGCGCGGGCGGAAGCATCGCGCGGACCGCGTCCGCCAGTCCACATCGGTAGCGCTCGGCGATCCACGCGGCGAGCGCGAGCTGATGCGGCCGCAGGAGCGGGAGTGGATGGAGGAGCGCGTCGATCGCCTTGAGCTCTCGGTCGACCGCACCGTCGAGCGCGACGACGACTCCGGGGACCGCCCGCGATCCCAGCGCGACGCGAACGAGATGACCCGGCGAGAGCGGGAGACCTTCTGGCACGACGTAGCTGAACGTTCGTGCCGGACCGCGGAGCCCGGCGAAAACGGCGACCTCGGCGGTGCGGGACGGTGAGCTCATAGGTCGTAGTGCCGAGGCTTCTTCATCTCCTTCTTGATGATCTCCGCGATCTCGCGGACGGTCGCGTCGATCTTTCCGTCGTCGTTCTCGACGACGTAGTCGTACTCGGGCGCGGCGGCCATCTCGATCTCCGCGTTACGCAGGCGGATGTCGAGCTGCTCGGGGGTCTCCGTTCCGCGTTCGATGAGGCGCTTGCGAAGCGCCTCGAGCGATGGCGGCATGATGAAAATGGTCAGCGCTTCCGGCAGCTGCGCCTTGATCTTCCGCATTCCCTGAGGCTCGGGCTTGACGATCACGATCTTGTGGCCGCGCAGCGTGTCGCCCAGCGCGTCCCTCCGAACGCCTTTGAAATCGCCGTGGACCATCGACCACTCGAGGAAGTTCCCGGCCTCGATCTCGGCGCGGAACTTGTCCGGCTCGTAGAAGTAGTAATGGACGCCGTGCTTCTCGTTCGCGCGCGGCTTGCGGCTCGTCGCGGTCACGTAAACGACGGCGTCGTCGAGCGCCTTCACGAGGCGCTCGAGCACCGCGTCCTTTCCGGCGCCAGACGGCGCCGAGATGATCACCAGGAGTCCCTTCCCGTCGATCTGGCTCAACGGATCCCGTCGAAGAGAGCGGTCGTGCTCACCGGCTCGCCGAGCGACTCGAGGTACGCGCGCAGGTCCGCCGCGAGCGGGGCGGTGAACGTGCGCTCCCCCGCCCGGGGAAGCCGGACGGTCAGCCGCCACGCGTGCAGGAACTGCCGGCCGAGACCACTCCGGTCACCGCGCTTCCCGTACACAGGGTCGCCAACGATAGGGACTCCGGCGTAGGCGAGATGCGCGCGGATCTGATGGGTCCGCCCGGTCACCGGTCGTACGTGAAGCAGCGACCGCCGGCCCGCGCCGGCGCCCCAGACCGCGACGCGGGCGAACCGCGTGACCGCGTCGCGGCCGGTCGCGCGCACGACCATGCGGCGCCGGTCGTCGGGATCGCGTTCGAGGGGAGCCTCCACGACGGCGGGCGCCGCGCCCGGGTCTCCCCACACGAGCGCGAGATACTCCTTGCCGAACTCCTTCGCCTGCAGCTGCCGCGCGAGCGCGAGATGTGCGACGTCGGTCTTCGCGATGATGAGCACGCCGCTCGTGTCCTTGTCCAACCGGTGAACGATCCCCGGACGGGACGCCGCGCGTCCGGTCTCCGCGGTGATCCGGCCAACGACCGCGTTCACGAGCGTCCCGGTCGCGTGACCGTAGGCGGGGTGCACCACGAGGCCGGCCGGCTTGTTCACCACGAGCACGTCCGCGTCCTCGTACAGGACATCGATCGGGATGTCTTCGGCCGCGAGCGAGAGCGCGGGTTCGGCGTCGGGCACGTCGACGACCAGTTCCTGACCGGCGCGAACCTTGTACGCGGGCTCGACCGCCGCGCCGTCGACGCGCACATGTCCGTCCTTCGCGAGGCGGGCGATGGCGCTCCGCGAGAGCAGGCTGTGCGCGGCAAGGAACCGATCGACGCGCTCGCCGCCCTCGTCGACGCGCAGCGCGATCCGCTCCCCCACTACGCCCGCTTTGGTCTGGCCACGCGGCGCTCCTCGTACCAGAGCGCGAACGTCACGACGAAGATGCCGACGACGATCGAGGAGTCGGCGACGTTGAACGCCCAGAACCGGACCTCGCCGACGCCGACGTCGACGAAGTCGACCACGTATCCCTGCGTAACGCGATCGAGGAGATTTCCGAAGGCACCGCCGAGCTGCATCCCGAGCGTTGCCGACACGAGCCACGAGGCGCTCGCGATCTGCCGGTAGTAGTAGACGATCGCGAGCACGGCGAGGACCGAGAGCACCGAAAGGAGGGTCGTGCGCTCGGGGAGGAGCCCGAAGGCCGCGCCGGTGTTCTGCGCATGCACGATCCGCACGTAGTCGCCCACGACCGGGCGAGCGGTCCCGAGCGGGATGTTCTCGGAAACCCATGCCTTCGTGACGCGGTCGAGGGCGAAAACGGCGACGGCGACGAGCGCGACAAGGAGCAACCGCCCGGGGCGCACGCGCCAATGCTAGGGAACGCCGCCCCTTAGGCGGTGACCATGCCGCCGTCGACGACGAGGACCTGTCCGGTGATGTAACTCGCGTCGTCGGACACCAGGAACGCGATCGCGTTCGCGACGTCCTCGACCGTCCCGAACCTGGCGAGCGGGATCTGCCGCAGCAGGTCGTCCTTCACCTGCTGGGGAAGCGGGTTCGTCAGATCGGTCGGAACGAAACCTGGCGCGACGGCGTTGGCGGTGATGTTCCGGCTCGCCATCTCGCGAGCGACCGTCTTCGTGAAACCGATGATGCCCGCCTTCGCGGCCGCGTAGTTCGCCTGCCCGGCGTTCCCGACGACGCCGGCGATCGATGCGACGTTCACGATCCGCCCGGAGCGCTGTTTCATCATCGGCCGCATCACCGCCCTGGTGACGAGGAACGTCCCGCGAAGGTTGAGGTCGAGGACCGCGTCCCACTCCTCCGCGCTCATCCGGAGCAGGAGGTTGTCGCGGGTGATCCCCGCGTTATTGACAAGGATGTCGAGCCTGCCGCCGCCGAACGCGAGCGCCGCCTTCACGACTTCTTCGGCCGCTCCATCGGCGGCGACGTCGCCCCGGACGAGGATCGCCGCGCCGCCGGCCTGCTCGACGAGATGCTTCGCCTCCTCGGCGGCGGCCGCGTTCCCCTTGTAGTTGATCGCGATCCGGGCGCCTTCGCGTCCGAGCCGGACGGCGGTCGCGCGACCGATGCCGCGTCCTGCGCCGGTGATGAGCGCGGTCCGACCCTCGAGATCCATGCGGCGCCGAAAAGTAGCAGGGGTCAGCGACGCGAGGGTTCTGTCGGAGACGACCTCGCCATCTGCTTGATCAAGAGCTCCCCGATACGCCGCGCCGCCTCCTCCTTCGTGAGGCCGGGGGTGAACTCGCCGCCTTCCTCGTCCACGAGCTCCTTCAGATACGCGGCCTGGGCGGCCGTCATCCCGGTGCCTTCCTCGGTCTGCCGCGGCTCCGTCGCCGGCCCCGACTTGCGAGCCCGACGGGCCGGCCGGGCGGACCCGCCGCCCGGCTTCCGGAGCTCGTCGATCCGTTTCGAGGCGTCGGCTTTGCTCAGGTTCGGGTCAAATGGTTCGCCGGCGTCCTCGGAGAGCCGCTTGAGGAACGAGGCCTGCGCCTCGGTCATCGGCTCGCCGCCACTCTTCCACTCCTCGGGCGGGCGCGACGAGCCACCGTTTCGGGTGGGCATGACCACCGCCGTGCAGCCGGAGTGCCAGGCGGGAAGTCCTCTAGGGACGCGTGAAGATCAGCGAGGCGTTGTGGCCGCCGAACCCCATCGAGTTTGAAAGCGCGGTCTTGATCGGGCGCGTCCGCGCCTGATTCGGCACGTAGTCGAGGTCGAGCGCCGGATCCGGTGTCTCGTAATTGATCGTCGGCGGGATGCAGCCGTCACGGAGCGCGAGGAGGCACGCCATCGCCTCGAGCGCCCCGGCCGCACCGAGCAAGTGGCCGGTCATCGACTTCGTCGAGGAGACCATCAGCTTGTGCGCGTGTTCGCCGAACACGTGCTTGATCGCGGCGGTCTCCTCACGATCGTTCGGCTGAGTCGAGGTGCCGTGCGCGTTGATGTAGTCGATCTGAGTCGCCTTCATGCCGGCCTCGTCCAGGGCCATCTGCATCGCTCGCGCGTTCCCTTCGCCTTCGGGCGAGGGAGAGGTGATGTGATACGCGTCCGCGGTCGCGCCGTAGCCGACCACCTCGCCGTAGATCCGCACGCCGCGCGCCACCGCGCGCTCGCGCTCCTCGAGCACGAGGACGGCCGCGCCCTCCGACAGGACGAAGCCGTCGCGGTCCTTGTCGAAGGGCCGCGACGCCCGTTCCGGAGCGTCGTTCCGCCGGCTCATGGCGTGCATCGTCGCGAACGCGCCGATCGGAAGCGGCAGGACGGCCGCCTCCGCACCGCCGGACACCATGACGTCGGCCTGGCCGCGACGGATGAGCTCGGCGCACTCGCCGATCGAGTGTGCGCTCGACGCGCAGGCGGAGACGTGCGTCAGGCTCGGGCCGCGAAGGTCGAACTGCATCGAGATCTGCGCGGAACCGGCGTTCGCCATGAGCATGGGCACCAGGAACGGCGAGAGCCGCGACGGACCGCGCTCTTTCATCAGCAGAACCTGGTCGATGAGGGTCTCGATCCCGCCCACGCCGGTCGCGATCGCGACCCCGATGCGGTCGCGGTCGGCTCCGCCACCTTTCAGGCCGGCATCGTCCAACGCCTGCGCCGCGGCGGCGACCGCGTACTGCGCGAAACGGTCGGTACGCCGCACGTCCTTGCGGTCGAGGTATTTCCCTGGCTCGAACCCCTTCACCTCGCCCGCGATCTGCGTCTCATAGGGCGCCGGATCGAAACGGCTGATCCGGGCGATACCGCTGCGGCCGTGGATGAGCGAGTCCCACGTGCTCGCGACGTCGAGCCCGACGGGCGTCACCGCGCCGAGCCCGGTGACGACGATGCGCCTCGTCACGGGCGCGCTCCGGCGGCCCGCTCCCTGAGCGCGCCGAGCGCCCCGGAGATCGAAAGCGGGTCGGACACGTTCAGCAGCTTGACGTCGGCGATCCGCTTCACCAGCCCGTTGACCACCTGACCGGCGCCGATCTCGACGAACGTCGACGCGCCCCGCTCGGCCATGTACCGCACCGAGCGCAGCCATTCCACACGCTGCGACAGATGGCGGACCAGAGCGTCGGGGATCACGCTCGCCGAGGCGTGCGGCAGCGCGCTGATGTTCGCGACGATCGGGACGACCGGCTCGCGGAAGTGCAGCGTCCGCATGAACGCGGCGAGATCGGGACCGATCCGACCCATGTCCGGAAAGTGGAACGGCGCGGAGATGCGCAGCTGGACGACCTTGCGGGCGCCGCTGCGCGCGAGCACCTCGCTCACGCGAGCGACGCTCTCCCGATCGCCGGCGATGGTCACCTGGGACGGGCCGTTGTCGTTCGCGACGACTGCGCTGCCGAGCGGGAGCGTCTCGTTGATCACGCGGTCGACCTCGTCGGCCGGCATGCCGATGATCGCCGCCATCGCCCCCTTCGCGCCACGCGACGCCGCCAGGTGCCCGCGCTCGGCGACCAGACGCAACGCCTCCTGGAACGTGAGGACCCCACCGGCGACGAGCGCCGTGAACTCGCCGAGGGAGTGGCCGGCCACGAACCGGGGACGGAGCCCGACCGGCAGCGAGGCGACGCCCCGGGGCTCGCCGCCACCGGTCACCCGGTGACCGAGCTTCTCGTTCACCGTTTCGATGAGGGCCTCGAGGATCGCGATGCTGGTCGCGAGGACCGCCGGCTGGGCGTAGGTCGTGTCGTCGAGCCGCTCCGCTGGACCCTCGAAGCAGAGCTTCGCCAGGTCGTAGCCCAGCGTCCGGTTGGCCTCGTCGAAGGTCTCGCGGGCGCGCGCCGAGGATTCGTAGACCGCGCGGCCCATGCCGACGATCTGCGAACCTTGCCCGGGGAAGACGAACGCCAAGTCGCCCACGAGACATGCAACGATAACGGAAAGGCCTCCGGGGCGACCGATATTGCGTACACTTCAGATGCAATGAATACCCGACGCTACGTGCAACGCGAACGTGCGAAGCGGACCGCTCGCACGGCCGCCGCGATCGAAGGTGCGACGCTGCGCGAGGTCGCGCGCGGTGGGTACGCCGCGCTCCGAATCGCAGAGGTCGCCCGGCGCGCCCGCGTCGCCACACGCACCGTCTATCTGCACGCCCCGACGAAGGAGCGTCTCGTCGAGGACGCGCTGCGCGGCCGAGCCGAGGCGCTCATCGGGCGCATCGAGCGATGGCGTGCGCGCGGCGAGACGGCCGACGCCGTGCTCGGAGAGCTCATCGCGATGCACGAGCGGGAGTACCGCGCCGAATCGGTCCTCCTCGAGACGCTCGTCGACGGGGCATTGCCACGCCGCGTGGCCGCGCTTCTCCGCGAGCTCGACGCGGTCCGCCTCGGGATCATCGCGCGCACGCTGAACGACCTCGCGCGCCGCGGTGCGCTGCGCATGCGCGCGACCGACGCCATCGCGCTCGCGCACGCGCTCCTCTCCTATCCGACGTGGCGAACAGCGCTCACCGGACCGGGGCGTCGGCGCGCGCCTCGCCTCGTCTCGTCGGCGCTCAGGGCGGCGCTGGTCTAACGACCCGCGCGTAGGCTCTCTGCATGGCAACCTCCACCGCGGCGGTCCTTCCGCGCCGGGCCGGCATTTCGCGCGCCGCGATCGTCGGCTGGTCGATCGTCGCCGGGTACGTCGTCCTTGGCGTCGCGAGCCTCGCCCTCGAGAGGGCGCACGTCGGCCGCCCCGGGTTTCTCGAGCTTTGGCTCTCCGTGGCGGTGCTCGCGTACGCCGTGATCGGCGCGCTCGTCCTGAGCAGCCAGCCACGACACGTGATCGGTTGGATGTTCTGCATCGCGGCGCTGAGCTTCGGATTGGCCTTCTTCGCCGGCGAGTACGCCGTTCAGGCGCTGGTCGTGGCGCCGGGGACGCTTCCCTTCGGGTACGCCGCGGCCTGGTTCGGCCTTTGGGCACAGCTCCCCGCGATCGCGGTGGTCGGGCTCTTCCTTCCGCTCCTCTTTCCCGACGGCCACCTCCCCTCGCCGCGCTGGCGCCCTGCCGCATTCGGCGCCGGGGCCGTCGTCTGTCTTGCGGTGCTCACGACGATGTTCGCGCCGACGACCTACGCCAACGCGGGGTACCCGTCCATCCGCAATCCGTTCGGGCTGGACGCGTACGCCGACGTCTTCAACGTCGCGGACATGGTGCTCGAGCCGCTGCTGCTCGTGGTCGTGGGGTTCGGCGCCGCGGCGCTCGTTTTCCGCCTACGCACGGCGAACGGTGTGCGACGCCAGCAGCTCAAATGGTTCGCGTACGGGGCGGCGCTGATGACGCTCTCGTTCCTGGTCAGCTCCCTCGCGAAGATCCTCCCGGTGCTCGCCCCGGTCAACGAGCCGCTCGCGGTCCTGGCGCTGACCGCGCTGCCCGTCGCGGTGGGTACCGCGATCCTGCGACACCGCCTCTACGACATCGACCTGATCATCAACAAGACGATCGTCTACGCGCTGCTCACCGCGGTCCTCGCGGGCGTCTACACGGGGGCGGTGGCGTTCTTCCAGCGGCTGTTCGTCGCGACGACGGGCCAGGGCTCCGACATCGCGATCGTCGCGACGCTCTTCGTGCTCGCGACGGTGTTCACGCCGATCAAGAACCGGCTGCAGGAATCCGTCGACCACCGGGTCAAGGCGAAGCGGGGTCCAGGCGCCCGCTCGGCGATCGACGATCTCGTGAGCCTCGCGGAGCTCCACGGCCGCGGGATCCTTACCGACGAGGAGTTCGCGGCGAAGAAGAAGCGGATCCTGGGCATCTGACCGGCGAAGCCGGTCGCGCGGATCGACCGACTATCGGGCAGGGCGCGCCGATGGATCCTTTTCGATCTCGAGCTCGCCGGCCACACCGTTCAACGTCCCCCGCCACGCGTGGCCGCGCCCGGCGAGCCCGGGCCGCACGCTCGTCGCGAGCGACTCCTCCGCGACAAAATCGCGGTGCCGCTCGAGCGCGGTCGCGATCGGACCCGCGTACCGGAGCGCGATCCGATCGGAGATCTCGAGGCCGGCTTCCTTCCGCATGTTGTTCAAATGGTGCGCGAGCTCGCGAGCCAATCCCTCGAGCTCGAGCTCGGCGGTGAGCTTGGTCTCGAGCGCGACGGTTGCGCCCGCGTCGCGCGCGACGGCGTGGCCGGCCACGCCCTCATGCGAGACGAGGACCTCCGTGTCGGCGAGGACGAAACCCTCGACCGCGATCGTGCCATCGCGCCGCTCGTACCGGCCCTCGGCGAGAGCCTGCCGCACGCGCGGGAGATCCTTGCCCAGCTTCGGGCCGAGCACCTTGAGGTCCGGCTTCACGGTCTCCTTCACCAAACCCTCGGCCCGATCGCGGATCTCGACGCTCTTCACGTTGAGCTCGTCCTTCACGATGTCGGCGAGCTCCGAGCGCTCGTCGAGCTGGCCGCGATCGCGGTCCTGCGCGTCGAACACGACGATCAGCTTTCCGAGCGGCGTCCGCGTCTTCACACCCGCCGACGAACGCGCGGCGCGGCCGAGCTCCACGACGCGTCGTGCCGCGCGCATCCGCCGCTCGAGGTCCTCGTCGAGACGCTCCGGGCGCTCCAGGGGATACGCCGTGTGGTGCACGGACGCCTCGGCCTGGGGCACGGCTCCGCGGACGAGGCCCTGGTACATGTCCTCCGCGAGGAACGGCATGACCGGTGCGATCAGCCCGGTGAGCGTGGTCAGCGCCTCGAAGAGCGTCTGGTATGCGGCGAGCGAATCGCGGTGCGAACGCTCCTTCCAGAAGCGCGCCCGGTTCCGCCGCAGGTACCACGTCGACAGGTCGTCCCAGAAGGCCTCGATGCTGAAGAGCGCGCTGCGCGCGTCATAGGCGTCGAGCGCCGCGCGCGACTGCGCGACCAGCCGCGCGAGCGCCGAGAGGAGCCAGCGATCCATCAGCGGCCGATCCGCCGGTGGGACCGGGCGCTCGGTCGGATCGAAGTCGTCGAGGTTCGCGTACGTCACGAAGAACGAGTACGTGTTCCAAAGGACGAGCAGCTTCCGCTTGAACTCCTCGAGTGGAGCCCAGCCGAAATACATGATCTCCTGCAGGTCCTGCCTCGCGAACAACCAGCGGAGTGAGTCCGCGCCCACGAGCTCGCAGGCCTCGTAGCTGTCGACCATGTTGCCGCCCGACTTGTGGAATTCCTGCCCGGGCGCGGCGAGCATCGGCTGGAACGACTGACAAACGCGATACGGCGCCTCGCCCGTGAGAACGACCGAGAAGAAGAGCTGCGAGTAGAACCAGAGGCGGACCTGCTCGACCATCTCCACGATGTAGTCGGCGGGAAACCACTGCTCCCAGTACGCGCGGTCGTGGAGCCAATCGAGCGTGGAGAAGGGAACGACGCCGGCGTCGAGCCAGCAGTCGCCGACTTCCTTCACCCGCTTGCTGTCCGCGGCGCACTCCGGGCACCGGACGATCACGTCATCGATCCACGGCCGGTGCAGCTCCCGGAGCTTCTCCAAGCCGGCCCGCGCCCGCTCGCGAAGCTCCTCTTCCGAGCCGAGCACGAAGAAATGCCCGTTCGCGCACGTATAGAAAGGAAGAGGCAGGCCCCAGTACCGCTTCCGGCTGATGTTCCAGTCGCCCATGTTCTGGAGCCAGTTCTGCATCCGGCGGCCCGCGGCCGGAGGCAGCCAGGTGACCTTGGCCGCCGCGTCGATGAGCTTCGGCCGCAGATCGTCCATCGAGATGAACCACTCGTCGGCCACGCGGAAGACGATCTCCTCATGGCAGCGCCAGCACTCCGGGTAGCGGTGTGTGTAGTCGGCCGCGCGGAACAGCAGCCCGCGCCTTTGTAGGTCGTCCGCGATCTCGCGTGCGACGTCGCGCGCTTCTTTCCCCTCGAGCCAGCCGTACCCGGCGACGAAGCGCGCCATCTCATCGATGGGCACGAGGACCGGAAGCTTCTCGGTTGAGCGTTTCCAGGACCTTCGCGTCAGGCCACTTCGCCTGCTCGAACGTCTCCTGCGAAACGATGAGCACCTCGTCCCCGACCTTGGCGCGCACGTAGTCGAGCTCGGGGTTGACGGCGAGGGAGACATTCGCGGGAAGGGTCCACGGGGTCGTCGTCCAGACCAAGAACGACTGGCGCTCCTTCCCTTCGATCGGGAATCGGACATACACGGACAAGTGCGTCATCTCGCGATAGCTGTCGCTCATCGTCATCTCGTGCTGCGACAAAGCGGTGCCACACCGCGCGCACCAGGGCATCGAGCGATGACCCTTGTAGAGCCAGCCCTTCTCGTGCACGAGCTTCAGCACGTGCCAGATGTGCGAGATGTTCAGATCGCTGTACGTGTAGTACGAGTTCGCCCAGTCCATCCACTGACCCATCCGGATCGAGTGCTTGGTGATGGCCACGGCGGATCGGTCCACGCGCTGGCGACAAGCCTCGGAGAATTTCGCGATCCCGTACGTCTCGATATCCCGCTTGCTGTTGAGGTTCAGCTCGCGCTCGACCTGCACTTCGACCCAGAGACCCTGGCAGTCGAAGCCGTTCTGGTAGCGCTGGTCGTAGCCGAGCATCGCCTTGTACCGCTGGTACAGGTCCTTGTAGGTCCGCGCCCACATGCTGTGGACGCCCATGGCCTCGACGTTCGCGGTGATCGGACCGTCGATGAAGGAGAACCGCGGGCCGCCGGCATTCTTCTTTCGGAGCGCAGCGAAGCTCTGCTCGCGCTCCCAGAGGTCGAGTACGCGATGCTCGAGCTCGGGCAGGTCGAGCTTCGGCCCGACCGGCCGGAATCGAGTCCGCTCCGCTGCCTTTTCGCTCGCCTTCGCCACGTCGCCTCCAACAAAACAAAACGCCGTCCCGAACGCTCGGGACGGCGGAAGCCGCGGTACCACCCGAGTTGGCGCGAGCCTCGCGCCCACTCACTACGACGTCGTGTTCAACGTCCGCGGTTGCTAACGGAGTGCCGCTCCGGCCGGGTCTAATCGCCGCGCCGCGGCTTTCTTCCGGCGACTCGGGGTCGATGGCCCCTCACGCGTCTCTGCCTACGAGTCTAGTCCTCGGGCCAGATGCGCGAACCCCTCTTGGGCGGGCATCTGGCGAAGGCGCTCCCAGTCGCCACCCGCGGCGAGGCGCTCGGCGAGCCGCACGGCGCCGGGATGGACCGCGAACGAGCCGGAGACGAGCTCCCGCACCCTCGGTCCGCCGACGCGGAGATGGAACTCGACCGCCATCGCCGTGATCACCGCCTCGACCATCGGATCGGCGGGCGGATGCACGACGATCGCCTTGCTTCGCAGATACGGGGTCGCGTCGAGGAGCCCGATGCTCCCGGTGAACGACTCGCGCGCCGCGTAATGGATCGCCCGGACGTTCGCCATCACGATCGCGCCAACGCAGAGGGGGCAGGGCTCGAGCGTGGTGTACAGGGCGAGCCCCCGCGGGTCGAGCGTCGTCCCGGCGAGTCCCAGCAGCGCGTTCACCTCGGCATGTGCGAGGCGGGACTTGCCAATCTGCCCCGCCACGGCCGAATCGAGGACCCGATTCCGTCCGCGGCACACCACCCGGCCCGCGACGTCGACGACGACCGCGCCCACCGGGACCGTGCCTGCCGCGTACGCGTCCCACGCTTCAGCGAGGGCGACGCGCCAGGGTTCGGCGAGGCTTCCCGGCGCTCTCTTGACGTACATTGCCAACACATATATATCTTGCCCGTATATATGGCCGGAAACAAAGCGGTGGCGAAGCCGGAGTTCCTCGCGGCGGTCGAGAAGGCCCTCACCGGGGCGAACGGCGCGTCGATCCTGCTCGTCGACCTCGACGATCTGGTGACGCTGAACGAGCGGGGCGGGCGCGCGCTCGGCGACGCGGCGATCGCCTCGGCCATGCGAACGCTCACCGCCACGGCGAAGAAGGAGGGGTGGGCGTTCGCGCGGATCGGGGGCGACGAGTTCTCGCTTCTCGCGCCGGCCGTGTCGCTCGAGGCGGCGTTCCTGCGCGCCGAGCGGATCCGCGCCGAGCTCGTGGCCTCGCTCCGGAAGGCGGTGCCAGCCCGATACCGGGCGACGGCGACGATCGGGGTGGCGAACGCGCCGCGAGACGCGAGGACCGCTGAGCAGCTGCTGCGCAAGGCAGACCTCGCCCTCTACGCGGCGAAGGAACAGGGCGGCAACGCCGTCGGTCTGCCACCGGCCGAGGACATGGTGCTGAAGTCCTCCTATTACAGCGTCGCGCAGCTGGCGCGCCTCAAGGCGCTTGCCGAGCGCAAGAAGACCAAAGAAGCCGTGCTGCTCCGCGAAGGTCTCGAAGACGTGCTCCGGAAGTACGACCGTGAATGACCGGCGCGCGGTACCACCCGAGTTGGCGCGAGCCTCGCGCCCCACTCATTGCGCGGTTTTCCCGCGTGGTCGAACCCTTCCCCGTGTTCGAGGTTATTGAGTGTGTGATCCGGAGGGCAGCGATCCTTGTTGCGTCTGTCCTTGTCGCCCTCGGCTGCGCCGGCCCGGTCGCCGGATCTCCGACGCCGGCCTCTGTAACGAAAGACGGCGTGCGCCTCACCTTGGAGCTCGACCATGGCGAGATCATGCCTGGCGATCTTCTCTGGGCGACACTCGTCATCGAGAACACGAACGACTACGACGTGAAATGGCGGGGATCGGGCTGCAAGGTTCCCGGGAACGTGCTGGCCCGCCCGGCGCAGCCCGACGCCGGGAGACAATGGTCGGGGGCGCTGGGCGGCTTCAAGTCCTGGGCGCTGAGGAATGGCGAGACGTACGCGAACTTCGTCGTCGAGGAGCACTGGAACCTCGCAAAGATCTGGGGAGGGGTCGCGTGCCCGGCCGCCGAATTCGTCGAGACGATGGCCGCCAAAACCACGCTTCGGACGCGATGGGTGTGGGATGGCATGGTCAACGGCGGCTTTGCGGGCACACGCCCCGCGCCGACAGGGCCGCTCGACGTCGTGGGCTCGTTCACGCTCGCGGAAGGAGCCGCGACGAACGTGGTGCAAGCGACATCGCCGCTGCGCGTCGGAGGGCGCGGCGATCCTTACCTATCCGCGGGCGTCGCGATCGATCGCGCCTACGACGATGGGCGCCTCGCGCGGTGGCTGCAGGGCCGGCCCGAACCCACCACACGCGCGGGCGTGCCGGTCGGCGCGATCGTCGGCAGCGCGCGGCTCGATGCTGACGCGTGGGTCATCATCGCCGCGCAGAAGACCGGACCCGCGCCGCACGAGATCGAAGTTCGACTCGGCGCCGACGACGGAAAGGTTCGCTCGGTCATCGAACGCTAGCGTTGCGGCGTGGAGCTCCTGCCTTCACAGCGCGCCGAGATCGCCGCGCTCTCGCGGCGTTTCGGCGAGCCGCTGCGGATCGACGCGACGATCCACGACGCCTTCTTCGACCCCATCCGCCGGCCGGACCGCGCGGGCGAGGTGTGCATGGTCCTGCGCCGTCCGAGCGGCAAGCTCCTCCTATCTATAAAGACCTTCTACCCGCGCGGGGCCTACCGGCTGCCGACGGGGGGCATCGATCACGGCGAGCCGATCCTCGATGCGCTTCGTAGAGAGACCGCCGAGGAGACCGGGCTCCGCGTCGAGGTCCCCCGCTTCCTGGCCCAGATCGCGTACCGGCCGGTGTCTGCGCCCGACGGTGAGCCGATCTTCCATACGTTCGCGTTCCTCCTCGACGAGACCGGCGGCACCCTCGGCGCCCGCGACGAGCATGAGCAGATAGAGGAGTACATCGAGATCGCTCCGTCCGAGCTGCGCTCGGTCGCCGACCGCCTGGAGCGGATCGCGAGCGCGCCCGCGGACGTGATCGGTGGCGACTGGGCCGACTGGGGTCGCTTCCGCGCCGTCGTCCATCGGGCGGTCGCGGACGCGCTGGAGAGCCGGCCCTAGAAGCGCTCGAACCGGAACAGGCGGACCGCCAGCAGGAATCCCAGGACGATCCAGACGACGAGCCCGAGGATCTGCGTGCGCACGTCCCAGAGCGTCGCGCCTTGCACGCTGATCTCGCGAAGCGCGTCGTTCAGGAACGTCAACGGGAGCAGGTTCGTGATCGGCCGGATCGCCTCCGGCGCGGCGTTCTTCGAGAAGAACACACCGGAGAAGAAGAACTGCGGGAGCGTGATGAGCTGCGCGATCGCCGGCACCTGGTTCTCGGTCTGCGCCCAGCCGGCGAGGGCGAAGCCGATCGTGAGGAAGAGGATCGTCCCGAGGAGCGCGACGGCCACGAGCGGAACGAGCCCACCGACGATCGTGACGTTGAAGAGCAGAAGGGCGACGAGGAGCAGCACCGCGACCTGGCCGGTGGCGATGACGAGCCGCGTCAGGACGTGAGCGGTCAGGAGGTTGGTGATGCGGACGGGGGTGGCCATGATCCGGCGGAGCACGCCGCGCTGCTTGTCGGCCACGAGCGCGAACGCGACCGAGAAGACCGCCAGCTGCATGATGTTCACGCCGAGGATCCCGGGGACGAGAAAGTCCACATAGCGCAGCCGGACGCCCTGTACCGACTCGTCCTTCACTCCCACGACCGGCGCCGTCTGGGTCACCGCGAACGACAGGCGGTCGATGACCGCGGTGATGATCGAACGGCCCACCGCGACCTGCTGCGGCCGCGCGTCGTCCCCGTAGACGATGAGCTGCGGCACCGCCTGACCCGGGCGCGCCGGCGCGATCGTGAAGTCGCCTGGGATCACGACGAGCATGTCGAGCTCAGTCCGTCGCAATTTGCCCAGCGCCTCGTCCGTCGAGAGCTCGGCGACCTGCAGCGTGCCGATGCCGCGGAGCACCCCGGTGAGCTGCTGGCTGGCGGCGTTCTTCGCCTGGTCGTCGACGGCAATGGAGACGCGGCCGAAATCGCCGAGGTTCAAGTACCCGAAGATCACCATGAGCATGAGCGGGACGATGAGACTGAAGAAGAGGGCGATCCGGTCACGGACGTACGCGCGCAACAGCATCGAGGTGAGGCGGTAGGTCTGCCTCATGCGTCGCGCAGCTCGTGACCGGTGAGATCGAGGAAGACGTCCTCGAGGCTCGCCTGCTGCTGGACCGTCGGCTTGCTGAACCCGCGGGACAGCAGGTCGCCGATGAGCTTTTGCGGCGGGTCGAGGGCGACGATGCGCCCCTCGTCCATGATCGCGACGCGGTCACAGAGGACCTCGGCCTCGTCGAGGTAGTGCGTCGTCAGGAAGACCGTCGTGCCCCGATCGCGGATCGCCTGGATGAGGTCCCAGAGGTTGCGCCGGGCCTGCGGATCGAGGCCCGTGGTCGGCTCGTCGAGGAACAGGACCTCCGGGGTGTTCACGAGGGCCGTCGCGATCGACAGGCGCTGACGCTGGCCGCCGGAGAGCTTTTCCTGCAGCTGGCCGGCGCGCTCCTCGAGTTCGACCGACCGCAGGAGCGCCATCGCGTCGACGGTCAGGTCGTAGCACGCCGCGAAGAACTCGACGGTCTCCTTCGCCGTGAGGTGCTCGGGAAACGCGCTCGCCTGCAGCTGGACACCGATCCGCCGCTTGACGCCGGACGGATCGCGAAACACATCGATCCCCGCGACGGTCGCCGAACCGCCGTCGGCGCGGCGGAGACCCTCGAGGATCTCGACGGTCGTCGTCTTCCCCGCGCCGTTCGGCCCGAGCATCCCGAAGACCTCACCCCGCTCGACGGAGAAGGTGATCCCGCGCACCGCTTCGATCTCGCCGTAGCGCTTCCGCAGGTCCTGGACTTGCACGATGGCCGGCATGCCGACCTCAGCGTCCCGCGACGAACGCCGCGTACGCGAGGTCCTGCAGGAAGAACGCGAACGGCAAGAGCACGACCGCCGCGACGACGATGCGCACCACGACCGGGTGTGGCCGGCGCAGCCGCGTGTAGGTGACCACGAGCGTCACGCTGATCGCCGCGAGGATCGGTATCTGGGCGACCCAGTGCAGCGGATCCGCTCCGTCGACGAGCAGCGCGTAGACGATCGACGCGCCGAGGACGCCGGTGACGAGACCGACGACCGCAAACACGCCCGCGTTGCGGACGGGGTCGCGGATCGCGAGGAGCAGACCGAGGCCGAGCGCGAGAAGGACGGAGGCGATCATCCGCTCGTAGATGCGGTGATAGGGCGCGAAGAGGAACGCCGACGGGAAGGCGATCGCGAGGATCACCGGCAGGAAGAAGAGGGTCGCGCAGACGACGCCGACGGCACGCGCGCCGCGCAGGGTCGCGGAGTCAGCCGGAAGCGGGCGCTCCATCTACGGGCCTCCGAGTCTCGTACGCTACGGGTCCCATGTCGAATCGGGGAGCACCGCAGGGCAGCACGCCTCGCGCCCGCATGCTCCGCAGGTCTCGGGTGAGCGGCTCTCCGGGCTTCGCCGCCGTGCTCTCGGGCCTTCTCCCTGGTCTTGGACAGATGTATCACGGCCGATGGGTCAGGGGGATCCTCATGATCCTCGTCCCGATCTTTGTCGTCCTGCTCAGCGGGGCGTTCATCGCGATCGCCGATCCCCTCACCTCGCTCGTGCTCCGAAACGCGCCGGCCTTCACCTTCCTAGTGGCCGGCGCGTTCTTCACGTATCACCTCTTCACCGTCGCCGACGCCTTCGCGGGGAAGCTGCGCGACGTGGGATCGCTCGGCGGCCGCCGCCTCGTCGACTACGCGTTGCTCGGAGTGGTGTGCCTGTCGCTCGTCGGCTTCTATGCCACCGCGTACCGCGGATCGGCGCCGTGGGCCGGATTCTTCGCCAAGGTCTTCGCGCCGCTCGCGCAGCAGCCCCTCACCGGACCCGGCTCGGGTCAGGAGTCCGCGCCGGCGGCGTGGACGGGGCAGGAACGCCTCAACGTCCTGCTCCTGGGCATCGACTCGCGGGCGGGCGACCCGACCACTCAGAACACCGACACGATGATCGTCCTCAGCCTCGATCCGATGAACAGGACGGCGGCGATGCTCTCGTTGCCGCGCGACATCTATATCAACCGGCCCGGTGTCCTCGTCGACAAGATCAACGCGGCATACGCACTCGGCGGGCCGGACCTCGCGCGAAAGGTGGTCGAGGACCTGCTCGGGATCCGGATCAATTCGTATGCGCTCGTCGACTTCGATGCGTTCACGAAGATCGTCAACACCGTGGGCGGGGTGGTCGTGGACGTGAAGCGTCCGCTTCGCGACGAGTACTACCCCACCGCGGACTACGGTGTCGAGCGGATCGACATCGCCGCCGGACCGCAGGTGATGGACGGCGACGTCGCGCTCCGGTACGCGCGCTCCCGGCACGATAGCAACGACTACAGCCGCGCCGCGCGGCAGCAGCAGGTCATCGGGGCGCTGCGTATCAAGCTCACCGAGAACGACATGCTCCGCGGGCTTCCCGGGATCCTCGATCACGTCGGCAGCGCGGTCCAGACGAACTTCGACCCGGCCAACGTGATCCCCCTCGCGCGGTTCGGGTCGGGCATCCCGGGCGACTCGATACGCAGCGATGTCCTCTACCCCTGCGGCGGGGACTACCCGCATTGCGAGCTGACCTACTCGGGCGGCGAGAACGGCTTCTTCCTGCTGCCCGACGCGGCCAAGGTGCGCGAGTTCGCGGCGACGATCTTCTACGACCCGCAGGTCAAGGCGGAGGGAGCATCGATCGAGATCCGCAACAGCGGAGGGCGCGCCGGGATGGCCCAAAGCGTCGCGGACCGGCTCGCGGAGCGGGCGTTCAGCGTCTCGATCGTCACGAACGGATCATCCGCGCGCTCCGCGGTGCTTGTCCGCAACGGAGCGAAGCGCTACACGGCCAACGCGCTCGCCTCACAGCTCGGCGGTCTCCCGGTCGACGCGCTGCCTTCGGGCGAGCAAACGTCGGCCGACATCGTCGTCCGCGTCGGATCGGATTTCCGCGGCCTCGCGACCGACCTCGCGCGCTGACGCGCTAGCTCTTCTTCTTTTTCGCCTTCTCGATCTTCTCGCGGTCAGCCAGCGCGTGACGGACCGTCCGGAACGACGAAAGGGTCCCGCGACGATCGGCTTGGATACGGCGACGGAACTCCGGGTCGCTGGCACTCCTTCGAGCGAGGTCGGCATCCCGGCCGGCGGCGTCGATCGCGCGCGCGATCCGACGGATGGGGTTGTCGGCGCTCGGTCTCTTCTTCGCGGTCACCGCTTGTAGACGGGCGTGACCCAGCTCCGGTACCGCGGAGCTCTGCCGCGCACCGCGTCGAAGTAGGTGTGGCTGAGCTTCTGGGTGATCGGCCCGGGCTCGCCCTTGCCGACGGTCCGGTGATCGATGCTCGTCACCGGCGAGATCTGGGCGCCGGTGCCGCAGAGGAAGACCTCGTCGGCGATGTAGAGCTCGGTCCGGTCGATCGACCGGACCGCGGTCGGGACACCGGCATCCGCGGCGAGCTGCAGGATCGACGATCGGGTGATGCCCTCGAGGATGTTGTCGCTGGCCGGCGGGGTCGTGAGGATGCCCTCGCGGACGAGGAACAGGTTCTCGGCGCTGCCCTCGGACACGTGGCCCTCCTGGGTGAGCACGATCGCCTCGTCGAAGCCGGCCTCCTGTGCCTCGGTCTTGGCGAGCGCGGCGTTCACGTACGCGCCGGTGATCTTGCTCCGCGCGGGGATCGCGTTGTCGTCGGTCCGCCGCCAGCTGGAGACGCCGCACGAGATCCCGCGGTCGATGTCGATATACGTCCCGAAGGGCACCGCGAAGACGGTGAAGGCATCGTCGAGGTCGTGCAGGCGGACGCCGATGAGCGGGCTGGATTTGTACGCGATCGGACGGATGTACGCGTCTTCGCGGTAGTTGCATTTGCGCAGGAGCTCGAGGGTGATCCCGACGAGATCCTCGGCGGTGTACGGAAGCCCGATGCGCATGATCCGGCAGGAGCGGTGGAGCCGCTGGTAGTGCTCCTTCAGATGCAGACCGTAGAGCTGCTCATCCTCGGCGTTCCAATACGCCCGGATGCCCTCGAACACGCCGGTCCCGTAGTTGAAGGCGTGGGTCAGCACGCTCACCTTCGCGTCGCGGATGGGGATGAACTCGCCGTCCAGGAACGCGAACGCCGTATCCGGGGCCGCACCGCGTCGCAGCGAGGTCGGTCTGGTCAGCTCCTGCACCATGCCCACACTCCTTGCTCGGCCGCTTTTGGGCCGAACGAAGCTTGGCCCGGCCTCACGCACGCCCCGTGCCGACCTGCTACGAGGATTGTGACAGGATTGGGGACGGTCAGACCGCCGGTGTGACCCCTTCGACACCCGCTTGAACAGGCGCCGGTGCGTACTGAGGGTCTCTGGAGGTGCAAGGCGAAATGCGGCGTTCGACGTTAGCGATCCTTGCAGCAGCGCTCGTCACTCTCACCGCCTGCGCGACCAGCAACGCCCCGCCAGCCAGTCCGACTGGCTCGCCGGTGGCCGCACTACCCACTCACCCGGTCGAGTTCGTGATCAGCACCGCACCGGGCGGCGGCTCCGATCTGTACGCACGCGCGATGGCGACGATCATCGAGAACAACAAGCTCTCGCCGCAGCCGGTCACCCCGCTGAACAAAGAGGGCGGCTCCGGCGCGGTCGCGTTCACCTACGTCAACGACCACAAGGGTGACATGCACTACATCATGATCACCCTCAACAGCTTCTTCACGACCATCATCACGCAGAAGCTTCCGTACAAAGCGACCGACTTCACGCCGGTCGCGAACCTCGCCCTCGACCCGTTCTTCCTCTGGGTCAACAACGACAGCCCGTGGAAGACAGCGCAGGACTTCGTCGACGCCGCGAAGAAGGATTCGCTGACGGTCGCCGGAACCGGCGCGAAGCAGGAGGACGAGGCGCTCTTCCGTCGGATCGAGGACACGATGAAGACGAAGCCCTTCACCTACCTGAGCCAGACCTCGGGCGCGACCGTCGCGGCGGCGCTCGCGGGTCACCAGGGAGGCGTCGTCGCGACGGTGAACAACCCGAGCGAGGGTCTCCCGCTCTACCAGGGCAGCACGAAACAGCTCAAGCCGCTCTGTGCATTCACACCCGAGAGCCCGAAGACGGGCGTGTACTCGGGCCTGGCGACATGCACGTCGCAGGGCATCGCGATCGACGATTACTTCATCATGCGCGCGATCATGGCTCCCCCCGGTCTCTCGCAGAGCCAGCAGCAGTTCTGGATCGACGTGTTCAAGAAGGTCTACGACTCGCAGGAGTGGAAGGACTTCATGGACAAGAACGCGTTGCAGCCTGACTTCAAGTCGGGGCTCGAGTTCCGTCAATTCATCCTGAAGTACCAGCAGATCCACCAGGACATCGCCACCAAGTTCAAGTGGATCTAGCGACCAGCGCGTGCGGCCCTACCAGGTAGGAACGGCGGCGGCGATCATCCTGATCGCCGCCGTCGCCATGTTCGACTCGCGAGCCGCGTTCAATCCGTCGGCGGGAACCGCGCCCGGCGACGTCGGCGCCCGCTGGTACCCGCACCGGGCGGCGGCTCCGATCTGTACGCACGCGCGATGGCGACGATCATCGAGAACAACAAGCTCTCGCCGCAGCCGGTCACCCCGCTGAACAAAGAGGGCGGCTCCGGCGCGGTCGCGTTCACCTACGTCAACGACCACAAGGGTGACATGCACTACATCATGATCACCCTCAACAGCTTCTTCACGACCATCATCACGCAGAAGCTTCCGTACAAAGCGACCGACTTCACGCCGGTCGCGAACCTCGCCCTCGACCCGTTCTTCCTCTGGGTCAACAACGACAGCCCGTGGAAGACAGCGCAGGACTTCGTCGACGCCGCGAAGAAGGATTCGCTGACGGTCGCCGGAACCGGCGCGAAGCAGGAGGACGAGGCGCTCTTCCGTCGGATCGAGGACACGATGAAGACGAAGCCCTTCACCTACCTGAGCCAGACCTCGGGCGCGACCGTCGCGGCGGCGCTCGCGGGTCACCAGGGAGGCGTCGTCGCGACGGTGAACAACCCGAGCGAGGGTCTCCCGCTCTACCAGGGCAGCACGAAACAGCTCAAGCCGCTCTGTGCATTCACACCCGAGAGCCCGAAGACGGGCGTGTACTCGGGCCTGGCGACATGCACGTCGCAGGGCATCGCGATCGACGATTACTTCATCATGCGCGCGATCATGGCTCCCCCCGGTCTCTCGCAGAGCCAGCAGCAGTTCTGGATCGACGTGTTCAAGAAGGTCTACGACTCGCAGGAGTGGAAGGACTTCATGGACAAGAACGCGTTGCAGCCTGACTTCAAGTCGGGGCTCGAGTTCCGTCAATTCATCCTGAAGTACCAGCAGATCCACCAGGACATCGCCACCAAGTTCAAGTGGATCTAGCGACCAGCGCGTGCGGCCCTACCAGGTAGGAACGGCGGCGGCGATCATCCTGATCGCCGCCGTCGCCATGTTCGACTCGCGAGCCGCGTTCAATCCGTCGGCGGGAACCGCGCCCGGCGACGTCGGCGCCCGCTGGTACCCCTTCTGGGCGGCGGCGATCATGGGCGTCGCCGCGGTCGTCGTCGTCTATCGGTCGCTCGTGACGCCGCAGGCCGCCGAGGGTGTCTTCAGCGGCCGGGACAGCGTCTTCGCCGTGCTGAAGCTCGCCATCCCGATGCTGCTCTACGCGACGCTCATCGGCGGCGTCGGCTGGCGGACCGAGGAGTTCACCTACACGGTCATCCCGCCGCTCGGCTTCTATATCGGGACGGCGGTCTACATGGGGGGATTCGCCTGGTGGATCGGGCGCTACAAGATCTGGTCGGTGGCCGCGATCCTGGTCCTGTTCCCTCTCGTCATCTACGCCGCGTTCGAGCTTGGCTTCCGCGTCAACCTTCCGAAGAGCTTTCTCTACGATCTCGGCGTCCTGCCCTTCTGAGCGATGGAGGTCTTCGGGCAGCTCGCCGGCGGCTTCGCGACCGCGCTCCAACCGATCAACATGGCGATGCTCTTCATCGCCGTCGTCCTCGGTCTGGTCATCGGCGTGCTCCCCGGACTCGGCGGCACGAGCGGCGTCGCGATCCTCCTGCCCGTCACGGTCTTCATCGCTCACGGGTCGCTGCCCGGATCGGACGCGACCACGGCGATCATCTTCCTCGCGGGGATCTACTGGGGCGCGCTCTTCGGCGGCGTCATCACGTCGATCCTCTTCAACATCCCGGGGGAGCCGTGGGCGGTCGTGCTGCTGTTCGACGGGTTCCCCCTCGCCAAACGCCTCGGCCGGCCCGGTCTCGCGCTCGCGAGCTCGTTCGTGTCCTCCTTCCTCGGCGCGCTCGTCTCGACGATCCTGTTCACGTTCTTCGCGCTGCCGATCGCGCTGAAGGCGCTCCAATTCGGACCCGCGGAGCTCTTCGCGGTGTTCGTGCTCTCATTCGCGACCCTCATCGGACTGGGCGCCGAGGCGCCGATGAAGAGCCTCGCGATGCTCGCGCTCGGGCTGCTGCTCGCGGCGGTCGGGTTCGACACGATCACCGGCGAGCAGCGCCTGAACTTCGGATTCATCTCGCTGCTCTCGGGCATCAGCTTCGTGCCGGTGACCATCGGGCTCTTCGGCATCGGCGAGATCCTCGCCTCGGCCGAGGAGCAAGGCATCGGTTACGTGGAGAACCTGTCGGCGCGGCTCGGGCTGCGCGACGTGGTCCAGGCGCTCGTCGAGCTCCGCAAGCGCCTGCGCCTGGTGCTGTCCAACGCGGTCATCGGCTTCTTCTTCGGCGTGCTTCCCGGGCACGGCGCCACCGCGGCCTCCTTCCTCGGCTACGGACTCGCCCGCCAGTACTCGAAGAACAAGGAGAACTTCGGGAAGGGCGAGATCTCGGGGATCATGGGCCCGCAGGCCGCCGCCGACTCCGCCGGTGTCGCATCCCTCGTTCCGATGATCACGCTCGGAATCCCCGGATCACCGACGTCGGCCGTGATCATGGCCGGGCTCTTCGTGTGGGGTCTGCAGCCGGGACCCGTGCTCTTCATCCAACATCCCGACTTCGTCTGGGGTCTCATCGCGAGCATCTACCTGGGCCACCTGCTCACGTTCATCCTCTGCCTGCTCGCGGTGCCGCTCCTTGCGATGATCATGCGGGTGCCCTACGCGATCATCACCCCGTTCATCGTGGTCATCTCGATCATCGGCTCGTACTCGCTGAACAACAGCATGCTCGACGTCTTCATCACGGTCGTGTTCGGCGTCATCGGCTACTGGCTCCGCAAGATGAAGTACCCCCTCGCGCCGCTCGTCGTGGCCCTCGTCCTCGGCGACTCCACGGAGCGCGAGCTGCGGAAGGCCCTCATCGCCGGGCACGGGAGTCCGCTCTACTTCTTCAACAGCGGACTCTCGACGGCCCTCATGCTGACCGCCCTCGTGCTCGTGCTCATCCCGCTCTTCCGCACGCTGCGGGCGCGCCGCGCCGCGACCGTCGCGGGCGTCTCGGCGCCGAAGCCGGCCCCCTAGCCTCGAACACACCGTGAACCCGATCGACGCGGCGTTCATCGTCGGCGCCTTCGTTCTGATCCTCGTCGGCGCCGAGGTCTTCACGAACGGGGTCGAGTGGCTGGGGATCAAGCTGCGGATCAGCGAGGGCGCCACGGGCAGCATCCTCGCCGCGCTCGGAACGGCGACACCCGAAACGCTCATCCCGGTCGTGGCGATCCTCTTCACGAACAGCGCCGACGCCGACGAGATCGGGGTGGGCGCGATCCTCGGCGCCCCGTTCATGCTCGGAACCCTCGTCATGCTGCTCATCGGGGTCACCGCGTTCGTCTTTCGCGTCCGGCGGAAGCGCGTGACGCTTCACGTGGACGCCGGACACGCGTCGCGCGACCTGATCTTCTTCCTGATCCTCTACACGATCGCGCTCGGGCTCGCCCTGCTTCCGCCCGAGGTGCACTTCCTGAAGGGCTATCTCGGCTGGGTCTTCCTCCCGTCCTACTTCGTCTATCTGTTCCTGGTGCTGCGAGCGCCGCGCAGGAGCCCCGAGGACATCGAGGAGGAGCTCGAGGAGCGCGAGGCCTTCGACGAGCTCACGTTCGCGGGCCTCCTCGAGCGGACCGGCCTCGATTTCAAGGAGACCGCTCCCCCGCTCTGGCTCGTGCTGGCGCAGACGATCGTCGCGTTCGCCGCGATCCTGGTCGGAGCGCGGTTCTTCGCGACGTTCGTCGAGGATTTCTCCCATGCGATGGGCTTCAACACGCTGCTCGTGTCGCTCATCCTGGCCCCGCTCGCGACCGAGCTGCCGGAAGCCGCGAACAGCCTCATCTGGACGCGCGACAGCAAGGACGTCATCGCGCTCGGGAACGTGGCGGGCGCGATGGTCTTCCAATCGACGTTCCCGGTCACGATCGGCGTGCTGCTCACACCCTGGCAGCTGGGAGAGTTCGGAACCGTGGCGGCGGTGTTCGCCCTGCTGAGCGCCCTGCTCATCTTCGTCCAGCTTCGCCTCCGGGCGAGGGAGAACGCGCTGCCGCTGTCCGCGCTCATGCTCGGCGGCAGCCTGTACGTCGTGTTTCTTGGCTACGTCCTCTGGCGCGTGCTCGTCTGAGACGCGCCTAGAATCGTCGTCGTTCGAAACGCGGCGTCCCCGCCGCGGCGCAGGTGAGGAGGAGCTGTTCATGAAGCGTGTCCTCGCGTTGGGTCTGCTCGCGGCCACGATCGTCGCCGCGTGCGGTGGCGGGAGCAGTGGCACCGGTGGCGGTTCGCCCGCGGCCTCGGCGAAGGCGATCAAGATCGGGCTCGTCACGGACGTCGGCGGTCTGAACGACAAGAGCTTCAATCAGGCGGCGAACACCGGCAGGTTGAACGCCGAGAAGGACTTCAGCCTGCAGACGTCGGTCATCGAATCGAAGAAGCAAGAGGACTACGTGCCGAATCTCACGACGTTCGCGCAGCAGAACTACGACCTCGTCATCGCGGTCGGGTTCCTGATGCAGAACGCCGCTTGGAAGGTCGCGACGCAGTTCCCGAACGTGAAGTTCGCGATCATCGACGGCGCACCGGCGAACGACAAGGGCGACACGGCAAACCTGCCCAACGTCGCCAACCTGTTCTTCAAGGAACAGGAAGCCGGCTATCTCGTCGGGGTCATCGCGGCGACGATGGCGAAGAACAAGGTCGGCAAGGCGACGCACAACACCGTCTGCTCGATGGGCGGCATCCCCATCCCGCCGGTCGACCGCTACATCGCGGGCTATCAGGACGCGATCAAGACCATCAGCCCGACGACGACCATCCTCAACGGGTACAGCAATGACTTCGTCGATCAGCAGAAGGGCAAAGAGGTCGGGCTCAACCACATCAGCAAGAACTGCGACATCCTCTTCCAGGTCGCCGGCGGCTCGGGCCTTGGCTACATCGCCGCGGCGAAGGAGAAGGGCGTCTACGGCATCGGCGTCGACGTGGACCAGATCGACGTCGCGCCGGGCACGGTGATCACGAGCGCGATCAAGCGTGTCGACAAGGCCGTGTACGACACCTCGAAAGCAGTCAAGGATGGTTCCTTCAAGGCCGGCGACAACTCGTTCAACGCGACCAACGACGGCATCGGCTACGGCAAGCTCGACAGCGTCGTGCCAGCCGACGCGAAGGCCGCGGCGGACAAGGCGCTCGCGGACATCAAGAGCGGCGCGATCAAGCCCAAGACGGATCTGACCGTCAAGTAGCCGAGGAGCAGAAGCTCCTTGGCGAGCGAACCGCAAGCAACACCGACGGGGCCGTCGACGGCCCCGTCGGTGCGTCAACCGACCGCGCAGTGGGCGACCGGCCCAGCCGTGCCTGTCGTTTCCGTGGTCGTGGCGCTCGCGATCGGCGCGCTCTTCGTCCTCGCTTCGGGCCACGATCCGATCTCCGCGTACGTCGACCTGTTTCGCGGTGCCTTCGGCAGCCCGTACGACATCACCGAGACGCTCATCCAGACGATCCCGCTCGTGCTTGCGGGACTGGCCGTCGCCGTCGCCTTCCGGAGCGGACTCTTCAACATCGGCGCGGAGAGCCAGCTGCTCGTCGGGGCCGTCGCCGCGGGCGCGGTCGGCGCACGCTTCGGCTCGCTGCCCGGGCCGCTCCTCTTCCCGATGGTGCTCCTCGCCGGGATCGGCGCGGGCGCCGTTTGGGGTGGGATCGCCGGCTATCTGAAAGCGGCGCGCGGCGTGAACGAGGTGATCACGACGATCATGCAGAACTACATCGTCGTCTTCGTGATGCACTGGCTCCTGCAGAACGGGCCGATGACCGCGCCGAACGCCCTCGGCACGCCGGCCTCCGCGCCGATCGGCGACGGAGCGGTCCTCCCGGTGATCATCCCGAACGAGCTCGTCCCGCTCACGCGGCTCCACGCGGGCCTCTTCCTCGCCGTCGCGGCGGTCGTGGTGTTCTGGTTCCTGCTCTGGCGGACGCCGCTGGGCTACGAGCTGCGCGCGGTCGGCCTCGGAGCGCGGGCGGCGGCGCAGGCGGGCATCGATCCGCGGTCGCGCACGGTCATCGCCATGGCCATCGCGGGCGGGTTCGCGGGCCTCGCGGGGATGATCCAGGTCTCGGGAGTGTTCCATCGCGTGTTCGACGGGTTCTCCTCCGGGTACGGCTTCGACGCCATCGCCGTCGCGCTCCTCGGGAAGAACTCGCCGATCGGCATCGTGCTCGCGGCACTCCTGTTCGGCGGTTTCGCGCGCGGCGGCACGATCATGCAGGCGAACGCCGGCGTCTCGAGCCAGCTCGTCTCGGTCATCGAGGCGACGGTCCTCTTCGTGATCGCCGCGGAGCTGATCGTGCGGCTCCTCGCCGCTCGGCGCCGCGGTCCGAAGCCTCTCGAGGCGATCGCGTGACCATCGAGCAGCTCATCGGCGCCGGCGTCCTCGCGGCGACCCTTCGCCTCGCGACGCCGATCGCGCTGGCCGCGCTCGGCGGCGTCATCTCGGAGCGAGCCGGTGTCGTGAACATCGCCCTCGAG
>VBFI01000168.1 GCA_005889275.1 Chloroflexota bacterium | reverse complement strand
TCGAGCCGCTCGTCAGCCGGCTCGCGGAGTGGGCGGCGCGGCCGTGAGGGTCCGATCGCTCGCGCTCTTGTCAGCGGACATAGCTCGGGCGCGCCGCGGCGGCGCGTTTGGTCGCGTCGAACGCGGCGCGGCGGAACGCGTCGTCGCGAGCGTGCGGCGCGAGGGCGACGCGGCGGTACTCCGCGTCGTGCGGCGCTTCGACCGGCCGCAGGCCGGCCCGCGTGATCTCGTCGTGCGCGCGCCTGCTTTCCGGCGCGCCGCGGAGCGATGCCCCCGCGAGACCCGGGGCGCGATCGACCGCGCGTACACGCGCATCCGCGCGTTCCACGAGCGGCAGCGCCCGCGGGAGATCCGCCGGTCCGACCGCGGCGCGGACGTCCGGCTCGTGCCGCGTCCGCTCGATCGCATTGGCTCGCTCGTCCCCCGCGGACTGTCCGCGTATCCCTCGACCGCGCTGATGACCGGTGTCCCCGCGCAGGTCGCGGGCGTACCGGAGCTGGTCGTCGCGTCGCCGATGCCGGCCGATGGCTCGCTCGACCCCGCGCTCGCCTACGCGCTCACGCTCGTCGGCGCGAGCGTGCTCTATCGCGCCGGCGGAGCGGCCGCGGTCGCGGTCCTCGCCTACGGCACGCGGAGCATGCCACGGGTCGACCGGATCGTCGGACCGGGGAACGCCTACGCCGCCGCCGCGAAATGGCTCGTCTCCGCCGACGCCGGGATCGACGCGCTCCAGGGGCCGAGCGAGCTCGTGGTGGTCGCCTCGCATGACGCCGATCCGGCCCTGCTGGCCCTCGATCTGCGAGCGCAGGCCGAGCATGGAGCGGGCGCCTTCGCCGCGCTCATCTCGGACGACGAGACGCTCCTGCACGGCGTCGCGACTGCGCTCGAGGGCTCGCGGTCGGTCTCGCTCTATCGCGCTCGCGATCTCCGTGCGGCCATCGGCGCCGCCGACGAGGCCGCGCCCGAGCACGTGCTCCTCGCCGGTCGCGCCGCGGCGGCGCTTGCCGCCCAGGTGCGGCATGCCGGCGCCCTCTTCGTGGGCACGCCGTCCGCGGTCGCCTTCGGCGACTACGTCGCCGGCGCCAACCACGCGCTCCCCACCGGCGGCACCGCGCGCTGGTCGTCTGCGCTTCGTGTCGACGATTTCGTCCGCTGGACAAGCCGGGTCGAGATGCGTGCCAGCGTCGGCAGGCTGGCGCGGGCCGGCGCCGCATTGGCTCGGCACGAGGGCATGGCCTATCACGCCGCGTCGCTGGAGGCGCGGGTCTAGTGGCGCAGTCACGACGCGCGCGGCGCGCCCGGCGGACGAAGGAGACCGACGTCCAGGTCCGCTTCGCGCTCGACGGGTCCGGCAAGGCGACGGTGCAGACGGGGCTCCCGTTCCTCGACCACATGCTCGAGCTCGTGGCGGTGCATGGCCTTTTCGATCTGACGGTGAAGGCGGAAGGCGACCTCGAAGTCGACCAGCACCACACCGTCGAGGACCTTGGTCTCGTCCTCGGCGGCGCCATCGACGGAGCGCTCGGCGATCGGAAAGGCATCGCGCGCTACGCGTCCATCACCATCCCGATGGACGAATGTCTGGTCGCGGTCTCGCTCGACCTTGGCGGCCGCCCGTACTTCATACACGACCTTCGGCCGAAGACGCGCATCGTGGGCGCGTTCGACTCAGCGCTCGTTCCCGACTTCTTCGTCGCTTTCGCGCAGGGCGCGCGCTGCACGATCCACGTGTCGCAGCTGCGAGGCGGCAACACCCATCACCTCCTCGAGGCGACGTTCAAGGCGCTCGGCAGAGCGCTCGATGTCGCGTCGCGCCGCGATCCACGCCGCGTCGGCGTGCCCAGCTCGAAGGGACGAATCGGATGATCGCGATCCTCGACTACGGTGTCGGCAACCTCGCCAGCGTTGAGCGCGGACTGCGGCGTGCCGGCGCGACAGACGTGCGCGTGACGCGGTCCGAGGCCGAGACCCTCTCCGCGCGGGCGGTCGTCCTTCCCGGTGTCGGCAACTTCGGCCACTGCGCCCGCGAGCTGCGGCGGTTCGGCCTCGACCTCACGATCGCGACGGTCCGCGAACGGGGCATCCCGCTCCTCGGCCTCTGCGTCGGGATGCAGCTTCTCTTCGAAGGGAGCGAGGAAGATACCGCGACACCCGGGCTCGGGATCCTCGCGGGCCAGGTGCGGCGGATCGCCGGTCCCGTGCGCGTCCCGCACACCGGTTGGAATCGCGTGCGCCGGCGACGAATGCACCCCTGGCTCGCCGCGCTGCCCGATGCCGCCTACCTCTACTTCGTGCACTCGTACGTCGCGGAGCCTCTGGATCCCGGCACGGTCGTCGCGACGGTCGAGCACGGGACGCCGCTCGCCGCGGCCGTCGGCGCCGACGGGCTCCTCGGATTGCAGTTCCATCCCGAGAAGAGCGGGGCGATGGGGCTTCGCGCGCTCACTGGTTTCGTGCGCGCGGCGGCGGCCTGAGGTGCTCGCCAAACGGATCATCCCCTGCCTCGACGTGAAGGACGGCCGCGTGGTGAAGGGCACGCGGTTCGTCGACCTGCGGGATGCCGGCGATCCCGTCGGGCTCGCCGCGCGGTACGACCATGAGGGCGCGGACGAGCTCGTCTTCCTGGACATCACCGCTTCCGCGGAACGACGTCGGACGACGGTCGATCTGGCCGCCCGCGTCGCCGCGGCGCTCTCGATCCCCTTCTGCGTGGGCGGTGGGATCGATTCGGTGGACGAGGCGGCCGCGATCCTGCGCGCCGGGGCCGACAAGGTCGCCATAAACAGCGCCGCCGTGCGCCGGCCCGAGCTCCTCGGCGAGATCGCGCGACGGGCCGGTGCGCAAGCCGCGGTCCTGGCCATCGACGCGCGCCGCCGCGCCGATGGCTCCTACGAGGTCGTCATCGATGGTGGGCGCACGCCGACCGGGCTCGACGCCGTCGAGTGGGCGTGTCGCGGCGTCGAGCGCGGCGCGGGCGAGATCCTCCTCACCTCGATGGACCGCGACGGCACCCGCGACGGCTTCGATCTCGAGCTCACCGCGCGGGTCGCCGAGGTGGTGCGTGTGCCGGTCATCGCCTCGGGCGGCGCCGGTGAGCTCGCGCACTTCGTCGATCTCTTCACCCGCACCGACGCCGAGGCGGCCCTCGCCGCATCGATCTTCCACTCCGCCGAGGTCGCGGTCGCCTTACTCAAGGAGGAGCTCGCCGCGCACGGGATCGATGTGCGGCCGAGCGCGGAGGCCGCATGACCGAGGTCGCCTTCGACGAGCGCGGCCTCGTGCCGGCGATCGTGCAGGACGCCGCCACCGGCGCGGTGCTGATGCTCGCGTACATGGACCGCGAAGCGCTCGATGCGACCCTGCGTACCAAAGAGGTGCACTTCCACAGTCGCTCGCGCGGCCGCCTCTGGAAGAAGGGCGAGACGAGCGGCAACGTGATGCACCTCGTCGAGCTTGCGCCCGACTGCGATGCGGACGCCCTTCTGGTGAAGGTGCACCCCGCTGGCCCGGCCTGCCACACCGGCGAGGCGACCTGCTTCGGCCCGGTGAACGCGCCTGACCTCGGGCGTTTCTTGTCCGAGCTCGCGGCTCTCCTTCGTCAGCGCCGTCGCGACCTTCCGGCGGGCTCCTACTCGGCGGAGCTGTTCGAGGGTGGAGCGGACGCGATCGCCACGAAGCTCGTCGAGGAAGCCGCCGAAACGGCGGCGGCGCTCCGTGGGGAGGGCCGCGACCGAGTTCTGAGCGAGCTCACCGACCTTCTGTACGTGATGCTCGTCCTCGCGACCCATCTCGAGCTGACGGCGGATGAGGTTCGCGCAAGTCTTGAGGAGAAACGGCGACAGGGCCCAGCGCGGCGAGCGCGGCGGGAAGCGCGCTGAGCGTCTCGATCCGCGCGTCCGGAGTGGGCCCTTTCTCGTCCGCCCAGAGGCGCCGATCGATCCAGACCGCGCGAATGCCCGCGGCCCGCGCGCCCGCGACATCGCGAGCCAGCGAGTCGCCGACCATGACCGCCTCTGGGGCGCTCGCGCCGATGCGGTCGAGCGCGATCTCGAAGATGCGCGGGTCGGGTTTCGCGAAACCGACCTCGCACGAGATGACAATCGCGCCGAAGTAGCCCGCGAGCGTCGTGCCCGCGAGCTTCTCACGCTGGACGTCGGGTGCTCCGTTGGTCACGAGCGCGAGCCGATGATCCAAGGCGAGCCGCGCAAGCACGGGCTCGGCCTGCGCATCGACCGGCTCTCGCGCGCGCCGGACCGTCCGGTACGTCTCGACGAGCTCGTTCGCGAGCGCGTCGTCCGCCACGCCAACCGCTGCGAGCGCCCCGGCCCAGACCTCTCGACGGAACGTCGGCACAAAATCGCCCAAGGCGCGCAGCTCCGGCGCCTCCCCGCGGAAATCTCCCCAGAGCCCCTCGCCCCACCAGATCCCCATCGTGTCCGCGTACGGAGACGTCGGCGAGGCTTTCCAGAGGCTCGCGGCAAGACGCGGCACCGCGGTCACCAGCGGATCCGCGTCGACCCCGGCGCGGCTCGCCGCGAATTCGCACGTCGAGCGCACCGCGGCAAACGTGGCCTCGTCCTCCATGACGAGCGTGTTATCGAGATCGAAGAGGATCGCCGGCCTCGCCATGGCGCTAGCGACGGCCGGGTGCAGCGAACACCGTCTCCAGGGCCGCGATGACCCGGTCGTTCTCCGCGGGGGTGCCGATCGAGATGCGGAGGCAGCCCTCGCAGCCGGGCCAGCTCGAGACGTCGCGGACGAGCACGCTCTGCGCGAGGAAGCGCCCATGCGCCTCGGCTGAGTCGCCGTCGCGCACGCGGATGAGGATGAAGTTCGTGACCGACGGGAACACTTCGATCGGGTCGACACGCTGCAACGCTTCGTACACACGCTCGCGCTCCGCTCTCGCGATCGCGAGACGACGCTCCACCGCCGACTCGTCGCGGGCGATGTGCGTGGCGACGGCGAGGGTCAGGGCGCTCATGTTGTACGGGAGCTGTGCCGCGGCGAAGTAACCAGCGAGCTCAGGATGCGCGATGAGCACGCCTACCCGAAGACCGGCGGCCGCTCGGGCCTTCGAGAACGTCCTCGCGACGACGACGTTCGGGTGGCGGTCGATGTGCGGGGCGAGCGTCGTTCCAGCAAAGTCCGCGTAGGCCTCGTCCACCACGACCAGGGTGTCGGGATAGCGCTCGGCGACGGCGAGGATCGTGTCGTCGCCGATCGTGTTGCCGGTCGGGTTGTTCGGCGACGTGAACACCACGATCTCGGCGCTCGCACGGGCAGCCGCATCGAGGGCGCGATCCGCGCGAAGGTCGTACGGGAGGCCGACGCGCTCGTCCGCGACGCGACCGCCCGCGATGACGCTGAGCCGCGCGTGCATCGAATAGGTCGGCTGGAAGAGGAGCGTCGTGCGCCCATGCCCGCCGAAGACCAGGAAGACCAGAAGGAGCACCTCGTTGCTGCCGTTGCCGAGGAGGAGCTGCTCCGCGCGCACGCCCCAGCGATCGGCCAGGACGCTCCGGAGCTCGTCACCTCGTCCGGGATAGCGATTCAGGAGAACGCGGTCGAGCTCGGCCGGGCTCAGGTACCGGCCCGCGGGATTGGGCTCCGGCCATTCGTTCGCTTGGATCCGGACGTCGGCACTCTGCCGCTGCGTGCGGTACGGCTGGAGCTGCGCCATCTCGGGCCGCGGCTGCGGCAGTCGCCGAGCGATCATGGCCATAGGCTGGCATGAGACGGCGTCGCTTGCGGCGCGCCCAGGACCTCAGGACGTCAGCGCTTGGCCGTCTTTCGCCGCCTTGCGACGGGCCCGGATCGCCGCGATCCCAAGCTCCCTCGCTCCAGGCGGGACACGGCCGCCTCGACGATACCCTTCACAAAGGTCTGGTAAGGCACGCCCGCTCGGCCGGCCTGGCGCCTCACGCGACTCAAGAGCTCTGGTGCGATCCGGAGAGAGACCGAAACGGTCGCGGGCCGCGCAGCGAACAGCTCGTCGACGTGCGCATCAAACTCCTCGTCCGACGTCTCAGCGAACGGGTCGACCCAGCGATGGGTTGTCTTCATCGGAAATACCTCCTCGCGGCTCGGCGTCCCCCGACCGTCGCGTCCCGTGCCGACGACTGGCCGGGCCGGCCCCATAGACTCCTGCTTCTGGCAGCCGTATTGGGCTCCGCGTCGGGCGAGGGGAAGGTCCACGCCCTCGTTGGGCCGAACGGCGCGGGCAAGACGAGCCTCTTCAACCTCCTGACCGGCTTCCTCGTGCCGACGAGCGGTCGAATCCTTCTCTTCGGCGTCGATGTCACTGGACTGCGTCCTCATCAGATCGCGAAGCGCGGGGTTGCGCGCTCGTTCCAGATCACCAGCCTCTTCGAGGAGCTGAGCGCCATCGAGCATGTCGCGCTCGCCCTCCAGTCGCGGACGAGCCTGGGTTTTGGTTTCTGGCGCGACGAGACGACGCTGCGGCGCTTCCACGCGCGCGCGCGCGCGCTGCTCGAGGAAGTCGGGCTCGCCGGCGTCGCTGGACAGCCCGTCCGGCACCTTCCGTACGGTCAGAAGCGGGCGCTCGAGCTCGCATTGGCGCTCGCGCTCGAGCCGAGGCTCCTTCTGCTGGACGAGCCCACCGCGGGGATGAGCGCCGAGGACGTCCGGCGGACGATCGAGCTCATCGCCCGCCTCCGCGCCGGTCGCACCGTCGTGCTCGTGGAGCACAACATGGGCGTGGTCGGCCAGCTCGCGGATAACGTGATCGTCCTACAGCAGGGAAAGGTCATCGCGGAAGGGCCGTACCAGACCGTCCGGGCTGATCCCGCCGTCGTCGCGGCGTACCTCGGAGCCGCCGATGCTTGAGGTCTCCGGTCTCGACGCGTGGTACGGCGAGGCACAGGCCCTGCGCGACGTGAGCATCCGCGCCGCGGCGGGCGAGGTGGTCACGCTCATGGGCCGCAATGGCGCGGGCAAGACCACCGCACTCCGGTGCGTGATGGGCCTTCACTCTTCGATGCGCGGCAGCGTGCGGCTCGGCGACGCCGACCTCGGGGCGCTCGGTCCGGTTCAACGCGCCCGCGCAGGCCTCGGCTATGTCCCCGACGACCGGGGGATCTACGCGACGCTCACGGTGGAGGAGCACCTGATCCTGCCACCCAGAGCCGCCGACTCCGCATGGGATGTCGAGCGCGTCTACGCGGCGTTCCCGGCCCTTCGCGCCCGGAGAGGCCAGTACGCAAGCAAGCTGTCGGGCGGGGAGCGACAGATGCTCGCGATCGCGCGGGTGCTGCTGATGGGCTCGCGTCTCCTGCTTCTCGACGAGCCTACCGAAGGGCTGGCCCCAATCCTTGTGCAGCAGATCGCCGCGATCCTGCGCGACGCGAAAGCCGAAGGCCGGACCGTTCTTCTGGTCGAGCAGAACCTTCGGTTCGCGACCGCGGTCGCCGACCGCCACTATCTTCTGAGCCAGGGCACTATCGTCGCCACGCTGGGGAACGACGAAGTGCGCGCCCGCGAGTCAGAGGTCTTACAGCATCTCGGGATCTAGACATAGCGCGTAAAGGGGGAAGACCGTGCGCATCCAACGCTCGCTCGCGCTCCTGCTCGCCGCCTTGATCGCCGCGACCGCCTGTAGCGGCGCGACGACCGGCCCTGGCCCCGCGGCGAGCGCCGCGGTGACGCTCACCGACGGCAAGGTCGTCATCGGCGTCATCAACGACCAATCGGGCGTCTACGCGGACCTCTCCGGCAAGAACGCCGTCGAAGCGGTGAACATGGCGATCGCCGACTTCAAGGCGAAGTATGGGGACAACGCGCTCGGCGGCCCGATCGAGGTCATCACCGCCGACCACAAGAACGACCCGGCCCTCGCGAGCTCGAAGGCGACGGAGTTCTACGAGCGGAGCAGCGCCGACGTCATCCTCGACGTGCCGACCTCGTCGGCCGCGCTCGCGATCGCCAAGGTCGCGAACGACGAGAAGAAGCTGTACATCAATATCACGGGCGCGACGACCGACCTCACCGGTCCGTCATGCAACAAGTACACGTTCCACTACGCGTACGACACGTACATGCTTGCTCAGGGCACCGGCACCGCGGTCGTCGCCGCCGGCGGGAAGCAGTGGTACATCATCTATCCGAACTACGCGTTCGGTCAGGACATGAACAAGTCGTTCAGCGCCGCGGTCACGGCGAGCGGTGGCACGGTCATCGCGTCCGACGGCTCACCGTTCCCGAACCAGACCGGTGACTTCTCCAGCCTGCTGCTGAAAGCCGGACAGCTGAAGCCGCAGATCCTTGGCGCGATGCAGGCGGGTGGCGACCTCCAGAACGTCGTGAAGCAGTACAACCAGTTCAAGCTCGCCGATCAGGGCGTGAAGCTCGCTGTGGGCCTGCTGTTCGATACCGACATCACCGCCCTCGGCCTGGATGCGCTTGCCGGCGTGCAGTACACGACGCCCTGGATCTGGAACGAGGACGCGGCCGCGACGGCATTCGCCGACAAGTTCCTCGCGAAGACGAAGATCCGGCCCACGTTCGCGCACGCGGGGAACTACTCGGCGACGATGCAGTACCTCGAGGCGATCCGCCGGTCGGGGTCTGATGACGCCCTTGCCGTCGTCAAAGCGCTC
Organism: Chloroflexota bacterium; assembly: GCA_005889275.1. Classification (GTDB taxonomy): domain Bacteria; phylum Chloroflexota; class Limnocylindria; order P2-11E; family P2-11E; genus 3-1-20CM-2-70-9. The sequence continues at coordinate 5,421 of VBFI01000168.1, read as the reverse complement.
GAGGGATACAAGTTCAACGACTTCTTCATCCACAACGGCACGATCCGCCCCGAGGACCACTGGGTCATGCACGACGCCTTCCTCGCCCAGGTCAAGTCGAAGGCGGAGTCCAAGGAGGCCTTCGACTACTCGAAGATCGTGAGCACGATCTCCGCGGACAAGGCCTCGCGGCCGCTCGCCGAGACCGGCTGCAACATGCCCAAGTAACACGAGGACGACGCGGCGCGACCCCGCTCCGGGGCGCGCCGCGCCCACCATGGACTACCTCGCGGTCCAGCTCTTCAACGGCCTGGCGAACGGGAGCTTCTACGCGCTCCTCTCGCTGGGCCTCGCGGTCATCTTCGGGATGATGCGGATCGTCAACTTCGCGCATGGCGCGTTCTACATGCTGGGCGCGTTCATCGCGTACTTCCTGCTCCAGCAGGCCGGCGTCGGTTTCTGGCCGGCCCTCGTCATCGCGCCTCTGGTCATTGCCGTGGCCGGGATGTTCCTCGAGCGCGTGTTCCTGCGGCGCCTGGCGGGACTCGACCCGCTCTACGGCTTCCTCTTCACGTTCGGCCTCACCCTCGTCATCCAGGACGGGATGCGCCTGCGGTTCGGCGTGCAGGGTCAGCCCTATTCCGCGCCCGCGGAGCTCTCCGGCACAGTGTTGCTCGGGGCCGTGTCGTATCCAACGTACCGGCTGTTCGTGGTCGCGTTCTGCCTCGTCGCGTCGATCGCGGTCTGGTTCGTCATCGAGCGGACGCGTCTGGGCATGGCCGTACGGGCGGCGACGGAGCGCGCGGATCTCACCCGGGCGCTCGGCGTCGACGTCGATCGCTGGATCACGCCGATGTTCGGCTTCGGGCTCGGCCTTGCGGCGCTCGCCGGCGTGCTTGCCGCGCCGATGCGCAACGTGTCGCCGCTCATGGGCTCCGAGCTCATCATCCTCACCTTCGCGGTCGTCGTCATCGGGGGCATGGGCTCGATCGCCGGTGCGATCGTCGCCGGGTTCCTCGTCGGGGTCTTGTCCAGCGTCGGCGCGATCTTCGATCCGGCCGTCGAGGGCATCGTCGTGTTCGCGCTCATGGCGGTGTTGCTGCTCGTGCGGCCGAGCGGTCTCTTCGGCTCGATCGAGACCCGTTGAGGCTCCCGATCCGTGCCACCGTGGTCGCCGCGGCCGCGGTCGCCGCGGCAGTTGCGCTGCCGCGGCTCATCTATCCGGTGCTCGCGCTCGAGATCCTCGTCTGGGGACTGTTCGCGGTCGCCATCGACCTCCTCCTCGGGTTCGGCGGACTGCTCTCGTTCGGCCACGCGGCGTACTGGGGCGTCGCCGGCTACGTCGCGGGGATGGTCGCGCGCGACCTCGGCGCGCCCTTCCCCCTCGCGGTGCTCGCCGGGCTCCTCGGCGCTGCTGTCCTGGCCGTGCCGCTCGGCTACCTCTCGCTGCGCCGGACGGGGATCTACTTCACGATGGTCACCCTCGCGTTCGCCCAGATGCTCTACTACGTGGCGAACGAGCTGCGGCCGATCACCGGTGGCGAGAACGGACTTCAGGGCGTCTCGCGCACGTTCCCTGGGCTCTCCCTCGGCCCCTCGCTCTCCTTCTATTACGCGGCCCTGCCGCTGGTGCTCTTCGGCTACTTCGCGGCGTACCGGATCGTCCACTCGCCCTTCGGGCATGTCCTCGTGTCGATCCGCGACAACGAGGCGCGCGCGCAGGCGCTCGGTTACGACACGGCGCGCTACAAGCACATCGCATTCATTCTCTCGGCCGGACTCGCGGGGCTGGCCGGGTCCGTTTACACGCTGGGCGAACACTTCGCCTCACTCGAGATGCTGCACTGGACCACCTCCGGCCAGGTCGTGCTCATGACGGTCCTCGGCGGCCTCGGGACGCTCTGGGGCGGCGTGGTTGGTGCTGGGGTGTTCTTGATGCTCCGCGACTTCCTCTCGACCTCAGACCTCTTCCGCGATGCGCCTGGGGTCGTGACCGGCGCGATCTTCATCCTCATCGTGCTCGCGCTGCGCCATGGCCTCTGGCCGACCTTCGCGGTCCTCGTTCGTCGCGGGCTCGGACGCTTTGCTTGACGCGCTCCTCCCGGGAAACGGAACTTGCCGAGTCCCTCGCCCGCCGGCTCGGTCTTGTTTTCGATGAGGGAGTAGAGCTCGGGCAGGGTATGAACGTGCTCATCCACCTTCGCCCGGCGCCGGCCGTCGCGAGGGTGACGAGGCTCGCGCACCTGGTGCGCTCGACGGAGCCTCTGGCCGGTGCGGTCGCGTTCGCCAAGGCTCTCGGGGCGCTTGCCGTGCCGCCCTCGGATCTGATTCCCCCGGGCCCGCACGTCGAAGGCGGCCGCTACGTCACGTTCTGGGCCTATCGACCAGGACGGTCCGCCTCGCCCAAAGAGGCCGGAGCTGCACTCCGCGCTCTACACGAGGAAGCGGCGCGATATCGCGGCGCGCTGCGCAGCTTCGATCCGCGACCGGAGGCGCTCCGTATCGCCGACCTCGTCGGGGCCGCGCCCGCGACGATCCTCCGCGATGCGGCGGCACGCCTCGCTCCTCCGCCGCTTGCGTCGCAACCGATCCACGGCGACGCACATTTTGGGAATGTGCTCGGCGATGGCGTCTGGCAGGACTTCGACGAAGCCTGCTTCGGTCCTAGGGAATGGGACATCGCGTGCATGATCCATCGGTGGTCGGTCTTTGGTGAGCTTGAGCAGGAAATGCGAGAGGCACTCGCGGCCTATGGGCCGTACGACCGCGAAGCCGTTGCGGCCCTCCAGCCGCTCGTCGTCCTGGCGATTGCCGCGTGGGGTTCTCTCGCGCCGCTCGTCGGCGAGTCGTTTGGTCGCACGCCGGAGCGGCTCGAATGGCTCCGCCGGCACTAGCCAGGACGGGCGCAGTCGCGACCCTGTAGCGACATCAGATCACTGACATGCCGTGTTCAGTAGGTCGTTCGCGTTCGCGCCCGAGGCGGCCTGCGTCACCTTCGCGGACTGGATGCCGAGCGGCTGGAACGGTGGCGTAGCTTGCGCGTTCGGACTCCCGAGGTGGAGCTTGTAGCAACCCGCGAAGATCGTCGTGCTGCCGTCGACGTTGGACGCGGTGATGACGGCGGGCACGCTGTAGTAGAGCTGGCCGGCGCCGGCATCGCTCGTGCCCGGCTTCGTCGCGAGCGTGACCGACTTGGTGTTCGCGTAACCGTCAGCGAATGTCCCGAAGGCTGAAAGCCCCGGCGCGCCCGGCTCCCAGTACGAGTACGCCCGCGAGTATTCCTTGCGATTGACCGCGTTGTAGTAGGAGCGGATCTCTTCTTCGCCGGCGCTACGGTCATCGATGTAGCGGGTCGCGTCGATCCCGGTCCCAGGTGCGCCCCAGGGAAGCGGCGTGGCAGTCGCGGTGCCGCACGCACTCGTGAGGCCAGCGCGTGCCGCGGCAGGCGTCGCGACAGCGCTCAGCTGCCCGACCTGGATCGCGATCCCTCGGAAAGGCGGCGCCGTCTGAATCTCCGGCCGCGCGAGATGGAGCGTGTAGCACCCGACGAAGCTCTGCGTCCCGGCGCCGGTCGTCGAGAAGACCGCCGCGGGAACGCTCCAGTAGAGCTGCCCCGCTCCCGCCCCGCCGCCGACGGTCCCGAGCTCGACCTGGGCCGTGCTCGTGTCGGCGAATCCCTTCGCGAAGGCGTCGTAGGTCGGGAGGGTGCTGCTCGTTTCCCAGTAGCCGTATGCGCGGAGGTACTGGTGGCGGGCGATCGCGTCGTAGTACGAGCGGATGAGCTGTTCTGGGCTGCTGCGATCGTCGAGGTAGGCGCTCTGCGGCGCCGCGGAAGGAGCGGCCGAGGGCTGCGCAGTCGCGGTCTGCGCAGTCGCGGTCTGCGCCGGCGCGCTTGGCGGCGTGGATGCGCTTGGCGCCGCGCTGCTGCCGGTGCCGGCGCTGGGCGCCCCACCGCACGCGATCATCAATGCGGCGATGCTCGCGAGCGCGGGGCCGATTCGCCGCGGACTCATACGGACGCCTTCCATCGCTTCTCGGATCATCGTAGAGTGCGCACCCCGGACATTCCTTGGGCGCAGCGACTACCTTGACGCGCGAGTATTCCGCGCGTTTGTCAGGCAACACCGACGAACTCATCGGTTACGAAAAACGGGGCCACGCCTGACGCTGGCCCATTGAAGGCACCACCGAGCCCTGATGAAGGACGAGCGTCTGTCCCGTATCAGATCGCGTTCGCGCTTCCGCCGGAGCCCGTTCACCGAGTGATGCGCAATTTGCACTAGGCCGTTCTGCCGATGTATGGGACGGCTGAACGGTTTAGGTTCGGCGCGCGATGTTCGGACGAGGAGCATTTGCAGCGATCGTCGTCGCCCTCGCACTGCTCTGCGGGTGCCAGCCCGCAACGCCCGCGGTCCGGACGCCTGATCCGCTCGCCGGCACCTACATCCTTCGCGGCGGCGGCGGCGCCCTTGCCGCGGTCACCGCGCTGACGTCCGCGTTCAGCGCGCAGCACCCGGGTGTGAAGTGGCAAGGCTTCGAGGACGTCGGTTCCGACGCGAGCATTCGGCTCACGAGCGCGGGCGACGCCGATCTCGGATTCATCAGCCGCGAGCTGCGGCCCGCCGAGATCGGACGGGTGATGACGCTTTCGATCGGCCGCACCGGGACCGGCTTCGTGGTCAACGCGCAAAACAAAGTGCGCTCGCTGCTTCAGCCACAGCTCGTGAAGATCTTCACGGGAGAGACCGCCGACTGGAAGGATGTCGGTGGTGATCCTGGCCCGATCCGCCTCGCGCTGCGCGAGCCGGGCTCGGCGGTGCGGTCGACGGTGGAGTCCTACCTCTTCGCCGGAAAGACCCCGATGTACGGGAAAAACGTGACCCAGGTCCAAAGCGCCGACGAGTCGATAACCGTGGTCGGCTCCTCAAAGGACGCGATCGGAATGGTCAGCCTAAGCACCCAGGCGTACGGGTCGACGACCATTCGCCTGCTCAGCCTCGACGGAATCGCCGCGTCGCGCGAGACGATTGCGGCGGGTACGTACCCGATGCTCCGCCCGCTCTACCTCATCTACAACACGGACCCCGCGAAGATCCGCCCGGCGATCACGGCGTTCCTCGAGTTCGTGCGGGGCCCTGACGGGCAAAAGGTTCTGGCCGGCCTCTAGCGTCGCGGCGGAACTCTACCGAGCCCTGCCGTTCCTTCCCTACATCAGCGTCAGCTCGTCGGACGTGCGGATGATCTAGCGGCCGGGTGCGCTCGTGACCACGACCGAGCTGATCGCGAAGGACGGCGCGCGAGTCGCATCAGGGGATCCGCTGTTCCATGTCGCGACGACCGGTCTGAGCAGCCTTAGTCGGCCCTTCGAGGAATGGCATGACCACTTCAGACAGCGCGGGATTGCCGCCCATCACGTAGTGCGTGACTCCTGGCAGGATCGCA
>VBFI01000167.1 GCA_005889275.1 Chloroflexota bacterium | reverse complement strand
CTGATGACGGAACGCGGCTACGAGAACACCACGCTGCGCGCGGTGGCCGACGCGGCCGGCGTCAGCGTCGGTCTGCTCTACCGGTACTTTCCGAGCAAGCGCTCTGTGGTGCTCGCGCTCTACGACGAGCTCTCGGCGGAGTACGCGCTACGGAGCACGAAGATGGGACCGGGCAAATGGCGCGATCGCTTTCTCTTCGCTCTGACGACGAGCCTCGAGGTGCTCGCTCCGCACCGGCAGACGCTCTCGGCACTCGTGCCCGTGCTAATCGGTGACCCGGATGACGGGCTGTTCGCGCCGCGGACGGCTTTCTCGCGCCGCCGTGTGCAGAGCGTCTTTCACGAGGCGGTGGGGGCGGCGCGGGATGCGCCGAAACCCGACGTCGTCGGGCCGCTGGGTCGTCTCCTCTACCTCGTGCACCTCGCCGTGCTCCTGTGGTGGCTTCTGGACAAGAGTGCTCGGCAGCGTGCGACCACGGGTCTTGTGACGCTCATCCAGCGCACGCTCTCATTGGCAGCGCTGGCGCTTCCTCTTCCACCCGTTCAGATGATCATCCGGTCGGGGGACACGCTGTTCCGCGAGGCTCTCTTCGACGACGCCGGTTGAGGTGGTCTGGTCGGATGCCTCTCATTAAGGCCGCGCCTCGGTGGGCAGAGAGGGAATCGAACCCCCACAGCCAAAGGCGGCTGATCTACAGTCAGCGGAGCTCACCACACTGCTCAATCTGCCCGGGGTGAGCCTCGATTCTAGCCTTTAGACGCGTGAAGGACGAGGGCTTGCGTAGCGATCGCGCGGCCGACGTCGCGTACTTCGCATGTGTCCTTGGCGGCATCGCCTTCCTCGTCCTGTTCGGTGCGTTCGCGCAGCGCTCAGCGCTCGTCCACAGCAACGATTTCTCGGGCATCTGGTCCGGAGGCCGAGCGATCGCGCTCGGGAGCGATCCGTACGACCGGACGAGCTTCCCCGCGCTCGCCGAGCGCCTGGGAACGCAGCTCCCAGACTCGGGCGTGTACGGCTACCCCGCGTGGGTCGCGCTCGCGATGGTCCCGCTCGCATGGCTGCCGCTCGAGGTCGCGAGCTGGTCGTGGACGATCGCGACTTGGTTGCTCGCGCTCGTCGCGACGCGCGCCGCGCTTCGCGCGTTCCTCCCCCGCTCTCCGCTCGCGCATGCGTTGACAGGCCTCGCGGCCACGATCTCGACGCCCGCCTACCACCAGTTCGTCCTCGGACAATGGGGCTTCGCGCTGCTCGCGGCGCTCTTCGCCGGAACGATCGCGATCCGGAACGGGCACGCGCTCCGCGGGGCGGCCGCGCTGCTCGCGCTCCTCGCGAAGCCGCAGCTCTTCCTGGCCGCCCCAATCGCGCTGCTGGCGACACGCCGCGTCGCCCTTTACTGGTTCGCTGGGGCGGCGGCGATCGCGCTGCTCTCGACGCTGGCGATGCCATGGTGGTGGTCGGCGTGGCTTTCCGCGGTGCCGGCCGGAAGGCTCGCGCAGCCGGCGACTCTGTACTCACTCCTGCGCGACCTGCTCGGCGGCGCGGGGATCGCGGTCGCCGTCGCGCTCGCCGCGGTCGGCGTCCTCTTGGTGCTGCCGCTGCCGCGCGGCTCGGACGCCTGGCGCGCAGGCTGGCTCAGCCTCTCACTGGCCTTCGCCCCCTACGAGTGGGCGTACGACCACTACCTCTTGCTCGCCCCGCTGGTGATCGCGGCCGCGGCCGTCACGAAGCGCTCCGAGCGGGCGGCGATCGTCGTTCTCGGCGTGGGTACGGGGGTCTTGCTCTTTCTCTCGCCGGTGCTCTATGCGGTCGCGATCGCGCGCTCGCGGGAGACCTTCAGCGCGATCGCTCCCCTCCTCATTTTCGCGCTGATCGTCGGCGCGCTGTGGTGGGCGCGCGCGGCGGGCGACCGCGCGGAGGTTTCCGCTGCGTAACCGCTGGTAGCCTCGCGCTCGTGAGCGAGGGAGTCTCTGTCGTTCTGCCGTGCCTCAATGAGGTCGATAGCGTCGCCTCGGTGGTCCGCGAAGCCAAACGTGCGATGGACGAAGCCGGAGTCGCGGGCGAAGTGATCGTGGTCGACAACGGCTCGACCGACGGGTCAGCGGAGGCAGCGATCGCCGCGGGTGCGCGCGTGATCAACGAGCGCCGCCGCGGATACGGGTCGGCTTACATGCGTGGATTCGCCGAGGCCGAGGGCGAGGTCATCGTGATGGCCGACGCGGACGGCTCGTATGACTTCTCCGCGCTCCCCGGCTTCCTCGACCGCATCCGTGACGGCGACGATCTGGTGATGGGCTCGCGCTTCAAAGGACGCATCGAGCCGGGCGCGATGCCATGGACGCACCGACACATCGGAAGCCCGATCCTGTCCGGGCTGCTCAATCTGCTGTATCGGACCGGCATCGAGGACGCGCACTGCGGGATGCGCGCGTTCCGCCGCGACGTGCTGCCTGAGCTGCGTCTGCGCATGCCGGGGATGGAGTTCGCGAGCGAGATGGTCGTGAACGCGGCGCGCGCGCGTCTGCGCATCGGCGAGGTCCCCGTGAACTACCGCATGCGCGGAGGGAAGTCGAAGCTGCGCACCGTCCCGGACGGGTGGCGCCATCTGCGCTTCCTCATGCTCTACAGCCCGACGCACCTTTTCCTCGTGCCGGGTCTCGCGCTCCTGCTCATCGGCCTCGTGCTCCTCGTCGCGCTCCTGCCGGGGCCGGTGATCGTGCTCGGCCGGCTCTTCGACATCCACGTCATGGTCCTCGGCGCGCTCCTCACGCTCATCGGATTCCAGGTGCTCGCGATCGGGCTCTACGCGAAGACGCTCGCCGTGACGCTCCGGCTCCAGCCGATGGATCGCACGCTCCGCGCGCTTCGGGCGGTATTCAGCCTCGAGCGCGGGCTCGCCGCGGGGGCGCTCCTCTTCGTCCTCGGCTTCATCGTCGACTTTTGGATCGCGACGGAGTGGGCCGCCTCGGGCTTCGGCCCGCTGAACGCGGTGCGCCCGGCGCTCTTCGCGTTGGTCGCGATGCTGCTCGGGCTGCAGACGATGTTCTCGTCGCTCTTCCTCTTCGCGATCGAGCTACAGGTGCGCGAGCCGGCCTGACCGACGCCGCTCAGGCGGGGCGGAGCGCTCCAGCGCGGCGCTCGCCGCGTGCGGCGGGCCGCTTTGGTCCGCTCACCATCCAGAGGCGGACCAGGAAGAGACCCGCGGCGGCTGCGAGCGTGACCGACACCATCGTGACCCCATCGAACCGCGCGTTCGCCGCCGTATACAGGATCTGCGCCGGGTCGAGCGTCCATTGGAGCGCGGCCTGCGGCACCGCGCGCCGGGTTTCCCATGACCAGCCGGCCCAGTCGTAGACGAGCGCACCGAGCGCGAAAACGAAGACCGAGGTGGCACCCGTGACCGCGAGTGCCGCCCGCGCCCAGAGGTGCCGCCACGAGCGCCGGAGCCAAAGCGCGAGTCCGAGTGAAAGCAGCGGCAGGGCGTCGGCGAGATAACGGTTGCCATAGCCGTAACCGCCCCACCAGTCCACGCTGGCCGCGTACAGCGTGAGCAGGGCGACCGCCGCGAGGAGCTGCGGCCGCAGGTATGCGGCGAGGCGGTCTCGGCGACCGGCACGGCGAACGAGCTCGTAGGCCGCGAAAAGCAGGAACGGCGAATAAACGAAGAGCCCGCGATCGGGCGCGAAGAGGTTGCCCGCGAGCCCGAGCAGCAGGTTCTTGTCGCCGCCGTCCTTGGCGAAGTTGAACGCGAGATATCGCAGGTCGAGCGGATCGCCAAGGACGGCCCAGTCGTAGCCGAGGAGCAGCAGCGCCGAGGGGATCGCCCACCAGACGAAGCGCGACAGCAGGCGCCGACGCGTGAGCACGACGTACGCGAACGCGGCGAGGGCGAAGGCGCCGTCGGTCAGCCGGCAGATCGTGGCGAGACCGAACGCGAGACCCGAACGCGCCCGCCATCGAGGCGGCGTCGCAGGATGGAGCCAGAGCAGCCCCATAGAAAGGAAGAGCTGCGCCGGGCCGTGCTGCCAGAGCGCGCCTCCCGAGATCGGCCACGTCACCGTTCCGAACGCGTACAGCGCGGCGACGACCAGTCCGAGACGCCGGCCGGCGGTCCGGGCCGCGAGCAGAAAGACGAATACGACCGAGCCGGCGGCCGCCAGCGCGCCAGCCGCCTTTGCCACGATCGTGATCGCGGCGGCCTGCGGCGGCACGATCCCGGCGAGGGCGCCCAAGGCGACGACCGGCGTCGCGAGGAGCGCGGCCCCCGGCGGGTATGGCGCGACCTCATGACCTCCGACCGGGAACGACCAGTACGAGATCCGCGCGCGATCGGCGCTGTACTCGTCGAGGTACGCGTCATGGTCGCGGACGAGGCTGTACGCGAGGAGCGCGTTCGTGTTCGAGTCGATGCTCTGGATCGTGCGGAACGAGCCGAGGTAGACCGCGAACGCGACGAGCCCGAGCACGACGGCGAGCCGCATCGGCCTGAAGGCTACGTGAAGCGGATGTCATGCTTGTGTCGATGACGACGCGAAGCGACATCCGGAACATCGCGATCATCGCGCACGTCGACCACGGGAAGACGACCCTGGTCGACGCGATGCTGCGTCAGAGCCGCATCTTTCGCGAGAACCAGCAGGTTGCCGAGCGGGTGATGGACTCGAACGCGCTCGAGCGTGAGCGGGGCATCACGATCATGGCGAAGAACACCGCGGTGATGTATCGCGGCGTGAAGATCAACATCGTCGACACGCCGGGTCATGCCGACTTCGGGGGCGAGGTCGAGCGGATCATGAACATGGTCGACGGCGTGCTTCTCCTCGTCGACGCCGTCGACGGCCCGATGCCGCAGACGAAGTTCGTGCTCCGGCAGGCGCTCCGTCGCGGGCACCGCGCGATCCTCGTGGTGAACAAGATCGACCGCCCGCATGCGCGGCCGAATCACGTCCTCAATGAGACATTCGATCTGTTCCTCGACCTCGGCGCGACCGAGGAGCAGGCCGAGTTCCCCACCCTCTACACGAACGCCATCCTGGGCACCGCGAGCGCCGATCACCGGCACGAGGGAACGACACTCGAGCCGCTCTTCGACGCGATCATCGATCGGATCCCCGGCCCGGACGTCGACGCCGACGCGCCAACGCAGCTGCTCGTGACCACCACGACGTACGACGACTACATCGGTCGGATCGCGGTCGGCCGGCTGCAGACCGGGAAGCTGCGCATGGGTCAGAACGTCGTCCGTATCGATCACCAGGGTGCTGTCTCACCGGCGAAGGTGACGCAGCTCTTCACGTTCCAGGGTCTCGCGCGCGACGAGGTCGAGGAGGCGGCGGCGGGCGACATCGTCGCCGTGGCAGGCGTCGACGCTGGGATCGGCGACACCATCGCCGACGCCGCCGAGCCACGCGCGCTCCCGCCGATCCGCGTCGAGGAGCCGACCCTCCGCATGAGCTTCAGCGTGAACAACTCGCCGTTCGCCGGACGTGAGGGCAAGTTCGTGACGAGCCGAAAGCTCCGCGAACGGCTCGTCGGCGAGCTCGAGCGCGATGTCGCGCTCCGCGTCGCGGAGACCGACTCGGCCGACACCTTCGTCGTGAGCGGACGGGGCGAGCTGCACCTGGCGATCCTCATCGAGACGATGCGGCGCGAGGGCTACGAGTTCCAGGTCTCGCGGCCCGAGGTCATCCTGAAAGAGGTCAACGGCGAGACCCACGAGCCGTACGAACAGCTCGAGATCGAGGTCGCGCAGGAGGAGCTCGGCGCGGTCGTCGAGCTCGCCGGGCGACGCCGCGCGACGCTCAAGGACATGAAGTACCGAGAGGACGGGATGGTCCATTGCGTGTACCGGATCCCGACGCGTGGCCTCCTGGGCTTCCGCCAGGCGTTCCTCACGGCGACCCGCGGCCGCGGGGTCATGAATACGCTCACCGAAGGCTATGGACCGCTCGCGGGAGCGATCGCCACGCGCGAGCTCGGGTCGCTGATCGCGTGGGAGAACGGCACGACGACGACGTTCGGGCTGAACGCCGCGCAGGAGCGCGGACAGCTCTTCCTGAATCCCGGCGTCGAGGTCTACGAAGGCATGGTCGTCGGCCAGCACATCCGGGAGCGCGACCTCGAGGTGAACGTTGTGCGCAAGAAGCACCTTACGAACATGCGGAGCAGCACGTCGGACATCGCCGTGCGGCTCGACGGGATCCGCGATCTCTCGCTCGACGATGCGATCGAATTCCTCGCCGACGACGAGCTCTTGGAGGTCACCCCGAAGTCGTTCCGCATCCGCAAACGGCTCTTGTCAAAGCAGGATCGCGACCGGGCGATCGGTATCGAGAAGCGCGCAGAGGCCGCCGCGCGCTAGCGAAACCCCTTCCTCACCGGCGATGATCCCCGCCCGCAACGGCGCCCAAGGTGCCATCTCCTAGTGTTCGAGCGGATGAAAACGGACCGCTCCGAGGTGGGGGTGGCCAAGGTCCACGGCCGCTGCCGCGTCTGCGGCGGGACCGGTCTCGTCCGCTACCTCGATCTCGGCGTCACGCCACTCGCGAATTCCTACCTCAGCCCGGAACAGCTCGCCAAGCCCGAGCCGGTCGCCGAGCTCGCGCTTCAGATCTGCGACGCCTGCGGGCTATCCCAGCTCACGCGGGTCGTGGACCGCGACCTCATGTTCCGCAACTATCTGTACGTCAGCTCGACGACGCAGACGTTTCGCGATCACTGCGCCGAGCTCGCCGCGACGGCCATGCGCGTCGGCGGCGCCGCCGCCGGCGACTGGGCGCTCGACATCGCGAGCAACGACGGGCTGCTTCTGAGCTGCTTCAGCGGGCTCGGAATGCGCGTCTTCGGCGTCGATCCGGCCCGGAACCTCGCCACCGAAGCAACCGCTCGCGGCATCCCCACGATCCCGGAGTACTGGAGTCCCGCGGTCGCGCGCGACGCCGTCGCGCGACACGGCCGTCCGCGCGTCGTGACCGCGACGAACGTGCTCGCGCATGTCGACGACGTGCACGAGTTCATCCAGGCGGTCGGGCTCGCGCTCGCTCCGCAGGGGATCCTGGTGATCGAAGTCCCCTACGTCCTCGACTTCATCCGGCGGAACGAATTCGACACCGCCTATCACGAGCATCTCTCGTACTTCGGTCTGCACCCGCTCGCCGAGCTCATGCGCATGCACGGTCTGGTGATCTTCGACGTCGAGCGCTTCGCGGAGATCCACGGGGGGACGATCCGCGTGTTCGCGTGCCGTGTCGGCGAGCGGACGCCGAGCGACCGGATGATCGCGATGCTCGACCACGAACGCGAGTTCGGGATCACCAACACCGACGTGTACCTCGGGTTCGGCGAGCGCGTCCGGGCGAACATGGCGCAGCTTTCGGATCTCATCGAGCGGTTCCGCTCCGAGGGACGGCGCATCTGGGCGTACGGGGCGAGCGCGAAAGGGAACACCCTGATGAACTTCTCGGGGACGACCGCGGAGGCGGTCCCCGTCGTCGTGGACGACAACCCGAAGAAATGGGGGCTCTACACACCTGGCGCGCACATGAAGATCGTCGGCCCGAACGAGCTCGCGCACGGCGCGGTCGATCACCTGCTGCTGCTCGCGTGGAACTTCGAGCGCGAGATCGTGCAGCGAAGCCGCGCCGCGGGGTACCGCGGCAGCTACATCCGGCCGGTGCCCGCGGTGGCGGTATTCGACTGATGGCCGCCATCCCCGGAGTCGAGCGCCGGACGCTCGAACCGCACGCCGACGCCCGCGGCACCCTGCGCGAGCTCTGGCGCGGCTCGGTGCAGCCGATGGAGGTGCGTCAGGTCCTCGTGACCGCGTCGAACCCCGGCGCGCTCCGGGGCATGCATTACCACCTTCGCCAGGCCGACCTCTGCTACGTCGCCGCGGGCCGCATCTTCCTCGCGCTCGTCGACCTGCGGAGCACCGAGCTCACAGCGGACGAGCTCTGGCTCGATGGCACCGGGAGCGTCTTCATCCCGCCAGGCGTCGCCCACGGCTACGCGACTACCGAAGGTGCGACCGTCTGCTATCTCCTC
>VBFI01000166.1 GCA_005889275.1 Chloroflexota bacterium | reverse complement strand
TCGCCACGCACTCGCTGCCGGCCATCGCGAGCCAGACGATCGCGGATCTTCGCGACACCCGCGCGCTTCGCCACGCGATCGACCGCTGCGACGCGGTCATCCAGCTCGCGGCGATGTCGAACGACCCGCTTGGCGAGCTCGACGCGGACGTCACGAGGCAGGTGAACCTGGACGCGACGGTCACGGCGATCGACCTCGCC
>VBFI01000056.1 GCA_005889275.1 Chloroflexota bacterium | reverse complement strand
CTACGAGCAGGCGATGCGCGAGCTCGAGCGCCCGTTCGCGCTGCACTGGTCTGAGCTCGGATCGCACAAGTATCTCCAGCAGGTCGCCAAGCGGATCGCGCACCGTGCGGTCCTCTACGCGGCCGATGCCGAGGGTGGACCGGTCCCGCGGCCCGAGGTGCTTCGGGCACTCGCGGGGCTCGCCGACCGCGGGCTCGTCGTCCGTTTGGGCCGCGGACGCTACGACTTCGTCGAGCCGATGTTCGGTGAATACGTGCGACGGCTGGACGAAGCGTCGCTCATGGGCTCTATCGTTCCGAGCCGCTCATGAGGAACAGGCCGCCGCTCGAGCTCCGCTCCGGAATGAAGGTGCGCTTCGGCCCCGATCGCCGGGTCGGCGAGCTGGTGCGCGCGTCGCCGAACGGTGAGGAGTGGCTGGTAAAGGACCGGTTCGGCCGGTTCTGGGTCAGCGTCATCCGGCTCGAGCCGGCGGACGAGGAGACCGCGGCGCACTAGGGCCGCGGTCAGTCAGTCGCTTGGTCTCAGGCGACGGCTCCGCGCCGGCCACCCATCGCGCGCCAGATCAGCAGAACGATGATCGCGCCGATGATCGAGCCGATGATCCCGGCGGTCGAGAGAGTGACAGTCCCGCCGACGACGAGCGCCGCAAGGGTCCCGCCGACGAACGAGCCGACGATTCCGAGGATCAGAGTGCCGACCCAGCCCATGGGGTCGGGCCCCGGCACGAGGAACCGAGCGATCACGCCGGCGATGAGCCCGACGACGAGGAAGCCGAGGATTCCCATTAGGTCCATGCGAACACCTCCGCGTTAGTCGGGGGCGAGCATCTGCAGCAAGCGTGCCCGTAGCAGCTACCCGCCAGCACCTTGGCCTCCCGCGCCCCAGCGTGAGCGACGCAGAGCCGGGCCTCGATAACTCGGAGGACTGTGCGGTTGGGGGATGCGACCCGCACGTGCCGGTGTGCCGAGATCCGATCGAATGCGGTACCCCCGAGGCGAATCGAACGCCTGTCTCAGGCTCCGGAGGCCTGCGCTCTATCCGCTGAGCTACGGGGGCGAGGCCTTGAATTGTAGGTGCGGCGGACTGCTAGCGTGACCCGCTGGATGACCGCCGAGGCGCGCGACAAGGAGCTCTCGCTCGTCCAGCACCTCGGCGAACTCCGGGACCGGCTCGTCTGGGCCGCCGTCGCGCTCGTCATCACGACGGGCATCGCGTTCTACTTCGCCACACCGATCATCCGGTTCCTGCTGGTGCCGGTCGACTGCCAGTTCATTCCGACGTATGTCTGCACCGATCCGCCGCATCATCTGGTCTCGTTCAGCCCGACGGAGAGCTTCACGACATATTTTCAGGTCGCCCTGATGAGCGGCTTCGCGCTCGCGATGCCGGTCATCCTCTATCAGGTCTACGCGTACGTGGATCCGGCGCTTCTCCCAAAAGAGCGTCGCTTCGTGCGCTTGCTGGGCCTCCCGGTGATCTTCCTGTTCCTTCTCGGGATGGCCTTTTGCTACTTCGTCCTGCTGCCGAACGCGATCAAGTTCCTGATCAACTTCGCGAGCCCGGTCATCGAGAACCAGCTCCGGGCATCGGACTATCTGTCGTTCGTCACGATCTTCATCCTCGCCATGGGCGTCGTGTTCGAGGTCCCGGTGATCATCTACGCCCTCGTGAAGGTGAACGTCGTGCAGCGACCATGGCTCACGAAGCAGCGACGTTTCGTCGTCTTGATCGTCGTGGTCGTCGCGGCGTTCATCACCCCGACGCCGGATCCGATCAATCAGACCCTGGTCGCGATTCCGATGTATCTCCTGTTCGAGCTGGGCCTCCTCGCCGCACGCTTCGCCTGAGCGCCTCGAGCCGGGCCCGCAGATCCGCCTCGGCGCCCAACTCGGTCGGGACGTAGTACCGGCGGCCGGCGAGCGAGTCCGGGAGGTAAGTCTCGTCGGGCGCGACGTGCCCCTCGTAGTCGTGCGCGTACCGGTAGCCCTGTCCGTAGCCGAGCTCGGCCATGAGTCGCGTCGGCGCGTTCCGCAGATGGAGCGGAACCGGATCCGCGCGCGTCTCAGCGAGATCGCGCTGCAGCTCGCCCAGGCCGCGTTTTAAGGAGTCCGACTTCGGCGCGAGCGCGAGATAGACGGTCGCTTCGGCGAGCGGGTAATAGGCCTCGGGATAGCCGATCAGGTGGGTCGCCTGTTGGGCGGCGCTGGCGATCACGAGTGCCTGCGGGTCGGCAAGCCCGACGTCCTCGCCGGCGAGGATCACGATCCGCCGGGCAATGAACATCGGATCCTCGCCGGCGTCGATCATGCGCATCAGCCAGTACAGCGACGCGTCTGGGTCCGACCCGCGCACGCTCTTGATGAAGGCGGAGATCGTGTCGTAGTGCTGGTCCCCGGCGCGGTCGTAGAGGAGCGATCGGCGCTGGAGGGCCTCGCGGATCTCCTCGAGGCCGACGGAGCGCATGCCGTCCGGCCCTGCGGTAGCCGCGTCAGCAGCGAGCTCGAGCGCGTTCAGCGCGACGCGCGCGTCTCCGTTGCTCACCGCGACGAGTGCGTCCTCGGCGTCGTTCGCCAGCGAAACCTTGCCGCCGAGACCGCGCTCGTCCGAGAGCGCGCGACGCACGATCATGCGGACCTCGTCCTCGGTGAGCGGCTTGAGCGTGATGACGCGCGAGCGCGACAGCAACGCGGAGTTCACCTCGAACGACGGGTTCTCCGTCGTCGCGCCGAGGAGGACAACGTCGCCGTTTTCGACGTACGGCAGGACGACGTCCTGCTGCGCTTTGTTGAAGCGATGGATCTCGTCGATGAACAGGACGGTCCGCTGATCCGTCAGCTGGCGCAGCTTCCGCGCCTCGTCGATCAGCTTGCGGAGCTCCTGGACCCCGGATGAGACGGCCGAGATCGCGACGAAGCGCGCCTTCGCGTGCTTCGCGCCGATCGCCGCGAGCGTCGTCTTGCCCGTGCCCGGCGGGCCCCAGAGGATCATCGACGGCAGCTGCCCGGCATCCATCGCCTTTCGGAGGACCCGGCCCGCGCCGACGATGTGCGGCTGGCCGACGAACTCGTCGAGGTCGCGTGGCCGCATTCGCGCGGCGAGCGGCTCACCTGCGGGCATCAGGCGATTGTCGCACCGCCGAAACGTGGTCGCCCCACCGCCCAATACATAAAGTTCTGCTTTGGTATGCTTCGGCGGTGCAGGGGAGCACGCTCAGCCCGTCCGCGCTTCGCGAGCTGAAGAGCTACTACCGCGCGCTTGGCGATGTGAACCGCCTGCGCATCGTGCAGATCCTCGTCACCGAGGGCGAGCAGCCCGTGTCCCTGCTCGCACGACGCCTCCGCATCAGCCAGCCGCTGATGTCCTGGCACCTTCACCGCCTGCGACGTGCCGGGATCGTCCGCACGGAACGATCGGGCCGCGAGGTCCGCTGCTCGTTCGATCGCGAGCGCTTCGCCGACCTGAACGCCCGGGGCTTCCGCATGCTCATGAACCCGACGGAGGCGCACCCGTGAGCCACGGGATGGTCCCAGACCGGCTGGCGCGATCGACGCGCCTGGGGATCGCCCCGATCGCGCGCGGGCTCGTCGCCGCCGGTGTCACCGCGAACGTCGTCACCCTGATCGGCGGTGCCTTGACGGTCATCGGCGGGGCGCTGATCGCGCTCGACCGTCCCGGATACGCGCTCGTCGCGCTCCTGGTGGGCACCGCGTGCGACACGATCGACGGCGCCGTCGCACGCGCGAGCGGCGGCGGCACCAAGCTCGGCGGGTTCCTCGACTCGACGACCGACCGCGTCGCCGACGCCGCGATCTTCGGAGGGACGGCCGCGCTGGGCGCCGCACTCGGCTTCGGGCTGCTCTTTTGGGCGGGCCTGCTCGCCCTCGTCGGCTCGTTTCTCGTCCCGTACGTCCGCGCCAAGGCAGAATCCATGGGCGTTCCCGCCGCGGTGGCGGCGGTGGGCCCGGCGCCGCGCGAGGCTCGCATCGTCGTCGTGCTCCTGGGCCTCGCCGCGTGGGCGCTCTTCGGCCTGAACGAGCTCTATCTCCTCGCTGTCCTTCTCCTCGCGATCCTCGCACTCATCACGTTCGTCCAGCGCGTCGCCACGGTCGCGGCGCGACTCGGAAAGGAAGGTACATAAGTCATGCCGCGAGCCACGACCAAGCAAGGCGCACGCACCGTCCGCGGGTCCCGTCCGCGAGCCCGACCGATCCGCGTCGCGATCATCGGCGTCGGGAACTGCGCCAGCTCGCTGGTGCAGGGCGTCCACTACTACCGGAACGCGAAGGCCGGCGATCGGGTCCCCGGGATCATGCACGTGGATCTCGGCGGTTACCACATCCGCGACGTCGAGTTTGTCGCGGCGTTCGACGTCGACCGGAACAAGGTCGGCAAGGACCTCGCCGATGCGATCTATTCGCCGCCGAACAACACGTATCGCTTCGCGGACGTCCCACGCACCGGGGTGAAGGTCAGCCGCGGGATGACCCACGACGGAATCGGAAAGTACCTCTCCGAGGTCGTGCGGAAGGCTCCCGGACAGACCGACGACGTCGTGGGGATCCTTCGCGATAGGAAGGTCGACGTCGTCGTCAGCTATCTGCCGGTGGGCAGCGAAGAGGCCACGAAGTGGTACGTGGAGCAGACACTGGAGGCCGGCTGCGCGTACATCAACTGCATCCCCGTCTTCATCGCGAGCGAGCCGTACTGGCAAAAGCGGTTCGCCGCGAAAGGCCTCCCGATCATCGGCGACGACATCAAGTCTCAGGTCGGCGCGACGATCACACACCGCGTGCTGACCCGGCTGTTCATGGATCGAGGCGTGCGCCTGGACCGCACCTATCAGCTCAATTTTGGCGGCAACACCGACTTCCTCAACATGCTCGAGCGCGAGCGGCTCGAGTCCAAGAAGATCAGCAAGACGAACGCCGTCACGAGCATGCTGGAGTACCCGCTCGACGCGAAGGACGTCCATGTCGGCCCGTCCGACTACGTGCCGTGGCTGCTCGATCGGAAGTGGTGCTACATCCGGATGGAGGGAACGACCTTTGGCGACGTGCCGCTGAACGCCGAGCTCAAGCTCGAGGTCTGGGACTCACCCAACAGCGCCGGCGTCGTGATCGACGCGATTCGCTGTTGCAAGCTTGCCCTCGACCGCAAGCTCTCGGGCACGATCGTCGCCCCCTCGGCCTATTTCATGAAGTCGCCGCCGCGACAGATCCCCGACGATCGGGCACGCGAGGGGGTCGAGGAATACGTCAAGGGAGCGAACACGCAGACTCTGACCGGAAAGAGCTGATGCGCGAGCGATTGCTGCACGGAGGCGCGTTCTGGGCGTGGCGCGTGGGCGCCGCGCTGGCGCAACGGCTACCGCCGTGGATCAGCTATCCCGCGGCGGTCGCCGGCGGGGAGATCGCCTACGTGCTCTGGATCCGCCGACGGAGGATCGCGAAGGCGAACTTCTCCGTGGTGCTGGACCGCCCGACACATGACCGCGAAGTCGCGCGAGTCGCCCGGCGCTCATTCCGCAACTTCGCCAAGTACGTGGTCGAGATCATGCGCTTCCCTCGTCTCGAGTTAGAGGACCTGCAGCGGATCGTCACCGTCGACCCGCGTTCCCTGGCGCACGTTCGGGCCGCGCGCGAACACGGGCGGGGGCTCATCTTCGTCTCGATGCACTTCGGGAACTTCGAGATCGGCGGCGCTCGCATCGCGGACGAGATGCCGCTCAACGTCATCGGCGACGAGCTCGAGAACCAGCGGCTCATGGATCTCCTTGTCTCGAACCGGGCGCACAAGAACGTGAAGCTGGTCCCGCCGGAGGGCGCCATACGCCAGGTGCTCCGCGCGCTTCGGCGGAACGAGATGGTCGGGCTGATGATGGATCTCGGTCCGCGCGCGCATGAGCTCGACAACGTCGAGGCGACCTTCTTCGGGGAGCGGACGAAATTCCCGACGATCGCCGCGAACCTTGCCCGCGTCTCGGGCGCCCCCATCGTGGTCGCCGCGGTCATGCGCAAGCGCGACAACACGTTCCGCGGCGTCGCGCTGGCGCCGATCTTCGTCGAGCGGACCAAGCAGACCGCGCATGACATCGAGCGGACGACCCAGACGATCGTCCACGGCCTCGAGCAGCTCGTCCGGGGCGACCCGGACCAGTGGTACATCTTCCGGCCGATGTGGAGTCGCCCGGAAGGCGCGCGGTCCTAGCGCCGGTGGGTATGGCCGGGACGCTCGTGGGCACAGCCGAGACGGTGCTGCCGCGCCTCCCGGGACCCGCGCAACGCCCGATCGCGGAGGCCATCGGAACGCTCGCGTTCGCAAGCGCGATGAAGGCACGATCCGCCGTGCGGGCGAACCTGGCGGTCGTCGCCCCAGGACGGGCGACCCTCGCGCGCGAGGTCTTCGTGAGCCAGGTGCTCCAGTACCTCGAGGTCTTCAGCATCCCGCGGATGGACCCCGAGCGCCTCGTGCGATCCGTGCATCTCGAAGGCTGGGAGCACTTCGTGCGCGCCGAGCGGCTCCGGAGGGGCGTCATCTTCGCCAGCGCGCACTTCGGTCCGGTCGCGCTCGTCGGCCAGATCGTGATGGCGAAGGGGTTCACTCTCACGCTGCCGATCGAGCCGGCGCAGTCCGAGCTCATGCGTGCGGTGAATCGCGCGCGCTCGGCGCAAGGCATGCGCCTCATCCCGATCGATTCGCCGCTCGCGCTCCACCACACGCTCCGCGACGGTGGCGTCCTCGGCGTCCTGGCTGATCGCGCCGTGACCGGTGTCGGTGAGCGAGTCCCGTTCTTCGGCCGCGACGCGCTGCTGCCGTCCGCGCACGTCGCGCTCGCGCTCCGAACCGGGGCCGTGCTCCTGCCAGCGTTCGCGTGGCGCGAGCGCGGTGAGCTCTTCGCGACGATCGAGGCGCCGCTCACGATCGAGTCGACCGGGGATCGCGACGCCGACGTCCGCGAAGGGGTGCGCCGTTTCGCGTCCGTCCTCGAGCGATACGTCCGCCGATTCCCGGAGCAGTGGACCGTGTTCGAGCCGGTGTGGGAGCGATGACCTAGTGGGCCGCGCCGACCTACAGCTTCATAGCGATCTCGGAGACGGCCTCTCCTCTCTCGAGCAGATCCTCGACGCGGCGGAGCGCGCGCGTCTCGACGTGATCGCGCTCACCGACCACGACGACGTCCGCGGCGCGTTCACCCTGCGCGACATCGCGGCGCGACGGAACAGCCCGGTCGAGGTCGTGACCGGCGTCGAAATCACGACGCGCTCCGGACACCTGCTCGGGCTCTGGATCGAGGACGACATTCCGATGTTCTGTCCGCTCGCCGAGGCCGTCGCGCGGATCCACCGCGCAGGGGGGCTCGCGATCGTTCCGCATCCGCTCTCGTATCTCACGTTCTCGGTCGGCGAAGGCGCACTTCGGCAGCTCGCGCGGTACGGCGACGAGCGCATGATCGACGCCATCGAGCTGCGCAACCCGTCGTGGGCCGGTCGCGTCCGGGTCCGGCGAGCGGTGTGGCTGAACGCGAACGTTCTCGGCATCGCCGAGACCGGCTCGAGCGACGCGCATCACTGCGACCTCGTCGGGACCTGCTGGACCGAGTTTCCAGGGAGCACCGGCGTCGAGCTCCGTCGCGCGATCGCCGACCGCGTCACGGTCCCCGACGGGCGTGGCTGGTCCGTCCGTGAGCATCTCGACGGCGCGGCGAAGCAGCAGTGGCGGTCGATGGTCCGCGAGCCGTGGAAGCGCGCTCGTCAAAGGATGACGGGCTCCAAACGGTGAAGATCGGGATCGTCTCGCCGTACGCCTATCCACGGCCGGGCGGCGCGAACAGCTATATCCGCGAGAGCTATGAGGAGCTCCGGCGCCTCGGGCACGAGGTGCGGATCATCACCGCGCCGTGGGGCGACGACCCCCCGGCACAGGACGTCATCCAGATCGGTCAGGCGATCGCCGTGCCATACAACGGCGCCATCGGCCGGATCACGCTTTCGCTCAGGCTCGAGTGGCTCGTCTCGCGGATGCTCGACCGCGAGCGGTTCGACATCATCCACCACCACGAGCCGCTCGTTCCGTTCCTCTCGATGCAGATCCTGGACTCGGCGAAGTGTCCGAACGTCGCGACGTTCCACGCGTTCGGCGGCTTCTCGTTCTCGTACTGGGCAGGACGCGTGATCGGCGAGCGCTACATGAAACGGCTCGACGCCCGCATCGCGGTCTCGAGCGCGGCGCGGCATTTCATCTCGACCTATTTTCCGGGCGACTACCGGATCATTCCGAACGGGGTGGACGTCCGGTTCTACGCGAACGCGAAGCCGTTCCCCGAGTACGAGGACGGGAAGACGAACATCCTCTTCGTCGGCCGCGTCGAGCCGCGGAAGGGCGCGATGTACCTCCTGCGTGCCTACGCGAAGCTGAAGCCCAGGTTTCCCCAGCTGCGTCTCATCTTCTGTAGCGCCGGCCCGCAGATCGGTCAGATGCGGCGCTTCGTGCGACAGAACGGGCTCGGCGACGTGCTGTTCGCCGGCCGCGTCGACGACGTGGACAAGGCGCGCTTCTACAAGACCGCGGACATCTTCTGCGCGCCGTCGACCGGCCAGGAGTCCTTCGGGATCGTGCTGCTCGAGGCCATGGCCGCGGGCCTCCCGGTGGTCGCGAGCGACATCCACGGGTACAAGCGTGTCGTACAGCGAAACGTCAGCGGCCTCCTCGTGGAGCCGAAAGACCCCGACGCGCTTGCCGCGGCGATCGAACGACTGATCTGCGAGCCCGCCCTGCGGCAGCGTCTGGGCGAGGCAGGCGCGCGCCGGGCCCCGGAATACGACTGGTCGCACGTCACCGCCCAGCTCGTTGAACTCTACGAAGGGGTCATCCGTAGAAGAGGCGTGCGCTAGAGTCTCGCCCCGAGGGGGTGGTCTCGTGCTGAAACATCGCCATATCGCCGCACTCTCCGTGGCCTTCGCGCTCCTGCTGGCCGCCTGTTCGCCCAAGGCCACCGGGACCGGGTCGCTCACGCCAGCGCCGGCCGGAGAACAGCCGCATCCGGGCGGCACGCTCACGTTCATCGTCAACGCCGAGCCGCCGTCGTTCGACGGCCACCGGGAGACGACGTTCGCCCTCCTGCACCCGATCGCGCCGCACTACAGCACGCTGTACAAATTCGATCCCGGCGACCTCACGAAGGTGATCCCGGACGTCGCCGCGGCGATGCCCGAGGTGTCAGCCGACAAGCTCTCGTACAACATCACCCTCCGGACCGACGTGAAGTTCCACGACGGAAGCGTGATGACGAGCGAGGATGTCGTGGCGACCTACAACAAGATCATCTTCCCGCCGACAGGGGTGCTGTCGCCCCGCGCCGGCGCGTACGCCGCGGTCGAGAGCATCAGCGCGCCGGCAAAGGACAAGGTCCAGTTCAAGCTGAAGTACCCGTCGGCCTCGTTCGGCACGAACCTCGCCTCGCCGTGGAACTTCATCTACAGCGCGGCGAAGCTGAAGACCGATATCCACTGGTACGAGAAGAACATCGACGGGACGGGGCCGTTCACCTACGTCTCGAACACGAAAGGCCAGGACTGGGTCGGCAAGAAGAACCCCGACTACTTCGCCAAGGACAAGAGTGGAGTCCAGCTGCCCTACCTCGACGGCTACAAGGCGCTCATCATCACCGACGCGACGGCCGAGGTGAACGCCGTCCGCAGCAAGCAGGCGATGATCGAGTTCCGCGGCTTCACCCCGCAGCAGCGCGACGACCTCAGCCGGGCGCTGCCGAACGATCTCGCGATCCAGGAGGCGCCTTGGATCTGCGTGAACTACGTCGTCCCGAACACGAAGAAGAAGCCCTTTGACGACGTGCGGGTCCGCCAAGCCCTCACCCTCGCCATCGACCGCTACGCCGGAAGCACGGCGCTCCAGAAGATCACGATCGTGAAGGACGTGGGCGGGCTCATGCGTCCGAAGGGACCGTTCGCGCAAAGCGACGCCGACCTTCAGAAGATCGCCGGGTTCGGCACCGACGCGAAGGCGAACAAGGACAAGGCGAAGCAGCTGCTCGCCGACGCCGGCGTCCCGAACCTGACGTTCAAGTTCCTCAACCGCAACATCACGACGCCGTACGAGCCGGTCGCGGTGTTCGTCCTCGACCAATGGAAGCAGGTCGGCATCAACGCCACCCACGACGTGAAGGAGACCTCCGCGTACCAGGCCGACCTGCGCGCCGGCAACTTCGACGTCGCGCTCGACTTCAACTGCGACTTCCTCGACGAGCCCGACCTGCAGCTCGCGAAGTTCTGGTCGGCGTCTGGTCTCGGGAAGGGACTGAACTTCGCCTACTACGACGACGCGGACCTCGACAAGAAGATCGACGCGCAGAGCCGTGAGACCGATCCGGCGAAGCGCCTCGCCCTCGTCGCGGACATCGAGAAGTACGCGATGGACACGAAGGCCTACCAGTACCCGGTGCTCTGGTGGTACCGGATCATCCCGTACCTCAACGTCGTGCGCGGCTGGCGCATCGGCTCGAACCACTACACCAACCAGGACCTGGCGACGGTCTGGCTCGCGCAGAAATGAGCGAGTAGCGGTCTAAGGGGAGCCGTCCGACACTAGCCGGATGCGCCGGTACGTCGTCGGGCGGCTCCTGCTCATGATCCCGACGCTCGCCGGCGTCGCGATCCTGACCTTCGTCATCATGCGCGCGGTCCCCGGCGACATCGTGGCGCTCCAGTACGCCGGATCGCCGGTGCCGCAATCGGTCATCGACGAGCAGCGTCACCTCCTCGGGCTGGACAAGCCGATGTGGACGCAGTTCACCGATTGGATGGGGCAGATCGCCCATTTCGACCTGGGCCAATCGCTGTGGACGGGGCACCCGGTCGTCGAGGAGATCCAGATCCGCCTACCGCTCTCGATCGAGCTCGCCGTTCTCGCCACGCTCCTCGCCGTGACCATCGCGATCCCGCTCGGAGTCCTCGCCGCGGTGCGTCAGGACAGCTGGGTCGACTACCTGATCCGCGTCTTCTCGATCGGGGGCCTCGCCATGCCGAGCTTCTGGATCGGCATCGTCATGATCCTCACGACCATCACGCTCTTCGGTTGGGCGCCGCCTCTGGTGTTCACGCCGTTCACCGAGGATCCCATCGCGAACCTGGCGCAGCTCATCCTGCCGGCGATCGCGGTCGGATATCGCTACTCGGCGGTTTCGATGCGCATGACCCGTTCCACACTGCTCGAGGTCCTCCGCGAGGACTACGTGCGGACGGCCCGGGCGAAGGGCGTTGGCGAGCGCATGGTCGTGGTCCGGCACGCCCTGCGGAACGCGCTCCTTCCGGTGATCACCGTCGTGAGCCTCGAGTTCGCGTTCCTGATCGGCGGTCTCGTGGTGACCGAGCAGGTGTTCAACCTGAATGGCATCGGCAAGCTGCTCGTCGACGCGGTCGCGCACCGGGACTACACGCTCATCCAGTCCCTGGTGCTGCTCCTCGCGGCGGTGTTCGTGCTCGTCAACTTCGTCGTCGACATGGTCTACGTCGTGCTCGACCCGCGGATCCGATACTCATGACCGCGGTCTCGGACGCGGAGATCATCGCGAGGCGGAGCTACGTGGAGTCGACCGGCCGCCGGCGCTTCGTCCGGTTCTGGCGCGACTTCGTCCGACGGCGACCGCTCGGGACCGCCGGCGCCGTGCTCATCATCCTCATGGTGTTCGCCGCGATCTTCGCCGACTGGATCGCGCCCTACGACCCGATCGCCAACCGCTTCCAGGACCTGCTGCTCGGGCCCTCGCCCGAGCACCTTCTCGGAACCGACGCCTTCGGCCGGGACGTGTTCTCGCGGATCATCTTCGGCTCGCGGACGGCGCTTCTCGTCGGATTCACGGCATCGATCGTCGGCTGCACGATCGGCCTGGTCCTCGGTGTCGTCGGCGCGTACTTCGGCGGAAAGATCGACATGACGATCCAGCGACTCATGGACATCCTTTTGTCGTTCCCTCTGATCGTCATCGCGATCGCGGTCGTCGCCGCTCTCGGTACGGGCGAGGACAAGATCGCGAACGTGATCGCAGCGATCACGGTCCCGATCATCCCGCGCGTCGCCCGGGTCGTGCGCTCGAGCGCGCTGTCCGTCGTGAACATGCCCTACATCGAGGCGACGCGGTCGGTCGGAAGCGGCGGGGCGCGCATCATGTTCCGGCACGTGGCACCGAACGTCTTCGCGCCCTACCTCATCATGATGACCGCGTTCCTCGGTCAGGCGATCCTGCTCGAGGCCTCCCTTTCGTTCCTCGGGCTTGGCGTCTTCGAGCCGACGGCCTCCTGGGGGCTCATGCTCCGGGGCGCCGGCATGCAGTTCCTCGAGCGCGCGCCGTGGCTCGCGATCGCGCCCGGCGTCGCGATCAGCATGGCGGTGTTCGGCTTCAATCTGTTCGGCGACTCGCTTCGCGACGCCCTCGACCCGCGCCTGCGGACTGGCTAGCCGGGGCGGCCCCGCGCCATCCCGGCGCGGATCGCGGCCTCGAGCTCCTCTGGCCGCCGCGAGCCGATGAGCACCGGCAGCCCCCTCCGCAGGCGCAGCTGGACGCCGACGTCGCCACCGGTCACGTATGCCCATCCAGCCGGTCCCAGTCGGACACCCCAGCCGCCGTACTCCCAGAGCGCCCAGTAGCGGCGGACCGCGACGGTGGTGATGTCGCCGAAGGCGATGCGCCGGGCCGGCCAGAGGTACCGGAAGGCGATCCGAACGCCGCGCTCGTCCACGTCGACGTCGAGGTGCGAGAGAGTCAGCAAGACGGCGATGAGGACGACCGCGGCGGGGCCGAGCGCGAAGGCCCAGGGCTCGGCCGACCGTGTCGCGAGGACGCCGGCGATCGTGGAGATCGTCGCGACGAGCAGCGCCCCGAGGAGCATCGCGAAGAAGGCGCCGTGAAACCGCTGCTCCTCGTGATACGCGGTCATTCGCCGCGCCACACGGGCTTGCGCTTCTCGATGAACGCCCGCACGCCCTCGCGGAAGTCCGCGCTCGTGTAGCAGAGCGCGACCAGGTCGCTCGCCTCGTCCGGCAGCATCCGCGCGCGGATCCGGCGGACCATCTCCTTCGTCGCGCGAAGCGTCAGCGGCGCGAACGTGGCCAGCTGCTCGACGATCTCGTCGACGCGGGGCTCGAGCGACTCCTCGGTCTGGACGACCTCCGAGACGAGGCCCATCGTCCGCGCCTCGTGCGTGTCGACGAGGCGCGCGGTGAGGACGAGCTCGCGGACGCGCCCGAGCCCGACGAGCGCGGCGAGCCGCACGAGGTTCGCTGCCGAGAAGCAGTTGCCGAGCGTGCGCGCGACCGGCACGCCAAACCGAGCCGATGGCGCGGCGATGCGGAGGTCGCAGGCGGCCGCGATCGCGAGCCCGCCTCCGATGACCGGGCCGCGCAGCGCGGCCACGGTCGGGACGGCGACGTCCTCGATCGCGCTCAGCCACTCATCCATTCGGCGTTCGTACTCGAGGGCGTGCTCCGCGGTCGTGAACTCCGCGAACTGCGCGATGTCCGTGCCGGCCACGAACGCCTCCTGCGTCCCGGTCAGCACGACGGCGCGCACGGTCCGGTCGGCATTCGCCTCGCGGCAGAGCTCCGCGAGGCGGTCGTACATCGCGAAGGTCATCGCGTTCCGCGCCTCGCTCCGGTCCACTGTGATCCAGAGCGCCTGCCCGCGGCGCTCCGCGCTAACCTCCTTCGTCACGCGCGCGCGACGACCCCGTCGGCGACAAGGCGTGCCACCTCGCCGTCGCTCATCCCGAGCTCGCGCAGGACCTCACCGCTGTGCTCGCCCAGTCGTGGACCGGCCCGCGCGTGCCGCACCGGGGTGCGCGCGAGGCGCAGCGGCGATCCAAGCCCGCGGACCGTGCCGAGCGACGGGTGCGGCAGGTCGATGAAGAACCCGCGCGCCACGAGATGGGGGTCGGCGAACACGTCGCCATAGTCGGCGATCTCGCCGCAGGGGACGCCGGCGGCGCGCAGGGCCGCGAGCCATTCCGCCGCGGTCTTCGTCCGCGTCACCGACTCGATCGTCGGGATGAGCGCCTCGCGGTTGCGCCGGCGGAGGCTCGCGTCGATGTAGCGGCGGTCGTTCTCGAGCGACTCGAGCCCGAGCGTGCGGCAGAACGCCTTCCACGTCGGCGGCGTGGTCGCGCCGATCAGAAAATGCCCGTCCGAGGCCGCGACCGCCTGATAGGGCGCCACGAGCTTGTGCGCGGACCCAGCGGCGCGGGGGATCTCCCCGGTCGTGAAATGCACGCCCGCTTCCCAGACCGCGAGAGAAACGGCCGACTCGAACATCGAGATGTCGACGAGCTGCCCCTTGCCGTCGCGGTCGCGCGCGCGCAGCGCGGCGAGCGTGGCGATCGTCGCGTAGAGCGCGGCCGTGAGGTCGGCGATCGACACGCCCACCTTCACGGGCGCGCCGCCTTCTTCACCGGTGATGCTCATGAGCCCGCTCTGCCCCTGCACGATGATGTCGAGCGCTGGCCGATCCGCGTACGGGCCGTCGAGACCCCACCCCGTGACCGCGACGTACACGAGGTGCGGGTCGGCCTCCATCAGCGACGCGGGCGAGAGCCCGAGATCGGCCATCGTCCCGGGCCGCAGGTTCTCCACGATGATGTCCGCGGTCTTCGCCAGCTGTCGGAAGATCTGCTGACCCTTCTCGCGCTTGAGATCGATCGCGACGCTGCGCTTGTCGCGATTGAGGCGGGCGAAGTTGCCGCTCTCGCCGTCGACGAACGGCTCGAGGAACCGGGCGAGGTCGCCGCCGCGCGGATGCTCGATCTTGATGACTTCCGCGCCGAGATCGGCGAGCTGCATCCCGCAGAACGGACCCGCCATGTAGTTCCCGACCTCGACGACGCGCGTGCCTCTGAGCGGTGGCTCCGCTAGCACGTGCCCCACCGGTCGAGTCTGTCACCGGTGCGCCGCCAGACGCCAGCATGGGTGCCCTCGGAGCCGACGAACCACACCTCGTTCGCGCGGACGAACACGCCACGTAGCGAGCACGTCGTGCCGAGGTCGATCCGCGTCACGGTCGAACCGTCGATGGCGAGCGCGACGCCGCGATCGCCGGCGACGTACGTGATCTGCCCGACGCGCGTCGCCGCGCGCAGCGCGGATTGCACGCCGCTGTCGAGGGCCTGCCAGCGCCCGTCGAACCGCAGCAGCACGCCGCCGTCACCGGCCGCGATCGCGTCGGCCGGCGACGATCCGGCGACGGCACGGAGCGTCGCGGTCGTCCCCGTCGTGAACGGCCGCCAACCGGCCTCCTCGAGACGGTACGCGGCGCCACCGGAGCCGACCGCCCAGGCCGAGATCGAGCTGAAGGCGGTGATCGCGAAGAGGTCCTCCTCGATGCCGCCGGCGTACGGCAGCCAGCCCGAGGCGCTCTGACGGCGAACCGTGCCCGACGAACCGACGACGAGCGCGCCGTCGGAGAGGAGCGAGATCCCGTACGCGTCGAAGTAGCCGATGTCGTCGGCGCGGATCGTCTTCGCGTGATCGTCGAGCGTCAGGAGCCGCCCCGACGGTCCGACGGCGAGCGCCGTATCCGCGGTGCAGACGGCGTCGACGAGCGACCGCAGCGTGGAATCCACGAGCTCCCAGCGCTTGCCGTCGAAGCGACCGACGCCACCTCCGTCGGAGAACACCCACACGGCGTCCTGGCTCGCGCAGCCCGACGAGAGGGGCTGCTGGAACACGAACGGCTCGGTGTTCTCGGGACTCGGGCTCGCGAGGGGAGTCGGCGACGGCGTCACCAGCGGCGTCGGCGCCGGACGCGCGAGGGCCCCGACGGCCGCGCCCGCCCCGACCGCGACGACGAGCATCACCGCCACGGCGACGAGCGCCGTGGTGGTCGTGAAGGAGAACCGCATTTACATCGCCTCGAGTCTCTTTATGCGCTCCTCGATCGGCGGATGGGTATCGAATAGGTGGTCGAGGAACGTGGGGGCGTCTTTCAAGGGGTTTGCGATGTACAGAGAGGCCGTCGCCTTGTTCGCGACCTCCAGAACCTCGCGGTCCGCGGCGATCTTCCGCAGGGCGGAGGCGAGCCCAGGCGGATACCGCGTGAGGAGCGCACCCGAGGCGTCGGCCAGGTACTCGCGCTGACGGGAGACCGCGAGCTGGATCAGTGTGGCGATTATCGGGGTCAGGATCGCCAGTACGATCGCGACCACCGCGATGATCGCGTTCCCGCCGCCGCGGTCCCGACCGCGTCCGCGCCCCCAGAACATCGAACGCCACATCCAGTCGGCGAGAAGAGCGACGGTCCCGACGAGGATCGTCACGAGGAGCATCACGCGGATGTCGCGGTTGCCGACGTGCGAGAGCTCGTGCGCGATCACGCCCTCGAGCTCGGTGCGGTCCATCTTGTCGATGAGTCCCCGCGTCACCACCACCGACGCATGCCGCGGGTCTCGGCCGGTCGCGAAGGCGTTCGGCGCGGAATCCTCGATCACGAAGAGCTTCGGCACCGGAATTCCGAGCCCGATCGCGAGCGTCTCGACGACGTTGTGGAGCTCGGTCTCCTCGTTCGGCGCGAGCTCGCGGGCCTGGCTCTGCGCGAGGACGATCCGGTCACCGGCGAAGTACGAGGTGAAGGCGGAGCCGAGCGACAGCGCGAGCGCGAACGGCAGGACCGCGAGACCCCCGCCCGGGTAGAAGTATTCGCCGACGAAATAGCCGAGCAGCGCGATGATCGCGGTGAACGCGACCACGAGGAGCACCGTCCGCCAGCGGTTCGCCGCGGCGGCGTCGTAGATCGAGATGCGCGCGGGCGAGGTTTCGGATGCCATCTGAAGAGGCTAGAGCCTGGCGGTGGGGTCTAGAACTTCACCTGCGGGACCTCACGCTCCGTCGCCTCGGCGAGCTCGAAGTACTGCTCAGGACCGAAGCCGAGCATCCCGGCGAAGACGTTCGTCGGGAACGTCTGGAGCGAGGTGTTGTAGTCGCGCACATTGCCGTTGTAGAAGCGCCGCGCGAAGGCGATCTTGTCCTCCGTCGCGGTCAGGTTCTCGGAAAGGTCCTTGAACTCTTGTACCGCCTGCAGCTGCGGATAGTTCTCGGCGACCGCGAAGACCGAGCGAAGGGCCGTGGTCAGCATGTTCTCCGCCTGCGCGCGCTCCTGGGGCGACGCGGACGCACCCGCCGCGACCGCGGCCGCGCGAGCCTGCGTCACGTTCTGAAACACCGTCGACTCATGGGTCGCGTAGCCCTTGACGGTCTCGACGAGGTTTGGGATGAGGTCGTGGCGCCGCTTCAGCTGTACATCGATATCCGCCCACGCCTCTTTCACGCGCTGCCGGAGCGTGACGAGGCGGTTGTACGTCGCGACGAAGAAGAGCGCGATCGCGGCGACGATGACGATGAGGACGACGATTTCCACGTTCCCCTCCTCCGCGGAGGCTAACAGACCCTTCGCGCGGGAGGCTTAGGAAACGAGCTCTTTCGCGGCGCGGACGATGTGCACAGTGCTGATCCCGGCCGCATCGAGGAGCTCCGCGGGCTTGCCCGAGCCCGGCATCTTGCGCACCGCGAGATGGCGGTAGCGCACTTCGCGAACGCCTCTCTCGGCGAGAGCCGCGAGCACCGCGTCGCCGATCCCACCTTCAGGCCAGTGATCCTCGACGACGACGAAGCGTCCACCGGTCGCCTTCGCGGCGTCGACGAGGGTCCCCGCGTCGATTGGCTTGACCGAATAGAGATCGATCACGCGCACAGCGATGTCCTGCTTCTCCAGGACCTCGTGCGCCTTGATCGCCTCGTGGAGCGTGATGCCCGCCGCGATGATCGCGACCCTGTCCTTGTCGGAGCCACCGCGCACGACCTTGCTTCCGCCGATCGGGAACTCGACCGCCTGCGCGTACACGATCGGTGTCTTTTCTCGGGTCGTCCGGATGTAGCTGATCCCCGTGCGGTCGGCGAGCGCCGCGACGAGCTTCGTCGTCTGGTTCGCGTCCGACGGATAGAGGACGGTGCTGCCGTGGACCGCGCGCATCATCGCGAGGTCCTCGAGTGCCATCTGGGATGGTCCGTCCTCGCCGATCGACACGCCGGCGTGCGAGCCCGAGAGGCGGATGTTCGCCCGCGAGATCGCGGCCATGCGGATGAAGTCGTAGGCCCGGGTGAAGAACGCGGCGAACGTCGAAGCGAACGGCACGAGCCCCACGACCTGCATGCCGACCGCGGCGGCGACCATCTGCTGCTCGGCGATGTACATCTCGAAGAAACGGTCCGGGGCGGTCTTCTTGAAGTCTTCGGCGTGGGTGGAATTGGAGACCTCCGCGTCGAGCACCACGACGTCGCCGCGCGCCGCGCCGAGCGCGGCGAGCGCCTCGCCGTACGCCTTGCGCGTCGCGAGGGGCTCGGTGTAGCGCTTGAACGAGACCGCGCCCGCGCGCGCGGTCGGCCGGGGCACCCAGCGCTCGGGCTTCGCGACCGCGAACGTGCGGTTCGGGCTCTCGCCGAGCTCCGCGAGCGCCTGACGCTCCTGGTCGGCGTCGAGCGCCTTCCCATGCCAGCCTTCCTTGTCCTCGAGGAAGGACACGCCTCTACCTTTCAGCGTGCGCGCGATGATCGCCGTCGGCCGCTCCGCGCCGCGCGCGCGAGTGAAGGCATCGTCGATCTCGGCGAGGTCGTGGCCGTCGATGACGAGCGGGTCCACCCCGAAGGCGCGCACGCGCGACGCGTAGGCGTCGAGATCCCATCCGAGCTCCGTCGGGCCACGCTGCCCGAGCCGGTTGATGTCGAGGATCGCGACGAGATTCGAAAGGCCCTCGTGGCCGGCGTGGTCGAACGCTTCCCAGATCGAGCCCTCCGCGGTCTCGCTGTCCCCACAGAGGACCCACACGCGATAGGGCGCGTCGAGCGGACGCTTTCCGGCGAGGGCGATCCCGACGCCGATCGGCAGGCCCTGACCGAGCGAGCCCGTCGCGACGTCGACCCACGGGAGCACCGGCGTGGGATGACCCTCGAGGCGGCTTCCAAGCTTCCGGAAGGTCATGAGCTCGTCGTCCGATATCGCGCCGGCCGCTTTGAACATCGAGTAGACGAGGGGCGACGCGTGACCCTTCGAGAAGATGAGGTGGTCGTTCGCGGGGTCCTCGGGATGGGCGAAGTCGTAGCGCAGATGCCCGGCGAGAAGGACCGCGATGAGATCCGCCGCCGAGAGCGACGACGTCGGATGGCCCGATCCGGCGGCGGATGAGCAGCGGATGCTGTCGATGCGAAGCTGTCGCGCGAGCTCCCGATAGGTCGCGAGCTTCGTGCCCGACTGGACCTCCGTGGTCACCCTTCCACGGTACGCCGCCGCCATGGCGCGTGTCGGACGCTCGGTGGGCCGGTATGCCCGCTGCATGGCGTACCGTCTCCGCTGCGGAGGGTGAGCATGGAGATCGGCCTCTACGGACTCGGGCGGATGGGCGGGAACATGGTCACGCGCCTCGCGCGTGGCGGACATCGCGTCATCGCGGGGAACCGCAGCCCCGAGCCCGTGCAGGAAGCCGTCGGCCACGGCGCCGTCGGCGCGTCGTCGGTCGAGGAGATGGTCCGTGCGCTCAAGCCCCCGCGCGTCCTCTGGTCGATGGTTCCGGCGGGCGATCCGACGGACCACACCCTCGACGAGTTCATGCGGTACGCGTCACCGGGGGATGTGCTCGTCGACGGTGGCAACAGCTACTTCCGCGACTCGATGAAACGGGGCGAGCGGTCCGCCGCGAAGGGCTTTCGTTTCCTCGACGTCGGTGTGTCGGGCGGCATCTGGGGCTTGGAGAACGGCTACTGCATGATGGTCGGCGGCCCCGCCGACGCGGTCCGCGTCGCGAAGCCGCTCCTCGACACGCTCGCGCCACCGAACGGCTGGGCCCACTTCGGCAAATCCGGCGCGGGCCACTTCGTGAAGATGGTCCACAACGGGATCGAGTACGGGATGATGCAGGCATACGGCGAGGGATTCGAGCTCCTGCACGCGAGCGAGTTCCAGCTCGATCTCCGAATGGTTTCGCAGGTGTGGCTCCAGGGCAGCGTCGTGCGGTCGTGGCTTCTCGAGCTCGCCGAGCGCGCCTTCGCGCAGGACGGCTCGGACCTCGTCGGGATCAAGGGCTGGGTGGAGGACTCCGGCGAGGGACGCTGGACGGTGCTCGAGGCGGTGAACCACGGAGTCCCCATGACCGCGATCGCCCACTCGCTCTTCGCGCGCTTCGTCTCCCGCCAGGAAGATAGCTACGCGATGAAAGTGGCGGCGGCGCTGCGGAACCAATTCGGCGGACACGCGGTGAAGAAGGGGACCTAGTGGCGGCGACCATCGTCAATCCGCTTCGCGAAGGCCTGCGCCTGTCGCGCACGCCGGAGCCGTCGACGATCGTCATCTTCGGTGGCTCGGGCGATCTCGTGCAGCGCAAGCTCATGCCCGCCCTCTACAACCTCGCGCTTCAGCGCCTGCTCCCCGGCAGCTTCTCGGTCGTCGGCGCCGCGCGGCAGCCGCTCACCGACGACCAGTTCCGCGAGGAGCTGCACCGGGCGGTGGGCGAGCACAGCCGCACGAAGCCGATCAACGAGGAGGTGTGGAAGAGCTTCGCCGACCATGTGTTCTTCATCGCGACGCCGGACGAGCGCGGGTACGACCAGCTCTCCCGCCGCCTCGACCAGCTGGACACCGAGCTCGGGACGAACGCGAACCGGCTCTTCTACCTGGCAACCCCGCCCGGCGCGTACGAGCCCATCGTGAAGGCGATCGGAGCTCATGGCCTCCGTGGGAGGACCGGCTGGGCGCGGATCGTCGTCGAGAAGCCCTTCGGCCACGATCGCGAGTCGGCGCGCGCGCTCACCGAGCTCATCCATCAGGTCTTCCGCGAGGACGAGGTCTTCCGCATCGACCACTACCTCGGAAAAGAGACGGTCCAGAACATCCTCGTCATGCGCTTCGCGAACGGGATCTTCGAGCCCCTCTGGAACCGTCAGTACGTCGATCATGTCCAGATCACGGTCGCCGAGACGATCGGCGTCGAGGAACGCGCCGGGTACTACGAACAGGCCGGCGCGATGCGCGACATCGTGCAGAACCACTTGCTGCAGCTCCTCGCCCTCGTCGCGATGGAGCCGCCGGCCGCGTTCGACGACAAGGCCGTGCGCGACGAGAAGGTGAAGGTGTTGCGCGCGCTCCGCGCGATCGCCGACGGCGACGTCGCGCGGAGCGCGGTGCGCGGCCAGTACGCGAGTGGGTTCATCGAGGGCGCCGCGGTGCACGGCTACCGCGAGGAGCCGGGGATCGCTCCAGCTTCGCGGACGGAGACCTACGTCGCGCTCCGCTCGTTTGTCGACAACTGGCGCTGGGAGGGAACGCCGTTCTACATGCGCACCGGCAAGCGGCTCCCGAAGCGCTCGACGGAGATCGCGATCCAGTTCCGGGTGGCGCCGCACCAGCTCTTCTCGCGGGAGGCCTCGGAAGGGCTCGACCCGAACGCGCTCGTCCTCCGCATTCAGCCCGACGAGGGTGTCTCGCTCAAGTTCGGGGCGAAGGTCCCGGTGCAGGGCATTCGGATCCGCTCCGTGAACATGGACTTCGACTACGGGGCCTCGTTCATGGTCGACGCGCCCGACGCGTACGAGACGCTCATCCTCGACGCGCTCCGCGGCGACGCGACACTCTTCACCCGCCGCGACGAGGTGGACCAGCAGTGGGCCTTCGTCGACCCGATCATCGCAGCGTGGGCGGCAAGCCCCGGTCCCCCAGCGCTCTACGAGGCGGGCACGTGGGGACCCGCCGAGGCGGAGGCGCTCATCGAACGCGACGGGCGCGAGTGGCGCAAGGCGTGATCGACGTCGACACGAGCTTCTGGGGCGCCCGCGCGGATGGGATCGCCGCGCTCGAGCGCGAGCTCGCGCGGCTCCGCCGGGCGCAGAGCGCGCACGCCCGCGAACAGGGCCGCACCGTGGCGCGTGCCGCCGTCCTCAACCTCATCGTGTACGCCGACCGCGAGCCCCACGCCCGGCGTGCGGCGCAGAGCATCTCGGACCTCGCGCGGCGGCATCCGTCGCGCGCGATCGTGCTGCTTGCGGATCGTCGCGCACGCGAAGGCGCGGATGCCCGGATCGAGATGCACTGCCACCTCCCGACCGTCGACGGTGCTGCCAAGCAGGTCTGCTACGAGCAGATCCTGGTGCGCGCGCGCGGCGACTCGGACGACCGCCTCGCCTCCGCGGTGATTCCGCTGCTCGTCCCGGACCTTCCGGTGTTCCTCTGGTGGACGGGCAATCCGCCCACGGATGGCCGCATCTTCGGGCAGCTCCTCCGGCTCGCGGATCGCCTCATCGTCGACTCGGCCGACTTCGCCCGTCCCCACGAGACGCTCGGCGAGCTGGCCGACGTCTGCGAGCAGGCACGCGGACGCTTCGGGGTCACCGATCTCAACTGGACGCGCCTCACGCCATGGCGCGAGTGCGTGACGTCGTTCTTCGACGTGCCGGCGTGGCGACCCTTTCTCGACAAGATCACCGGAGTACGTGTCGGGTACGCCGTCGACATGGACGGTCGCGACAGCAATCCCTCACAGGCGCTCCTGCTCATCGCCTGGCTCGCCTCCCGGCTGGGCTGGCGTCCGCTACACGCGATCGCGCCGAGCGAGGCCGGCGGTCTGCTCTTCTCCATCGAGCGAGCCGACAAGGCGCGGATCATGGTGCGTGCGCGGCCGCGCTTCGAGCGCGGGCTCGAAGACGGCGATGTATCGGGCGTGCGTATCCAGGCGGACCGATCGGGTGAGCGCGCGGAGTTCGTGGTGAAACGTCAACCCGACCCCCGCCATCAGACCGAGACCGTACTCGTCGACGGACGGGTCCGCTGGGAACGGATCGCGCCGCTACCCTCTCCGGCGATCGTCGAGCTCATTGGCGAGGAGCTCGCGATCCTTGGCAGCGACCGGATCTACGAGGAGGCGCTCCGAACGCTCGTTCGGCTCGCCTAGCGTCCTCGCACGGGACTTGCGGGCGCCTTGG
>VBFI01000165.1 GCA_005889275.1 Chloroflexota bacterium | reverse complement strand
CGACGAGGACGAGATCCTCGGGAAGGCCTACGACGCGCGCCTCATGCGCCGCCTGCTCGGCTACCTCCGGCCCTATCGCGGTCTGGTCATCCTCGGGCTCGGCATCATCCTCGGGCTCTCGGTCACCGAGGCGGCGCCGCCCATCCTCGCGAAGTTCATCGTCGACAACGCGATCGCGCCGGCGGTGAGCGGTCAGATCGGAGTCGACGAAGGCCTCTCACGGCTCGCACCGCTCGGCATCGCGTACATCGCCGTCCTTCTCGTGAGCTCCAGCCTCCGCTACGGGCAGAACATGCTCGCGAGCTACGTCGGCCAGAACGCCATGTACGACCTTCGGGTGCAGCTCTTCGCGCACCTACAGGGTCTCTCGCTCACGTTCTTCGACCGAAACCCGGTCGGCCGCCTCATGACCCGGATCACCAACGACATCGACGCGCTCACCGACATGGTCACGCAGGGCGTCGTCGCGATCTTCGGAGACATCCTGGTGATCGGGGTCATCGCGATCGTGCTGCTCGTGTTGGACTTCCGCCTCGCACTGGTGACCTTCGCCGCCCTGCCCGTCCTGATCTGGTTGACGATGTACTTCCGGCGGATCATGCGCGACTCGTTCCGGGCGATCCGCATCCGGCTCGCGCGGATCAACGCCTACCTGAACGAGAACCTGTCGGGGATGGCCATCGTGCAGCTCTTCACGCGCGAGGGCGCGTCGTTCAAGCAGTTCGACGATCTGAACACGGATCTGCTGAACGCGAACCGCGGGCAGATCCGCGCGATGTCGATGTTCTTCCCGGCGGTCGGTTTCACGCGAGCGGCCACGAGCGCGGCGCTCTTCGTGGCGGGCGCGTACTGGATCCTCCAGGGGCAGATGACCATCGGGACGCTGCTCGCGTTCTGGCAGCTCGTGGACCGGTTCTTTCAGCCGATCGGTGACCTCGCGGAGAAGTACAACATCATGCAGGCCGCGATGGCGTCATCGGAGCGCGTGTTCCGGCTCCTCGACACCGATGCCACCATCGTCGACCCGCCGCACCCGCGCGAGCTTCCGCACGTGCGCGGGGAGATCACGTTCGAGAACGTGAGCTTCGCGTACAACGAGGGCGATCTCGTGCTGCGCGAGGTGAGCCTCAAGATCTCCGCTGCGGAGAGCGTCGCCATCGTCGGCGCGACCGGGGCGGGAAAGACCTCGATCATCAGCCTCATCTCGCGCTTCTACGACGTTCAGAAGGGCCGCATCCTCCTGGACGGCGTCGACCTGCGGGAGCTCCGCCAGGCCGACGTTCGCAAGCATGTCGGCGTCGTCCTCCAGGACCCGTTCATCTTCGCCGGGACGATCGCGTCGAACATCCGCCTGAACAACACGGCGATCACCGACGAGCAGGTGCGGAACGCGGCGCGCTTCGTCAACGCGGACAAGTTCATCGAGAAGCTCCCAAAGGGCTACGAGACGGTCGTGACCGAGCGCGGCTCGACCATGTCCGTCGGCCAGAAGCAGCTCCTCGCGTTCGCGCGGGCTATCGCGTTCAACCCCGAGATCCTGCTCGTCCTCGACGAGGCGACGAGCTCGGTCGACACGGAGACCGAGCACCTCATCCAGGATGCGCTCGCCAAGCTAATGGTCGGACGGACCTCGATCATCATCGCCCACCGGCTTTCGACGATCCAGAACGTCGACCGCATCATCGTGCTGCACAAGGGGCGCGTGGTCGAGATGGGCTCGCACCGTGACCTGCTCGCGCAGCGCGGCGTGTACCACCGGCTCTACGAGCTGCAGTACCGCGCGCACGAGGCCGAGTCGCCGATCAAATCGGCCTAGATCCGCGGCATGTACGCGATGAAGGGGCCAGGTCGTGGGCCGCTCGATTTCGTTGTGGAAACATCCCCTCGGCTGTCAGCCGAGAACTGCTACGGCGAAGTAATGTTGATGGTCGCGCCGAGGACCTGCCCCGTGAAAAGCGCATCACAAAATAGTTGGGCGCTCGCGACCGCGTCCCCCGCGTGGAACGGTCCAAGGACCGTCTCCGAGAGTTGCTGCCTTTTCCCAGTTGCGATGAAGGGGGCGGCACCGGAGCCGGAGATGTCTAGGGTTGTGGACAAATCCTGGTTGACGGAGTAAGTCAGGGACGCGGCGGTAGGACTCCCTGTCGCGCAGTTCACGTCAAAGGTCAGGACGATCCCGCCGGTAGTAAGTGTCGCCCGCTGCGCGATCGCGAGCGTGGGTGGGTCGGCGAGCGCGGTATCGGAGGCTGCGAGCAGGATCGCGAGGATCGTAACGACAGCCAACAGGCTTTTCATGCCGATTCCTCCTAGATGGGCCGCACACGCCGAAAACACGCCCGGCCGCCGTCGCATAGGGGTTTACACGACAACGGAGCGTGGCCCGGCTCGGCCGCTGATTCGAGGAACGAGCGCCTGCATGCGGAATGCCATCGATGGCAGAAACGTCAGCAATCGCGCGGATGAGTGATCGATTCCTTGATAGCGCCGAGGGTGCCGACAAGTGATGCGAACGGAAAACGGCTGACCAAGGGGTAGCCCTCGCCCGAGTGCGCGGGAGCGGCATCCACGGCAAGAGACGGAGGGTCGTCCTGAGCACAAGGTCATCGAGCCTTTTGGTTTCCCCCTTTTTCCAGCCTTGGCTTTCTGGCAGCCGCGTTCCCTTTCGATCTTCACCCAGACCACCGCACCCCGAAACGAAAGAATGCGATTTCCGAATCAATCAGACTTGGCTCACGCCAGGCGTATCGTTCACCGATTTCCCATGGAGCGGTACGGCGGCGGACCAATCGTCATCTGCGACTACGACACGGCATGGCCTCGCATGTTCGCGGCCGAGCGGCAGCGGCTGCGGCACGCCTTGGGCACGCTGGTGATCGCACTCGAGCACGTCGGAAGTACGGCGGTCCCGGGACTTGCTGCGAAACCGATCATCGATGTGCTTGTTGGAGTCCGCAGCTTGCACGACGCACGAACGAGCTCGCTCGAGCCCATGCAGAAGCTCGGCTATACGTACATGGCTGAATACGAATCATGGCTTCCCGAGGAAATGTTGTTTCGGAAGGGCATTTCTGGCCGGTGGACACATCACGTCCACATTGCGGAGCCATCCGGTGCTCGCTGGGAAGAGTTCATCCTGATCCGCGACTACCTGCGAAAGCATCCCGAAGTCGCCCGCGCCTACGGCGATCTCAAGAAGGGGCTCGCGACGCGGTTCGGAGAAGACATCGCGGGATTCCGATCGGCCAAGGGACCTTTCCTCAGGGAGCTGATGGCGAAGGCACGCGCGGACACGTAACGGGCGAAGGTCTCAATGCCAGATGAGCGTCAGGTCGAACGTGAACATGCCCGCGCCGGTGCCGACGCTTGTGATCTCACTCCGCCAATACGGGCCTGTCAAAGATGCTTCATCCGTGAACGTGATCGCGCTCCCGTCGTGGGTCAGCACCTCGC
Organism: Chloroflexota bacterium; assembly: GCA_005889275.1. Lineage (GTDB taxonomy): Bacteria > Chloroflexota > Limnocylindria > P2-11E > P2-11E > 3-1-20CM-2-70-9. The sequence continues at coordinate 4,473 of VBFI01000165.1, read as the reverse complement.
GCGCGATCTGCGGATGCAGGTCGCCGTCCGCCGAGATGCGCTCGAGGACGCTGCCGGTCTCGGTCGCGAGCACCTTCGATCCGTCTCAGAGGCTTTCTTTCGGTATCGTCACGCACTGTGTCGCCCGAGTGAGCGTTTCTGACACGCCGACGCTCACGCGGCGTGCCTTCATCGCACGGCTCGCCGCGCTCGCGGCGATGTCGCAGGTCGGCGGGTGCACGGAGCCGCGGCCGCTCAAGCTGGACACAGACCCGTTCACGCTCGGTGTCGCCTCGGGTGACCCGTCGCCGGATGGCGCGGTCCTCTGGACCCGGCTCGCGCCGGATCCACTTCACGGCGGGGGCATGCCGGCTCAGCCGGTCGACGTCGCGTGGCAGATCGCGCGCGATGACGCGATGAAGGACGTCGCTCGCTCGGGCACCGCGAAAGCGCTACCCGCTCTCGCCCACTCGGTGCACGTCGAGGTGACCGGCCTCGAGCCGGACCGGCCGTACTGGTATCGCTTCCGCGCGGCCGGAGCGGAGAGTCCGGTCGGCCGGACGCGGACGACGCCCGCGCCCGGCGCGTCGCCGCAGACGTTCCGCTTCGCGTTCGCGTCGTGCCAGAACTACACACAGGGGTACTACACGGCGCACGCGAACCTTGCCCGTGAGGACCTGGACGCCGTCGTCTTTCTCGGCGATTACATCTACGAGGGCACGGCGCGCGGGAACCTCGTGCGCGACTACGAAAGGCGCGGGTGGGGCTTCGGGCTGAGCGACTATCGGGACCGGTATGCGCAGTACAAGATCGATCGCGACCTGCAGGCGGCCCACGCCGCCTTCCCATGGATCGTGACCTGGGACGATCACGAGGTGGAGAACAACTACGCCGGCGGGATCGACAAGGACGAGCTGCACAAGGCGGCGCTCCTCCAGCGCGCGGCCGCGTACCAGGCGTTCTACGAGCACATGCCGCTCCGCGGGCCGCGCCCGGAGGGGCCCGACCTGCGCGTGTACCGATCGGTCTCCTCCGCGGACCTCGTCACCTTCTACGTCCTCGACACCCGGCAGTACCGCTCGCCCGAGGTCTCCCTCTGCCCCGAGCAGGACGAGGCGCCCTCCGGCTATTGCCCGGCGAGCCTCGATCCGAAACGCACGATGCTCGGCGCGGAGCAGCGGGCGTGGCTGCTCGGTTCCCTGGGCGGCTCTCGCGCGACCTGGAACGTCGTCGCGCAGTCGGTGCGCTTCGCGCAACAGGACTCAAATCCGGATCCCGCGAAGCACACCTTCGACGGCGTCGACAATTGGATGGGCTACGTCAGCGACCGCCAGGCGATCCTCGAGCAGCTCGCACGGACGAGGAATCCGGTCGTGCTCTCGGGCGACAGCCACGTGAACTTCGTGTACGACCTGAAACCTGATTTCGCCGACCCGCGCTCGCCGACGATCGGCGCGGAGCTTCTCGGAACGTCCATCAGCTCCGAGGGCGATCCCGCGGTCCCGGCGACGCAGTTCGATCCGTCGACGAAGAATCCGCATCTCCGTTTCTTCGACAATCATCGCGGCTACGTGCGGTGCGCCCTCGACCGAGCGAAGCTCGTCGCCGACTTCCGGGCGGTCTCGACGGTCCTGCGGCCGACGGCAGCGGTCAGCACGACGGCGACGTTCGTGATCGAAGACGGGCGACCCGGCGCGCGGCGCGCGTGAACGCGAAGCTCGCGCCGAGCGATGCGCTCGCGATCGGGGTCGAAGCGGCTCGCGCCGCCGGTGCGATCCTCGCCGAACGCTTTGGCGCGCCGGCCGCCGGAGTGCGGAGCAAGACGAGCGCGACCGACCTCGTCTCCGAGGCGGACGAGCGCGCCGAGCACACGATCGTCGGCTTTCTGCGGGCGCGCCGCCCCGACGACGCGATCGTGGCGGAGGAAGGCTCGGCGGTCGCCGGCCGTACCGGCGTGCGCTGGTACGTCGACCCGCTCGACGGCACGATCAACTTCCTCTACGGGATCCCGCACTGGTGCGTCGCCATCTGCTGCGCCGACGCGCGCGGCGCGGTCGCGGCGATCGTGTACGACCCGCTCCGCGACGAGCTCTTCACCGCGATGCGCAGGGCCGGCGCGTGGCTCAACGACGCCCCGGTCGCGACGACGGGGAAGAGGAAGCTGGCGGAGGCGCTCGTGGCGACCGGCTTCGCCTACGTCGCCGACGCGCGCCGGCGACAGGGACGGATCCTCGCGGGCGTCGTCGCGGAGGTCCGCGACGTGCGGCGCAACGGCTCCGCGTCGCTCGATCTCGCATGGGTCGCCGCCTCGCGTCTCGATGCCTATTTTGAGAGCGTCGACAAGCCCTGGGATTGGATGCCGGGCGCGTTGCTCGTGCGCGAGGCCGGCGGTCGCGTCACCGAGCTCACGCCAGCGGATCCCGCGCTACCGCGGATCGTCGCGAGCGGTCCCGGGATCCACGACGCGCTCACACGATTGCTTGCGAGGGCCGTGCAGAAGTCCGAGAAGCCAATAGACTGACTTTGATGGCGATCGACGAAAAAACCCCCGTGCGGCCGATCGACTTCGAAGAGGACGTCATCCAGCGAAGGCCGCTCACCACGCAGACCGGACTGGGCGCGCCGGACGCGATCTCGGCGACCCCCGGGGTCCTCGCGAACGACGACAACATCGTCTTCACCACCGTGAACAACCTCGTGAACTGGGCGCGCTCGCGCTCGCCCTGGCCGCTCGGATACGGGCTCGCGTGCTGCGCGATCGAGATGATCTCCGCGTCGATGGCGCACCACGACACGGCGCGGTTCGGCATGGAGGTCTTCCGATCGAGCCCGCGGCAGGCCGACGTGATGATCGTCGCGGGCACGGTGACCCACAAGATGGCGCCGCGGCTGCGACGGCTGTACGAGCAGATGCCCGAGCCGAAGTGGGTCATCGCGATGGGCAACTGCGCGTCGTCGGGCGGCGAGTTCTGGGACAGCTACTCCACGCTCCAGGGCGTGGACACGATCGTCCCCGTCGACGTCTACGTCCCCGGCTGCCCGCCTCGTCCCGAGGCACTCCTCGAAGGGCTGCTTCGGCTCCGCGAGAAGATCGCGAAGGGTGGCTAGGCGATAGCCACCGCCGACGCCGAGCTGCGACGGACCAGCGAGTCGACGGGATACGAGCTTCCCACCATCGACGCGGGCGAAGGCGAGGTCGAGGAGCTCATCCTCAACATGGGCCCGCAGCACCCCTCGACCCACGGCGTCCTGCGGCTCGTGCTGAAGCTCGCCGGGGAGAAGATCGTGGAGTGCACGCCGGTCATGGGCTATCTGCACCGGGGCCTCGAGAAGATCTTCGAATGGCGGACCTATCACCAAGGCATCCGCTACGCCGACCAGGCCGACTACGTATCCAACATGCTGAACGAGCACGCCTACGCGGGGGCGATGGAGGCGATCGCGGACATCGACATCCCGCGGCGCGCCGAATACATCCGCGTGATCGTGGACGAGATGAGCCGCTGCGCCTCGCACCTCGTCTGGCTCGGCACGTACGGCCTCGACCTCGGCGCGACGACCCCGGTCCTTTGGTGCTTCCGCGACCGTGAGGAGATCCTCGACATGCTCGAGGAGCTCTGCGGCTCGCGGATGAACTTCAACTACTACCGCCCGGGTGGCGTGCTCTACGACCTGCCCCTCGGCTGGGTCGCCAAGCTCTCGCGGTTCCTCGACCGATATGAGAAGGACATCCAAGAGGATTACGTCACGATCCTCGACCAGAACGAGATCTTCCTCGAGCGGACCGTCGGCGTCGGGACGATCCCGGCCGACGTCGCGAAGGCGTACGGAGTGACGGGGCCGATGCTCCGCGCGTCGGGGGTCGACTGGGATCTGCGGCGCGACCGTCCGTACTCGGTCTACCCGGAGCTGAAGAGCCTCAAGCCCGTGGTCTACACCGAGGGCGACGCCTACGCGCGATACCGCGTGCGGCTCGGCGAGATGCGTCTCGCGATCGAGCTCATGCGGGAGTGCATCAACAAGCTTCCGGGCGGTCCGGTCCGCGCGCGGCTCGGACACGTCTGGAAGTGCCCGAAGGGCGAGGCCTACTACACGGTCGAGGGCGCGAAGGGCGAGGTTGGCATCTACATGATCAGCGACGGAAGAAGCCCGAACCCGTTCCGCGCGAAGATGCGCGGTCCCTCGTTCGTGAACCTGCAGACCCTGCCGTGGCTGCTCCAGGGACGGCTCGTCGCCGACGCCATCGCCATCCTCGGCTCGATCGACATCGTCCTCGGCGACGTGGATCGGTAAGTGTTCGGGATCATCGCGGGCATGCTCCGGACGCTCGACCACCTCATCCGGCCACGTCCGGTCACTCGGAAGTACCCATACGAGAAGCGCGACCTTCCGGAGCGCTCTCGTGGGCTGATCGCGCTCCTCCTCGAGCCCGAGACGAGCATCTTCAAGTGCGAGTCCTGCCTCATGTGCGAGAAGGCGTGCCCGCCACGCGCG
>VBFI01000230.1 GCA_005889275.1 Chloroflexota bacterium | reverse complement strand
ACCGCACGATCCTCGTGCAGACCCGATCGAGCCTCGACGAGACGCGCGAGTTCCTTGCGACGGCCGCGGGACACGACTTCATCGCGGGCGTCGTCGGCTGGGTCGACCTCACCGCGGACGTCGCGAAGCAGATCAGCCCGTTGCAAGCGGGACCGGGTGGAAAGAAGCTCGTAGGGATCCGCCATCAAGTTCACGATGAGGCTGATCCCGAGTGGCTCGGGAAAAAGGACGTGCGCCGAGGCATCGCCGCGGTCGGCAAGGCCGGCCTCGCGTACGACATCCTCGTCCGGGCGCGCGAGCTGCCCGCCGCGCTCGCGCTGGTGAAGGCTCTGCCGGACATGCGCTTCGTTATCGATCACATCGCCAAGCCGCCCATCGCTTCGGGCGCGACGAGCGAATGGGCCGCCGGCCTGAAGCCGCTCGCCGCATTTCCCAATGTGTTCATCAAGCTCTCGGGGATGGTCACCGAGGCCGACTGGAAGCGCTGGACCGTGCGCGACATCACGCCGTACGTGCAGCGCGTGCTCGAGTGGTTCGGCCCCGAACGCTGCGTGTTCGGTTCGGATTGGCCGGTCTGCCTCGTTGCCGCTTCGTACGCGCGCGTCATCGACGCCTGCGGGCAGGCCATCGGCGATCTACCCATGGACGATCGTGAGCGGATCTTCGGTGGCAACGCCGCCGCGCTCTACCGGCTCCCGGTGCTCGCCACCGCCGATGGGAGGTCATGACGTGCAGGCCTACGGAATGGCGCTCGATCTGCGCGACGATCCGACGCTCATTGCGCGCTACAAGAAGGAGCACGCGCAGGTCTGGCCCGAAGTCGTCGCGCGCCTGCGCGACATCGGTGTAACCGAGATGAAGATCTTCCTGCTGGGCCGGCGCATGTTCATGTACTGCGAGACCCGCGACGGCTTCGACCCCGCGAACGACTTCGCGCGCTCGAACGACGACCCGACGTACCGCAAATGGGACGAGCTCATGCGCTCGATGCAGGAGCGCGTCGACGAAGCGAGGCCGGGCGAGTGGTGGGCGCGCATGGAGCTCGTCTTCGACCTCGGCGCGGTCCGCGGATGAGCAGCGTCATCGTCACGGGTGCGGCGAAGGGCATCGGAGCCGGGATCGCGGAGGCGTTCGCCCGCGCGGGGTGGTCCGTCGTGGCCGTCGATCGCGACAAGGCTCCGCTCGAGCAGACCGCGGCGCGGATCGGCGGGACCGTGGTCACGCTGGCCGGCGACGTCGCCGACCGCGCGACGAACGACGCGGCCGTGAAACTCGCCGTCGATCGCTTCGGCGGGCTGGACGCCGCCGTGGGCAACGCCGGCGTGACGCTGGCAAAGCTCATCGACGACAGCACGCCCCAAGAGTTCGACCGGCTCTTCTCGATCAACGTGAAGGCGCTCATGTATCTCGCTCAGGCCGCCCACAAGGCCCTGGGAAAGACCAAGGGCAGCCTCACCGTGATCGCGTCGAAGACCGGGCTCGTCGCGCAGCGCGATTCGCCCCTGTACTGCGCCACGAAGGGCGCGGCGATCCAGGATCGCGTCGGTCGTCCTGTTCCTGGCGACGCCGGCCGCGGGCTTCATCACCGGTGTGGCGCTTCCGGTCGACGGAGGGTTCACCGCCGAATGAGCAAGGGACGCCTGGACGACAGGGTCTGCGTGATCACCGGCGCCGGTTCAGGAATCGGCCGCGCCAGCGCGCTGCTATTCGCGCGCGAAGGCGCGTGCGTGGTGGTCGCCGACGTCGACCGCGCCGGAGCCGAGGAGACCGTGAAGCTGGTCCACGCCGACGGCGGCAAAGCGAACGCGTTCTCCGCCGACGTGGTCGACCCCGACGACGCGCGGCGACTCGCCGACGAGACCGCACGGACGGAGGGCCGCATCGACGTGCTGTTCAACAACGCGGGCATCGCCGGCGTCGGCACGCTCCACGAGACCTCGACCGAGCTCTGGGACAAGGTCATGGCGGTGAACGTGCGCGGCGTGTTCCTCGTGAGCAAGTTCGTCGTGCCCCACATGATCGAGAAGAAGCGCGGTTCGATCATCAACATGTCCTCGACCATCGCCGAGATCGGGCTCGCGCAGCGCGCGAGCTACGCCGCGTCGAAGGGCGCGATCCTCGCGCTCACCCGCGCCATGCAGGTCGACTACGCGCCGTTCGGGATCCGTGTGAACGCGCTGCTCCCTGGGACGATCGCCACACCGTTCGTCGAGAAATACCTTCGCGAGTCGTATCCGAGCCGCGAGGAAGGCCTCAAAGCGATCCGCAAGCGCCAGTTAACGTCGGAGCTCGGGAAGCCCGAAGACGTCGCGTCCGCGGCGCTCTTCCTGGCGTCAGACGAGTCGAGCTTCGTGATGGGAAGCGGCCTCTTTGTCGACGGCGGCGTCCGCGGGGGGAAGTGAAGCCGCTCGACATCGCGACCCCGGCGCTCCTCCGCGTGCAGGGCGAAGGCCGGACCTTTCTCGCTCTGTGGCGCGACCAGCATCTGTGGGATCTGAATCCGCTGACCCTCGACGCACTTCTTCGGCTCCCGCTCGATGGAATTCGCGCGGGTCTCGGCGCGATCATCGGCCCCGAGCTCGATCCGGCTCAGGTCGAGCTCGCCGCGCCGGCCGAATCGCAGGAGGTCTGGGCGGCCGGGGTCACGTATCTCCGGAGCCGTGAGGCGCGCATCGAGG
>VBFI01000164.1 GCA_005889275.1 Chloroflexota bacterium | reverse complement strand
CGGCGAGGACGTCAGCGCGAATCTCCGCACGATTCGGTCGATTCCGCTCACGCTCCGCGAGGCGGTGAAAGGTCGAGCCGACGTCCGCGGCGAGGTCTACCTGCCGAAGAGCTCGTTCGAGGCGACCAACAAGGAACGCCTGGAGCGCGGCGAGGCGCCGTTTGCGAATCCGCGGAACGCGGCCGCCGGCGCCGTGCGCCAGCTCGATCCGAAGGCCACCGCGAGACGAAACCTCGCGATGTGGGCCTACAGCGCGGCGGGACTCGATGTCGGCTCGCAGAGCGAGCTCCTCGCGCGGCTGAAAGCGCTCGGCCTTCGCGTCAATCCGAACTGGCGCAAGGCCGCCGCGCTCGATGAGGTCATCGGGTTCATCGCCGAGTGGAAGGAGAGGCGACACGACCTCGAGTACGGCACGGACGGCGTGGTCGTGAAAGTCGACCGGACCGCGGATCAGGAGAAGCTGGGGTACGTCGCGCGCAATCCACGCTGGGCTGTCGCATTCAAGTTCCCGGCGGAGCAAGCCACGACCACCGTCGAGGACATCCTGATCTACGTGGGCCGCATGGGAACGCTCACGCCGGTCGCCGCACTCGCGCCGGTGCTCGTGGGTGGAACGACCGTGCGCCGAGCGACGCTTCATAACTTCGACGAGGTCCGCCGGCTCGACGTGCGCAAAGGGGACCGCGTCGTGATCCAGCGCGCCGGTGACGTCATCCCCGAGGTCCTACGCGTCGAGACCGACGCGCGGGTCGCGGGCACGGCCTACCCCGAGTTCGCGATGCCCGAGCGATGCCCGGTATGTGCCGGACCGGTGATCCATCCCGAAGGCGAGGTCGCGTACTACTGCGGCAATCCGACGTGCCCCGCGAAGAGCGGGCAGCGCATCGGGCACTTCGTCTCTCGTGGCGGCATGGACATCGAAGGTCTCGGTTGGAAGACGATCGAGGCGCTGATGGACATCGGCCTGGTCACGGATCCAGGCGACATCTTCGATCTCACGTACGACAAGCTGCTCACCGTCGACCGGTTCGCGGAGAAGAGCGCGAAGAACATCATCGAGAGGATCGAGGGCGCGAAACGCCGGCCGCTTTCACGGATCCTTCTCGCGCTCGGGATCCGTCACGTCGGCGACACGACCGCCGACGATCTCGCGCGGTGGCTCGCCGTCCGCCTGCCGAAGGACGCGGACCTTGGCGCGGTGTTCGACACACTTCGCAACACGAGCGTTGACGATCTGCAGGCGATCGAGGGCATCGGCGCCGTCGTCGCCGAGAGCATCCACGAGTACTTCTCGCGCGAGGAGGAGCGACCATTCCTCGACAAGCTCGTTCGTGCCGGCGTGACACCGAAGATGCCGGAGCCCCGAAAAGAAACGGCGAGTGGTCCATTCGCGGGAAAGACCGTCGTGTTCACCGGCAATCTCGAGCGGCGCTCGCGTGACGACGCGGAGACCCTCGTGCGTTCGCTCGGCGGAAAGACGGCGGGATCGGTGAGCGCGAAGACCGATCTTGTCGTCGCGGGTCCGCGCGCGGGATCAAAGCTCGATAAGGCGAAGTCTCTCGGTGTCAAAGTGGTGGATGAGGAGACCTTCGAGGGTATGCTCCGTTAACTTCTACGACAGGGATTCGCGGTAAGGGAAGGGGCGACATGTACCAGACGCCGACGCAGACGAGGCCGCCTGCGCCGATGGGCGCACAGCCCGCAGCCCCGGAGATCCCGCTTCCACCTGAGCCACAGTCCGTCGAGCAGACCGGACTCACGCTCGGCTTTCTGTCGGATCTCGCGCTCAAGACGCTTTACCTGCGGGGTCAGATGACGATGGCCGAGATCGGCTCGGCCCTTGGTCTGCCGATCCCGAATGTCACCGAGCGGATCATGGATTTCCTCAAGAACGAGCGACTCGTCGAGATTCGCGGCGGTGCGGGGCTCTCGTCGGCGAACTACCAGTTCGTCATCGTCGATCGCGGATCGGAGAAGGCTCAGGAGGCGCTTGCCCGCAGCCAGTACGTCGGGAAGGCGCCGGTCCCACTCGCGACCTACGTGCAGGCGGTGCAGCTCCAGTCCATCGCGAACCTTCACGTCACCCAGGACGACCTCGTGCGCGCGTTCGCGCACATGGTCATCCCGCGCGAGACCCTCGCCCAGCTTGGTCCCGCGGTGAACTCGGGGAAGTCGATCTTCCTGTTCGGGCCTCCGGGGAACGGCAAGACGACGATCGCCGAGGTCCTCGCGTCGCTCATGAAGGGCGACGTCGTGTTGCCGTACGCGGTCGAGGTCGACCAGCAGGTCGTGAAGGTCTACGACCAGGTGTATCACCGCGTCGCTCTCGACCCGGTCGTCGCCGAGCGGCTGCGCTTCGATCACCGCTGGGTCGTTTCGAAGCGGCCGATCGTGATGACCGGCGGGGAGCTCACGCTCGAGACGCTCGACCTCATCTACGACGAGACGTCGAAGTTCTACGAGGCGCCGTTCCAGATGAAGGCGAACGGCGGGATCTTCATGGTCGACGACTTCGGTCGGCAACGGGTCTCTCCCAAGGACCTCCTCAACCGATGGATCGTGCCGCTCGAGAAGCGCGTCGACTACCTCACGCTGCACACCGGTAAGAAGATCGAGATCCCGTTCGACATGCTCATCATCTTCTCGACGAACCTCGACCCGGCCGACCTCGTCGACGAGGCGTTCCTCCGGCGCATCCGTTACAAGATCGGGATCGAGGCGCCGTCGGTCGAGCAGTACGACGAGATCTTCAAGCGCATCTGCGCGCGCAAGGGCATCGACTACAAGACCGAGGCGATGAGCCAGATCCTCGCGCACTACCGCAAGAAGAACCTCGGCCTGCGGAGCTGCCATCCCCGCGACATCGTCGAGCAGCTCATCGACACGGCGCGGTTCCTCGGCCGCCCAGCCCAGCTCACGCCGGACCTGATCGAGATGGCCTGCGACAGCTACTTCGTGTCCCTCGACCCGAGCGGGAACCCGCCGGGGGCCTAGCCGCGGCGTCGGCGCTTGCTTGACCGGCTGGAGTAGCGTGAGTGCGCTGGCGTACCAGCTGGGGGATGGGTAATGGCTGAAGCACTCGCGACAACCCAAAGACTGCCAAGCGGCGTGATCCTCGCCAAAGACGAGATCGTGCGCGCGGTCGGAGAATTCTTCGTCTCGAACGTCTTCGTCTACCTGAAGCTGAATCTTGTTCTGACGAACAAGCGACTCGCCGGCGAGAAGCCGAACACGTTCCTCGGCTTCATCCCCGTCGGGACCGAAAAGGTCAGCTATCCGCTCAACAACGTCGCCGGGGTGAATACGAGCACGCGGATCGCACCGCTGCCGCTCATCTTCGGCGTCCTGCTCGTCATCGGCGGGATCTCCGAGGGTCTGCAGCTCGGATGGTTCGCCGTCCTGCTCGGGCTGATCCTTCTGGCCGGCTGCTACCAGGCGCAGCTGAACGTCGAGAACAGCGGTGGCGGGAAGATCAAGCATCGCATCTCGGTCTTCAACAAGGCTTCGGCCCAGAGCTTCGCGCAAGAGATCAACACGATGATCGCGGAGCGGACTTAGCCTCGCCGACGGACCGAGCGAGAGCCGCCGCGTTCAGCGCACCCCGAAGACGGCCTCGTAGCGACGCGCCTGCGGGACGACGGAGATCCACCGCGGCAAGACCGGGCGGGACATCCTGATCGCGACCGCGACGCCGCGATGGAAGCGGCGCTCCGCGGGGCCGTAACGAAGGCCGTACGCCTGGCGGAGCGGCTCCGGGAGGAGCCCCGCGGTGACCGCGTCGTTCGCCCAATAGACCGGTCCGGGCAGCGGCCCGAGCGGCCGGAGTACGTCGCGGCCGACCGCGACCGCCGTGGCGTCGGGGACCACCTCGCTCAGCAGCATCTTGCGCTCGTAGCGCTCCAGATCGGCCAGCGTCGACGGCAAGAGCTCGGGCGTGACGCCAAGCGTCCCGGCGAAGATCTTCGCCTCGTCCCAGTACGACTCGCGCTCCGCGGCGGCGAGCGGCCCCATCACCATCTCGTACCACCGGAGCGACGTGAGGACGAGCGTCGTCTGCACCCAGAGCAAGAGGCGCGGGTCGCGTGCCCGGTACGACCGTCCGTCCGCGGCCGATCCGCGAACCGGCGCGTGGACCCGGTCGATGCGGCGGAACGCGCGATCGGCCTCGGCCCGTTCGCCGAAGACGATCGCGAGCGTCGTGTCGACGGTCCGCAGGAGTCGGGGGACCGGAGCGCGACGGAAGTCCGAGTGCTGATCGACGCCGGCCGCGACGAGCGGATGCGCCACCTGCATGAGCAGCGCCGCCGTCCCACCGAGGAGCAGGAAGCTCTCGCGGTTTATTCGGCGAGCGACGCTGTCCGTCGCCAAGATCCCGTTGTCGCGCACGAGCCCTCAGTCCTGGCCGTGTTCTTCCCGCGGCGTGAAGCTCAGCGCCGCCGAGTTGATGCAGTAGCGCATGCCGGTCGGGCGCGGTCCGTCCGGAAAGAGATGACCGAGATGAGCACCGCAGTGGCCGCAGGTGACTTCGGTGCGGACCATCCCGAACGAGTCGTCCTCCTTCGTCGTGACGTTTCCCTTTTCGACGACGTCGGAGAAGCTCGGCCACCCCGTCCCCGACTCGAACTTCGTTCCCGAATCGAATAGCGGTTCGTCGCAGACGACGCAGCGGTACGTGCCCTCGCCGTGGTGGTCCCAGTACGCCCCGGTGAACGGCGGCTCTGTGCGCGCCTCCTGTGTCACAGCGAATTGGATCGGGCTGAGCCTGGCGCGACGGTCCTCGACTTTTGGATCGGTCGACATTCGGGTCCACCTCTACAGCGCATTTCGCGGGGTCGCCGGGACCGCCGCGATACAAGTGTGCTCGTCATCCACCGATGACCGCGCTCTCGGCCCAAAGCACGCAGACTACGCGCGTGCTTCTCCGTTCATTCGGATACGCCGCCGCCGGCGCGGGCTACGTCCTGCGAACGCAGCGCAACGCTCGCATCGAAGCTGTTGCCGCCGCGGGCGCGGTCGCCGTCGGGATCTGGCTCGGCCTCGGCGCCATCGAGTGGGCGGTGCTCGCGCTGACGATCACGATCGTCCTCGGGCTGGAGGTGCTGAACACCTCGCTCGAGATCGCGGTCAGCCTCGCGTCGCCGGAGCCGGATCCCCTCGCGAAAGCGGCGAAGGACGTCGCGGCCGCGGCGGTCCTCGTCGGCGCGCTGGGGTCGCTCGCGGTCGGTCTCTTCCTGTTCGGTCCTCGGCTCGTCGCGCGCTTCTTCGCACCCTAAACTTCGCCAATGGCCATCGATCGCTCCGTCGTCGAAAAAGCCGCTTCACTCGCGCGCATCGCGCTCACCCCGCAGGAGGTCGAGCGCTTCACCGGCCAGCTGTCGGTCGTGCTCGAGGCCGTCAAGCGGCTCGGCGAGGTCGACACCGAGAAGGTCTCGCCGACCGCCTCGGTCCTCCCGGTCGCGAACGTGATGCGCGACGACGTCGCCCGCCCGGGGCTCACCCCGGATGAGGTCTTCGCGAACGTGCCGCGCGGAGGACGTGACGGGGAGTTCTTTCGCGTTCAGCAGGCGCTGGAAGAGCGGCCGTGACCGATCTTCCGCGCTCCGTCGGCGAGGCGGCCAGGCTGCTGCGCAAACGAGAGCTGAGCGCGCTCGAGCTCGCCGAGACCGCGCTCGACCGCTCCCACCAGGACCGATTGAACGCGTGGCTGCTGATCGACGACGAGCACGCCCGCGCCCAAGCGCGCGCGGCGGACGAGCGCCTCGCGACGGGCGACGGCACGGCACTCTGCGGCATCCCGTGGGCCTGCAAGGACATCATCGGGACGAAGGACATCCCCACGACCGCGGGCTCGAGGATCCTCGAAGGCTACGTGCCGGCATATTCGGCGACGGTCGTCGAGCGCCTCGACGGACACGGCGCGGTCATGGTCGGCAAGACGAACCTTGACGAGTTCGCGATGGGCAGCTCGAACGAGAACTCGGCATTCGGACCGGTGATGAACCCATGGCGTGAGGATCGGGTGCCCGGCGGCTCATCGGGCGGCTCGGCCGTCGCCGTCGCCGCCGGCGAGGTCCTCTTCGCGCTCGGGACGGATACCGGTGGCTCGATCCGCCAGCCCGCGGCGCTCACCGGCGTCGTCGGCATGAAGCCCACCTACGGGCGGGTCCCGCGCTGGGGTGTCGTCGCCTTCGCGTCGTCGCTCGACCAGGTCGGCCCGTTCGCGAACACCGTCGAGGACGTGGCGATCGTCTGCGAGGCCATCTTCGGAAAGGACCCGAACGACGCGACGATGGTCGACCTGCCGGCCGACGACCTGCGGCGCGACCTTGACAAGGGCGTCAAGGGCATGCGCCTCGGGGTGCCGAAGGAGTACTTCGCGGTCGAAGGCATGGAGCCGGGGGTCGAGCGCGCGGTCCGCGAGGCGCTCGCGGTGCTCGAGCGCGAGGGCGCGAAGCTCGAGGAGGTCTCGCTCTCGCTCACCGACCACGGGCTCGCGGTCTACTACATCATCCAGCCCGCCGAGGCGTCGGCGAACCTCGCCCGCTACGACGGCGTGCGGTACGGGCTCCGCGTCGAAGGGGCGGACCTCGTCGACACGTACCGACGAACGCGCGGTGCGGGATTCGGTCCCGAGGTGAAGCGCCGGATGATCCTGGGCACGTACGCGCTCTCGGCCGGGTACTACGACGCCTACTACGTGAAGGCGCAGAAGGTGCGGACCCTCATCAAGCAGGAGTACGACCGCGTCTTCGCCCGCGTCGACGCGTTGGTGACCCCGACGTCGCCCACCGTGGCCTTCCCGATCGGCGCGAAGGTGAACGATCCGCTCGCGATGTACCTGAACGACGTCTTCACGCTGCCGGTGAACATCTCCGGACTCCCCGGGATCTCGGTCCCGTGTGGGCTGTCCGAGGGCCTTCCCGTGGGCCTGCAGGTCATCGCGAATTCCTACCAGGAGCGCACGATGTTCCGCGTGGCGGCGGCGTACGAACGCGCCACGCCGCACCACCTCGCGCGCCCGAAGGAGAAAGTG
>VBFI01000055.1 GCA_005889275.1 Chloroflexota bacterium | reverse complement strand
TTCGGCCAGTAGGGGGAGCGCGGCGGGTCGCGGTAGTAGGCCTCCGGCCGCGCGCGGAGCGCCTTCAGGATCTCGCGATGGACCGCGCGGTGGTACGCGATCACCGCGCTCGCCGGGCGACGATGCCAACGCTCGTACAGCACGCGGTTCTTCCGATCGATCGGAAGGCCGCGCAGACGCGGGTCGCTCGCCTCGTGGCGTATGCCGCGGAGCGCCTGTCGCTTCCACTCGACGACGTGCGCGAGCGCGTCCTTGGCGAGCCACCGCTCCCGCTTGATCCGTGCGCGGGCGCCGAATCCCGGGACCATCTCGCGCAAGCCGCCCTCGCCGAGCCGGCTGACGACGCGGTCAAGCGCGCGATATTCGGCCTGGACCCGCGCGATCGTGTCCCGCTTCGTATGCCTCTGCTTCACCACAGAATGTCCCCGTGTCGCTCCCATTCACCGCCGCGGAGCTCCGCAGGTTGCGCGGGCTGAAGACTCCGCACGGCATCCAGCGCTTTCTCAACACTTTGCCATACCACCTCGCGACGACCGCGTGGTCTCCGCGCAGGGTCCTGCGCGAACGGACCGCTCACTGCCTCGAGGGTGCGATCTTCGGCGCGGCGGCGCTCCGGGTGCTGGGCTTCCCGCCGTACCTTCTCGATCTCGAGGCGGACAACGACACCGATCACGTGATCGCGGTCTTCAGAATCCGCGGCCACTGGGGAGCCATCGCGAAGTCGAACTACGCCAACCTCGAGTACCGCGAACCGATTCACCGAACCCTCCGAGAGCTCGCGATCAGCTACTTCCCGGGGTACTTCAACCTTCGTAGAGAGCGGACGCTCCGGACGTTCTCCCGGCCGGTCAACCTGAGCCGGTTCGATCGACTCGGCTGGATGACCTCCGAGAAGGACGTCTGGTACATCCCCGAGCACCTGCTCACGATCGCGCATACACGGCTCGTTCCGGCGTGGATGGCGAAGCGCCTCTACCGGCTCGACGATCGCTCCTGGAAGTCCGGGCTCGTCGGCCACAGGTGGGAATGACCTAACGCGAGTCGCGCACGCCGATCCGCGGGCAGAGATCGGCGAGGACACACTCCGAGCAGCGCGGTCGGATCGCGACGCACACGGCCCGTCCGTGGCGGATGAGGTTCATGTGCAGCGAGTACATGCTCTCGGGTGGAACGCTCTCCTGGAACGCCGCCTGCGTCGCCACCGCGTCCGCGCGCACGGGCACCAGCCCGAGCCGCCGTGCGAGCCGGTGCACGTGCGTGTCGACCGGAAAGTACGGTCGATCCAAAGAGAAGAGCAGCACGCATGCGGCGGTCTTCGGCCCGACGCCCGGGAGCGCGACGAGTGTGTCCCAGAGGTCCGCGTCGGCCATGGTGGTCAGGGCCCGCTCGTCGAGCGCGACGCCGCTCTCGCGGATCCCCCGCAGCATCGCGCGGAGGCGCACCGCCTTCGTGGGACCAAGACCGCCGCTTCGGATCGCCCGGGCGAGCGCCGGGAGCGGCGCGTCGGCGACCTCGTCCCAGGTCGGGAAGCGCTTCCGCAGGTCGGCGTACGCGCGATCGCGATTCGTGTCACTCGTGTGCTGCGAGAGCACCGTGAGCACGAGCTCCTCGATCGGCGGCAGGTGTCGAGGTGGTGGCGGTGTCCCGTACGCCTTCGCGAGCCGGCGCGCGATCGCGGCGAGGCGGCGGCGGTCCACTCATCCCGAGCCTATCGGGAATGGCCGGAATCGACGGGACGTTGGGATAAAGTGACCGGGTGTCGACCGATGCGTTCGAGCAGGAGGCGCTCTCCTACATCGATCCGCTTTACCGCACGGCGCTGCGGATGACCCGGTCGGAGGCCGACGCAGAGGATCTCGTGCAGGAGACATACATCCGCGCCCTACGTTTCCGCGCCCAGTTCACGCCGGGCACGAATCTCAAGGCGTGGCTCTTCCGCATCCTCACGAACACCTTTATCAACGCCTACCGCAAGCGGGCGCGCGCGCCCGAGACGACCGAGCTCGATGACGTCGACGAGTTCTCGCTCTACCGCCGGATGTCGGCCGAGCGACCGGCCTCCAGCTCGCCGGACCCCGAGCGGGAGTTCCTCGACGGCATCGTGTCGAGCGAGGTGACCGACGCCCTGGAAGAGCTCCCCGAGAAGTTCCGAACGACGGTCCTTCTCGATGTCGAAGGCTTCTCCTATAAGGAGATCGCGGAGATGCTCGAGATCCCGATCGGGACCGTCATGTCCCGCCTTCACCGCGGCCGGAAGTTCCTCCAGCAGCGCCTGTACGACCTGGCCCGCGAGCGTGGGATCGCGGCACTGCGGACCGCGCCGCGGGCGGAGTGAGGAGAGTCGCGATGGACTGTGACGACTGCGTCGAAAAGCTCTACGCCTTCCTCGACAAGGAGCTCGCGCCCACCGAACGGAAGGAAGTCGCCCAGCACCTCGCCGACTGCGGGGACTGCGACGACAATTTCGTCTTCGAGGCCCGCTTCCTGGAGGTCCTCCGCGACTGCGGGACCTCCGAGATCGCTCCAGCGGAGGTCCGCAAGCGGATCGTCGAGCGCCTTCGCCGCGATTCGCCGCCGTCGACCCTCTGAGGTCATCTACCTTTCATCTGTTGACATTCCCGACGTGAGTGTGTCTATATAACGTCACAATGCGTGGCCAGGAGGAGGTGATCCACTGATGCCAGCTAAGAAGAAGGCGAAGAAGTCCTCGAAGAAGAAGAAGTAGAGCTGTCCTGAAGCGACGACGTGAGTCGTCGTTTTTCATTTACGAGCCTGGCACCTTTCGCGAACCCGCCGATCCGCGTAGGCCTCGCGGATCGGTTTTCTTTTCCCCCCGAATCGAGGCGCTACGCTGCGGCGCATCGCCGATCGCAAATCACTTCCTCAGGTCGAATGGGCCGCCGTCGGCGTCGGCCTGCTCGCGGGGGTCCTGATCAGCGCCTTGCTCGGCTTCGCGGCGTTTGCGATCGCGCCGGTCCTCGGTATCGCTGCTCCTGTAATTGGTGTCGCAAGTGGGGCCTATCTGGCCGGAAAACGGGCCAAACTCGGCCCGCTGTACCACGGCGCCCTCGTGGCCGGGTGCTACGTCGTGCTCGAGGGGATCGGGGTCGTCCCGACGCCGATCGGCGTCGGCGACAGCCCGCTCGCCGACAGCGTCGCGATCATCGTGAGCGACGCGGTGCTGCTCGCGACGGGAGCGCTCGCGGGATGGGCCGCGGGGCGGGAAGCGCCTTCGTCTTCTTCGGATACGGGCAGAGGTCGTTGATCGGACAGACCGGGCACGCCGGCGTCGGTCTGCAGACGCGTCGGCCGTGTAGCACGAAGCACCAGGTGACCTTGATCCAGTCCTTCTTCGGGTAGAGCGCGCGGAGGCTCTCCTCGATCCCGCCCGGCGCCGCGCGGGAGAGCCCGAGCCGCTCGGCGACCCGAGCGACATGGCGGTCCACGGCGATCGCGGGGACCCCAAAGGCGGCGCCGAGGACGATCGATGCCGTCTTGCGACCGACTCCGTGCAGGCGCGTGAGGCTCTCCATGTCGGAGGGGACCTCGCCACCGAACTCCTCGAGGAGTCCCGAGGACATGGCTCGGAGCGCCTTGGCTTTCTGGTTGAAGAAGCCGGTCGCCTTGATGTCGCGCTCGAGCACGCCCTTCCGCGCGGCGGCGTAGTCGGACGGCCCGCGGTATTTCTGGAAGAGCGTCCGGGTCACCTGGTTGATCCGCTCGTCCTGGGCCTGCGCGGCGAGGATGGTCGCGACGAGAAGCTCGAAGGGGCTGGTGAAGGAGAGCGTCGGCCCCCAGTCCGGGTTCGCGGCCGCAAGCCGGGCGAGGATGCGCCGGGCGCGGGAGCGAAGCGGCGGACCCACCGGCTTGGCGGCGCGCGAGCGGGTGCCGGCGCGAGCGACCACGGCGACCTGCCTAGGCGCGGCCGCCGCAGGCGCACCACTCCGGACGCCAGCCGCCAGGCGTCACGCTCCCGACTGGGCCGGCATGGTCCGGACGGAAGTACAGCCACTCGTCGCCGTCGTCGACCTGCAGGAGGATCGTCTTTCCATCCGGCGACCAGCTGTAGTCGAGGAAGTGCTGCTGCGAGTCGAAGAGCTCGCGCCGCTCCCCCGAGCGCGCGTCGATCGCATAGAGCCAGTGGTGGTGGGGCTGCGCGTTGATGATCGTGTACGCGAGCGTCAGCGACGTCGGCGACCAGCGGAGATCGGCCACATGGTGCAGCGCGCCGGTCTTGCCGAGCGCGAAGAGCTTCGGCGGCGCGCCGGAGACCGCCTCCTGTATGTAGACGATCTGCTCCGCCTCGAGCACGGGGCCGTTCTCGATCGCCGCGTACGCGATGAGCTTTCCGTCGGATGAATATTGCGGGCCGCCGATGAGGCCCATGCCCCGTGGTGCGATGGCGGTCGAGATGCGTGTCAGGTCCGCCAGGTTGACGAGCATCTGTGTCGGGAAACGCTCGGGCGCCTTGGCGCCCGCGAGCCCGGTGAGATCGGCCGAGGCGATCGCTCCCGCGAGATGCGCGAATCCGAGATGCGTGCCGTCGGGGGAGAACGCCGGGTGCGTTCCCGGGCCGATGACGAGATCGGTCGCCGCGCGGACGTCATAAAGGTGGACGTCCCCCACGGCACCGACGCCCGTCAGTCCGCCGGCCGCCGCGGTCGCGCCCGAGACGACCTCGCCGTAGGCGAGATACCGCCCGTCGGGCGACCACACGTAACCGTCGAGGAACGTGTCGACGCGCGTCAGGCGAACGGACGATCCATCCGCGCGAAGGAGAAAGAGGGCGGTCCCGCCCTCTCCAGGCATGAAGCGCTCGGCCGCGACCAGCGAGCCGTCTGGAGACCAGCGCCCGCCGGCGTAGCCGCCGGTGCTGCCGTCTTTGGTGACCGGCCTCCGGCCGGTGCCGTCAGGCGCGCTCGCCCAGAGATCGAGGCCGCCGCTGCTGTAGAGGACGCGCCCTGTGGCGAGCCCGCTCGGCGCGCCCCGGGGCGCCGCGGTCGACGGCGGCAAAACGCGGGGCGGGGGCGTCGCGGAACACCCGACGATGAACAGAAGGGCCCCCACGACGGTAGCCACACGCACGTTCACTTTCGGAGCGTACCAAGCGCGGGCAGTCCTTCGTTGACGCACGGCGCAGCCCCACGCACACTTCCCCGGAATATCCGGCGCCGGCGCGTGGGGAAGGCCAAGGGCGGTCCCGCCCGGACCGAGAGAGCAAACCAGGGAGGGCGTGCATGCAGAAGCGTTGGACGACCGCAGCCGCAGTCGTCTCCGTCCTTGCGCTGATGGTCGGCGCATGTGGTGGAGGCACGGGTGGCGGCGGCGCCTCGAGCGCGAAGACCATCAAGATCATGTCGAGCCTGCCGATGACCGGCGCCTCGCGGACGCAGACGGTCGAGATCGTCAACTCGATCCAGATGGCGATCGCCGACACGAAGATCAACAACGTCACGGTGAACTTCGAGGCGCTTGACGACGCGACCGCGGCCAAGGGGTCGTGGGACGCGGCGCAGGAGGCCGAGAACGCGCGCAAGGCGATCAACGACAAATCCGTCGTCGCCTACATCGGGACGTACAACTCGGGCGCGGCGAAGGTGTCGATCCCGCTCCTCAACCAGGCGGGCCTCGTCATGGTCTCGCCGGCCAACACGTATCCCGGCCTGACCAAGCCGGGCAAGGGTGAGGCGAACGAGCCGAACACCTATTACCCGAATGGCAAGCGCAACTACGCCCGCGTCGTCCCCGCGGACGACCTGCAGGGTGCCGTCGGCGCGGTGTGGGCCAAGGACCTCGGCGCGAAGAAGGTCTACATCGTCCACGACACGCAGCTCTACGGAAAAGGCATCGCTGACGTCTTCCGGGCGAAGGCGAAGGACCTCGGTCTCACCGAGGCCGGCTACGAAGGCGCGGACAAGGCCGACAACTACCGCGCGCTCGCGAACAAGATCAAGGACAGCGGTGCCGACTTCGTCTACTACGGGGGAATCGTCGACAACAACCCGGCGGTCCTCCTGAAGGACATCCGCGCGGTCCTCCCGACCATGAAGTTCATGGGGCCGGACGGCATCAACTGCTCCGAATTCCTCAAGCAGGCTGGCCCCGCGGCCGACGCGAGCGTGTACTCCACGTTCGGTGGCGTGCCGCCCGAGAAGTACACGGGTAAGGCCGCCGACTGGCTGAAGGCCTACAACGCGAAGTACAACAACAACAACCCGAACCCATACGCGATCTACGGCTACGAGGCGGCGAAAGTCGTCCTCGCGGCGATCGCGGCGGCCGGCGACAAGGCGGACGACCGCGCGACGGTCCTCGCCAACGTCATGGGCACGAAGAACTACGACGGCGTCCTGGGCAAGTGGTCGTTCGACGCGAACGGCGACACCACCCTGACCCAGTTCTCGGGCTCGCAGGCCAAGAGCGGTTCGTGGGCGTTCGTGAAGGAGCTCGCGGTCCAGCAGTAACGGTCAGCATCGTGGTCTAGTGCACAATCGGGGCGGGGCGACCGGTCGAAAGTCCGGTCCCCGCCCCGGTCTCGTTTCGGGGAGGGGTAGAACATCGATCTCGACCTCTTGATGGCGGCCATCGTGATCGGGATCACGAATGGCGCCTTCATCGCTCTCATCGCCCTGGGCTACACGCTGGTCTACGGGATCATCGAGCTGATCAACTTCGCCCACGGCGACCTCTTCATGCTCGGCACGTTCGTGTGCCTCACCACGCTGACGCTCCTCGGATTCGGGACCGAGGTCGGCGTCTCGGGAACCCCCTGGTGGGCGCTCGTCATCGCCATCCTCGCGGCGATGATCTTCTGCGGCGTCCTGAACATGCTCGCCGAGCGTGTCGCGTACCGCCGCCTCCGGCGCGCGCCGCGTCTCGCGCCGCTCATCTCGGCGATCGGCGTCTCGTTCATCTTCGTGAACATCGGACTCTTCTGGCAGGGCCCGACCCCACGGCGCTTCCCCGACCTGCTCCCGCAGTACGACTTCGTGAGCCAGCTCTTCGGGCTTCACACGCTCGTTCGCTTCACCTTCAAGGATCTCTTCGTCCTGGCCCTGGCGATCCCGCTCATGCTCGGTCTGGCGTGGGTCATCCGGAGCACGCGCATGGGAAAGGCGATGCGCGCCGTCGCGCAGGACAGCGAGATGGCCCTGCAGATGGGGATCGACGTCGACCGCGTCATCTCGTTCACGTTCGTGCTCGGGGGCGTCCTGGCGGGCGCGGCCGCGCTCATGTACGGCCTCTATAACAACAACACCGTGTTCACCCTCGGGTTCGCGGCGGGGCTCAAGGCCTTCACGGCGGCGGTGCTCGGCGGGATCGGCAACGTCACCGGCGCCGCGCTCGGCGGCTTCGTGCTGGGCCTGCTCGCGTCGCTCACGGTGACGTATGCCGGCGGCCAGTGGGAGAACGTCGGCGTGTTCTCCCTCCTCGTCATCATCCTCGTCTTCAAGCCAACCGGCCTGCTCGGGCAGGCCCTCGGTGACCGCGCGTGAGACCGACCCTCGGCTGGTGGTACACGGCGACGGGCGCCGCGCGCGAGCGGCGGATCTGGACGACCGGCGGAGCAATCCTTCTCGCGCTCCTCTTCCCGCTCATCAACGGGTGGCTCGGGCTCGGCTGGGAGGCGAAGGTCATCCCGATCGCCCTCTTCATCATCCTGGCACTCGGTCTCAACGTGGTCGTTGGCTTCGCCGGCCTGCTCGACCTCGGGTACGCCGCGTTCTTCGCGATCGGGGCGTACACCGCGGCCTTCCTCACGTCTCCGGTGAGCCCATTCGCGTTCGTGCGCGAAGGGCACCCCGTGAACTTCTTCCTCGCGATGTTCATCAGCGCCGGTGTCGCGGCCATCTTCGGGGTGCTGCTCGGCGCGCCGACCCTCCGTTTGCGCGGCGACTACCTCGCGATCGTGACCCTCGGGTTCGGCGAGATCGTGCCGCTCGTCGTGAAGAACACCCCGGAGGTGACGAAGGGCACGCAGGGCATGAACCCGATCGGCTTCCCGGAGGTGCCGGGAGTCCTCTTCGCCGTCGATCCGATCCCCTGGTACTACCTCATCGTCGCTGTGCTCCTGCTCTCGGTGGTGATCACCGGGCGCCTGCGCGCGGGACGGATCGGCCGAGCGTGGGCCGCCATGCGCGAGGACGAGGTCGCCGCCGCGTCGATGGGCATCAACCTCGTCACGACGAAGCTCTTCGCCTTCTCGCTCGGCGCGAGCTTCTCCGGATTCGCGGGCTCGATCTGGGCGAGCTACCTGCAGGTCATCGCGCCCGAGCAGTTCGACTTCTCGGTCTCGATCTTCGTGCTCTGCATGATCATCCTGGGTGGCCTGGGGAACATCGCCGGCGTCATCGCCGGGGGGGTCCTCCTCGGCGGAGTGGACCGCATCCTCTTCGACTGGATCTCGGGGATCGTGCACGGCATCGGCGCGGCCATCGGAAACCAGGACCTGGAGCTGACCGACGTGAGCCGCTCACGGCAGCTCATCTTTGGGATCGCGCTCGTCTTCATGATGCTGGTGCGGCCAGAAGGCCTCTTCCCGAGCGCGCGACGGCGGGCGGAGCTGCACGCGGCCGAGGAGCTGGGCGAGGTCGCCGCCGAGCAGGAGCGCGCCGTCTTCGTGGAGGTCGAAAATTGAGCGGCAACATCCTCGAGGCGATCTCCGTGACGAAGCAGTTCGGCGGGCTCGTCGCAGTCAGCGCCGTCGATTTCGCCATCCCTGAAGGAACGATCGTGAGCCTCATCGGCCCCAACGGCGCGGGGAAGACCACCTTCTTCAACGTGATCGCCGGGCTCTACAAGCCCACGTCCGGGCGCATCGTGTTCGATGGCACGGTGATCTCCGGGCGGCCCCCGCACCGCATCACCCGCCTGGGTATCGCGCGCACGTTCCAGAACATCCGGCTCTTCCAGAACATGACCGCGCTCGAGAACGTCATGGTCGGCCACCACTCGCGAATGCGGGCGACGCCGTTCGAGGCGGTCCTGCGGACGCCCCGTGAGCGACGCGAGGAGCAAGAGACCCGGGCCCGCGCGCGCCAGCTCCTCGAGTTCGTCGGACTCGCGGACCGGGATGACGTCGTTTCCAAGAATCTCCCCTACGGCGACCAGCGGAGGCTCGAGATGGCCCGCGCCCTCGCGACCGAGCCGAAGCTGCTCCTCCTCGACGAGCCCACCGCAGGGATGGACCCGCGCGAGACCGGACGGATGACCTCGTTCATCCGGCGTCTCCGCGACGAGCTCAAGATCACGATCCTCCTCATCGAGCACGACATGAAAGTGGTCATGGGGATCTCCGAGCGGGTCACGGTCCTCGACCACGGCGTCAAGATCGCCGAGGGCACGCCGGAGGTGGTCCAGCGCGATCCCCGCGTCATCGAGGCGTACCTGGGCAAAGCGAAGGTCGCCTAGTGGCGCTGCTCGAGGTCGACGGCGTGCACACCTACTACGGCAACATCGAGGCGCTGAAGGGGATCTCGCTCACGGTCGAGCAGGGCGAGATCGTCACACTCATCGGCAGCAACGGCGCGGGCAAGACGACGACCCTGCGCACGATCGCCGGGGTCCTCCGTCCGCGCCATGGCACGGTGCGCATGGCCGAGCGAGACCTCACGAAGGTCCCGGCGAACCAGATCGTGCGGATGGGGATCGCGCACTCCCCCGAGGGCCGCCGCATCTTCGCGCGCATGTCCGTCAAAGAGAACCTCGAGATGGGCGCGTACGCGCGGAACGACCGCGACCTCACGCCCGACTTCGAGCGCGTGTACACGCTTTTCCCGCGGATCAAGGAGCGCCTGCGACAGCGCGCCGGGACGCTCTCCGGCGGCGAGCAGCAGATGCTCGCGATCGGCCGCGCGCTCATGGCCCGCCCGAAGGTGCTCCTCCTCGACGAGCCGTCCATGGGCCTCGCGCCGGTCCTCGTCGAGCTCGTGTTCAAGACGATCCAGGAGATCAACGTCCAGGGAATGACCGTGCTCCTGGTCGAGCAGAACGCGCACATGGCACTTTCCATCGCGCACCGGGGCTACGTGCTGCAGACCGGGAAGATCGTGCTCACCGATACCGCGCCGAAGCTCGCGGCGAACGAGATGGTCCGGAAGGCGTATCTCGGCGAGGAGTAGCGCTACCGCTCGTCGGTGACGACGAGCTGCGTCGTCGCGCGCCGGCCGCTCGCGTCGCTCACCGCCAGCTCGTAGACACCTGGCCGCAGCTTCGGAACGAAGATCCCCGTTTCGACGCGGCCGACGTCATCGGTCGTCCCGCTGTCGACGATGGCGCCGGCGATTCGGAACGTCACCTCCGACCGCGGGACGAAGCCCATTCCGGTCACGAGCACCGGCGCGAGGATGGGGCTCCCGACGTACGTCGCCGGGTGCTCTGCCGTGATCCACGCGGTCTGGCCGAAGGTGAACGTCACCTGCGCGCGCGGGCTCTTTCCCCAAACGTAGACGTTGGTCGTGACCGTCGGGCACTCCTCGCGCGAGACGACGAGATCCCACGACAGGACGCGGCCGGTGTCGCGCGTGATCTGGACCTCGCGCACGGCGCCGTCGTTCGCCGGCACGATGACCGACTTCCCGAGGTAGCTCGAGGTGAGGTCGGGATTGAATCCGGAGGCGCCGTCGAACTCGACACCGAGCCGATGCGTACCGGTGTCGAGCTCGGGCGGAGGTGTGGCGCTCTGGCGAGCGAGGCGGAAGCGCGGGACACCGAACCGATCGGAGACCGCGCTCGGACCGAACGTGAACGTCACCTGTCCCGCCCCAACGTCGACGTACCGGAGCTGCGCTTCCACGCCAGCCTCTCCGCCGCCGATCTCGCCGCACGCGGTGCCTCGCGGAGTGGCCGCGAAGGCAAGCAGCGCGACGGTACCGGCGACGACCGCCACCACGACCGCCGCGGCGAGAGCCGTTCCCCGCGACAAGCGCTAGCTCCGCTGCGCTCGCGCGCCGCGCTGGCGTGCCCGGAAGCGACGGGCCTTCACGCGGTTGCCGCACGCGTTCATGTCGCACCAGCGGCGAACGCGCCCGGCGGAGCGGTCGAGGAAGAGCCAACCGCAGCGCTGGTTCGCGCACCGACCCAGGCGCGCGCGCGAATCGGACACCGCGACGAGCGCAGGCAGGAGTCCGGTCGCGAAGCGGGCCCAGCCGGACCCCGTCGGGACGAGCCTCGGACCGCTCAGCCGGTACACGGCGCCGCGGAGGAGCCGATCGCGGCGGCGCTCGTAGGCGAGGGTGTCACCGCGCACGAGATCGCGGAGGGCCGCGCGGACCTCGCGCAGGGCGTGCAGCTCGGCGGAGCTCGGTTCTCCCGCCGGGCAGGCGAACTCGCCGCGCGCCCGCAACCAGCTCGTGGCGGCGGCCGGGCCCCGCAGGTGGTCGTGCGCGGTGTTGCTCGGTACGCCGGTGCTCGGAAGACCGAGGTGACCCTCGGGCCCATGCTGCGAGCTCGCGATCACGATGAGCGCTTCGACCGAGAGCGGGAGGTCCACCGTCATAACCTGCATCGAGGCAGTCTATCGGTTACGGAGAGCCGTCGCCCCTAGACTCGGCCGGTGACCCGCACGGTTCCCCAGATCAAGGTCCCCGCCGACGTCGAGCGCGTCGTGGGCAAGCTCGCGGCGGCCGGCTACGAGGCATACGTGGTCGGTGGCTGTGTCCGCGATGCGCTCCGCGGGGTCGACCCGCACGACTGGGACGTGACCACCAACGCGACGCCGGACGCGATCCAGAAGGTGTTCCGGCGCGCGCTCTACCTGAATCACTTCGGCACGGTGGTCGTCAGGGAGGGCGACCACGAGGTCGAGGTCACCACCTACCGGATCGAGGCCGATTACGCCGACCACCGTCACCCCACGAGCGTCGCGTTCACGGACTCGCTCCACGAGGACCTCTCGCGGCGGGACTTCACGATGAACGCGATGGCCTGGCGGCCCGCGACCGGCGACAGGCCCGGCGAGCTCGTGGACCCCTTCGGTGGTCAGAAGGACCTGGAAGCCGGGGTCGTCCGGGCCGTGGGCGAGCCGCGCGAGCGATTCCAGGAGGACGCGCTGCGGATGCTCCGTGCGGTCCGGTTCGCGACACTCCTCGACTTCACGATCGATCCGCGGACGGAGGATGCGATCCGTGTGTCCGCGCCGCTCGCGAAGACCCTCTCAGGCGAGCGTATCCAGCAGGAGATGGTGAAGATCCTCAGCGCGCCGAGGCCGTCGGCGGCGTTCCGCAAGATGTCGGACCTCGGCCTGCTCGCGGTGATCTTCCCCGAGCTCGAGATCGCGAAGACGATCCCTCAGGACAAAGCCGTCGCGCAGGACGTGTTCGAGCACTCCATCGCGACATGCGATGCGACGCCGCCGGACGACCTCGTGCTCCGCCTCGCCGGTCTGCTTCACGACATCGGTAAGCCGGCGACCTTCGCCGATGGCCACTTCCACCAGCATGAGTTCGTCGGGGAGGCCAAGGCCCGCGAGATCCTGCGACGCTGGCGCTTCGACAAGGAGACGATCGCCCAGGTCACGCACCTGATCCGAAACCACATGTTCTGGTACCAGACCGAGTGGACGGGTTCGGCGGTGCGCCGTTTCGTGCGAAAGGTCGGCCTCGAGAACATCCCGGCGCTGTTCGCGCTGCGGCGCGCTGACAACATCGGCAGCGGCGCACGCTCTCCCCGCATGTACGCCCTCGAAGCGCTCTGGGAGCGGGTGCAGGAGGAGATCCGCACCGCCTCGGCGTTCTCGCTACGCGACCTCGCGATCGACGGAACAGACGTGATGCAGGCGCTCGGAATCCCTCAGTGGCCCGAGGTAGGACGCATCCTGAGCGAGCTCTTCGAGCTCGTCACCGACGACCCGACGCTAAATACCCGCGAGCGGCTTCTCGAGCTCACGCGTGAGGTCGGGCGCCGCTAACGCGGGCGCGCTAGCTCGAAACGTAGGGCGACTGGCCGCCCACCGCTGACATCGGGCGGGACGATCCGTTCGTCGCGAACTCCGCCGGCTCCGTCGTGCGCATCTTGTCGACGTTCTCGCCGATCTTGCGCCGGGCTTCCTGGCCCGACATCGGCGTAAAGAGCAGCGAGATCGCCGCGCCGATGAGGGCGCCGAGCAGCATGCCGAGAGCGAACGCCCCGAGCAGCGTGCCGTCCGAATGGCCGCCAACTGCCGCGCGCACCTGGGTGCGCCCCTCGCCCAAGAGAACAGCCGCGCGTTTGCTCGCCTGGTCCTTCAGGTCGTCCACGACGTCCTGCAAATCCTTCACATTGACCACTCCAGCCTCCTTCGGCGCGCCAGACCCCCTAGCGCGCACGTTCCTCGGATGCAGCAGGGGCGATGCCAGGTTCCCCGCTTGCCTGGACTGGGCGCAAGAGCGCGGCCTCGATGAAGGGATCGATGTCGCCGTCGAGCACCCTGGTCGGGTCGCCGACCTCGACGCCGGTCCGGTGGTCCTTCACGAGCGTGTAAGGGTGGAGCACGTACGAGCGGATCTGGCTTCCCCAGTCGGCCGAACGGAGCTCGCCGCGCTCCTTCGCTTGCGCCTCTTCCTGCTCCCGCACCTTCCGCTCGAGCAGGCGCGCGCGGAGGATCTTCATCGCGGTCTCCCGGTTCTGGAGCTGGGAGCGTTCGTTCTGACACGAGACGACGATGCCCGACGGCAGGTGGGTGATACGAACGGCGGTCTCCGTCTTGTTCACGTTCTGGCCTCCCGCCCCGGTCGAGCGATACGTGTCGATGCGCAGCTCGTCCGGCCGAAGTTCCACCTCGGCCTCGCTTTCCACCTGCGGCGTCGGATCCACGAGCGCGAACGAGGTCTGCCGGCGCTTCTGAAAATCAAACGGTGAGATGCGCACGAGCCGGTGCGTCCCGCGTTCCGTTTTCAGGTACCCGTAGGCGTACGGGCCGTCCACGGACAGCGTCGCGCTCCGGAAGCCCGCTTCATCGCCGGGGGTCGACTCGAGGAGCTCGGCCTTGAAGCCGCGCCGTTCGGCCCAGCGGAGGTACATCCGGACGAGCATCTCCGCCCAGTCCGCCGCGTCGGTCCCGCCGACGCCGGCGCTGATCGCGACGACGGCATTCCGCTCGTCGTACGGTCCGGAGAGCTGGGCCTCGAGTGTGGCGTGCTGCACCTCGTCGGCGAGGGTCGCGAATTCCGCGGCGACCTCCGCATCGAGATTTGGATCGGCCGGTGCGAGCGAGGCGAGCTCGGCGAGATCCTTGGCGCGCGCGCGAAATCTCTCCCAGCGGTCGATGCGCGCGCGTATGTTTCCGAGGCGCTTCAGGATCTGCTGCGCGCGCTGCCGGTCCTGCCAGAGGTCCGGCTTGGAGGCTTCGCCCTCTAGGCCCGCGACTTCACGCGAAAGAGCGGGGAGGTCAAAGGAACACCGCCATGCGTTCGATGCGCTCGCGGAGCGACGCGAGCGCCGCTTGGTCGACTGACACTGTCGGGGCTAGCGCTTGCGGGGTCGTTCGAAGGTCGTCGTGACGGGCTGGACAACGGGAGCGAGCTTGCCTGCGGCGAACGAAACGAACGTCACGCACGGGCAATAGGTGTTGCGGGGGCAGCGTGGGCAATCGCCGTCGCAGTCAAGGGTCGCTCCATAGGAGCACTTGAGGCAGTTGTCCTCGCAGACGATCCATTCCTTCATACGGATGGTTCCTCTCTAGCGCCCGGTCCATCGGTGTCGATCTGTCAGCGCCGGCGACCGAGCCTCTCCCCACTAGGTCGTGCGCGCTTTTCGTACGAATCTTATCGGCGCGGGGAGCCCTTGAGAAGGGGTTTTCCCACGAAATTTCATCGGAACACTTGTGCGCTTTGAGTTTGGCTTGGGCTCGCGCGGGCCGAGCCGCCGAGCGAGTCAGCGGCCGCGCAGGTAACCCAGGGCTCCACGGAACGGCCTCGGCCGGATGCCAAAAACGGGCTCCATGGCGTTCGGTTTGGGCGTGTTGTCCACCGCCAGCAGGTCGAGCTGCTGGACCGTCACGGGCGGGTCCGGCATTACCAGGCCCATGAGGAACGCGGGGGCCTTCATCAGCGGGACCGGCACATGGACGGTCATCCGCCGCTTGTGGAGGCCGCGCATCGCCTCTTCGAGCATCTCGTCGTAGCTGACCGGGTCTGGCCCGCCGACCTCGTGAGGACCGGAAATCTCGGCGCGCTCGAGCGCCGCGACAAGGGCCTGGGCGATGTCGTCGACGTGGACCGGCTGGAACCGCGCCTTACCGTCCCCCGGCACCGGCACGATCGGGAAGAGCAGGCTGATGCGAAGCCTGGGGAAGAAATCGTCCCCCTCGCCGAACAGCAGCGAGGACCGCAGGACGACGTGCGGGATCCCTGAACCGGTGACGAGCGACTGTCCCTCGCCCTTGCTTCGGAGGTACGGGTAGGGCGACGCGGGATCGGCGCCGAGCGCGGACATGTGCACGAGTCGCCGCACCCCGGCGCGGCGCGCCTCCGCGACCACGTGTGCGACCCCGGCGACGTTCACCTCCGCGAAACGTTGCGCGCGCTCGGTCGGCACCGCGACCGTGTGCACGACCGCGTCGACGTCGTCGAAAGCGCCACGCAGCGTCTCCGCTCGGCGGACATCGGATCTCCGGACGTCCACGCCCGCGCCGCCGTTCGGCAGCTCGCGCTCCGCCCCCGGTCGCTCGCTGACGATGGCGCGGACCTGATGCCGCCCAGCGAGTCGAGCGAGGAGGTGTCGTCCAACGAACCCGTTCGCGCCGGTCACGGCGACGTGCATCGGCTCGCCCTCCTTCTACTACGTGCTTGTAGTAACACTTGGCGCGCGCGCGTCAAGCCGGCCGCGAAATGCGAGGACCGGCAGCATGATCGCCCCGGCGGCCATGTACAGGAGGCCCAGAAGCTGGCCCTCCTGCATCCCGAAAAGGAAGATCGGGTCCTGGCGGACGAACGAGGTGACGAAGCGCATGCCGCCGAAGAGCAGCAGGTAGAGGAAATAGACCCGGCCCTCCGGCGGCCTTCCGCGCACGCGCCGCCAGTACACCTGAAGGATCACGAAGATGAGGAGCATCGCGAGCCCGTCGTAGGCGACGACCGGGTGCACATAGTCCGCCTGGCCGAGCGTGGCTGGATGCGTGTAGCGGACACACCAGGGCAGTCCGCCACACGCGACGGCGTGATGCTCGCCATTGATGATGTCGCCGATCCGTCCGATGGCTTCGCCGAGCGCGATGCCGATGACCGAGATGTCGAACATGAATCCGATCGGAAGACGAAGCCACCGCGCGGCTACGAGTCCGGCGATGGTCGACCCGATCGGCGCGCCGGTCGTTCCGATGCCGCCGTTCCAGAACGCGACGAGCTCGAGCGGGCGGTCGGCATAGACGCTCCAGTTGTCGGCGACATGCGCGACTCGAGCGCCGAGAAGCCCGCCGACGACGACCGCGATCGCGAAGGGATAGACCCGATCGTCCTTCACGAGGTAGCGCGCCGCGCGGAAGGAGGCGACGCTCCCGAGGATCATCCCGACGAGCGAGAAGACCGAATGCCACGCGATGCTCGTCGATCCGAGGTGGAGGTTCGGGTCGAACGGAAGGTCGATCAGATCGCGGCCGCGCGCACCGCCTGCGGGCGGATGCGCGCCCCGAGCCTGGCGATCATCGGGATCGCCGCGGCGAGGACGAGGACGGCGATGGTCTGGTCCTGGCGCAGGCCGAACGCGTAGTTCGGGTCGCCGATCCGGACGAATCCGAGGACGAAGCGCCCCACCGCGTACCACGCCATCCAGAGCCAGAAGATGAGGCCCTCGGGCCAGCGCCCCGCGGTCGCGCGCCGGAGCCAGAGCGTCCAGGCGACGCCAGCGAGGTCCCAGGCCATGTCGTACGCGACCGCCAGGTGGACCGGCCCGGGCTGGCCGAGCGTGTCGGGGTGGGTGTAGCCGACGCAGATGCCCGCGGGTGGCGTGCAGGCGGTCGCGTGGTGCTCCCCGTTGATGATGTCGCCGATCCGCCCGATCGCGAAGCCGAGGCTGATCCCCGGCGCCGCGGCGTCGGCGCCGTACCCGATCGGCACGCCACGACGCACGGCGACGATGAAGCCACCGAGAACCCCGCCGATCGCCGCTCCCCAGATCGCGATCCCGCCGGTCCAGATCTGCGGGATCTGCTCGGGGTGCTCGAGATAGAACGGGAGATGGTCGATGACGTGCACGACACGCGCACCCAAGATTCCGCCGACGACGCCCCAGGTCGCGACCGCGTAGCCGTCGTCCTCCGAGACGCGATCGCGGATCAGGCGGAGCGCGAGCGCCGCGCCGAAGAAGATGCCGACCGCCGTGAAGATGCCGTGCCACGCGAGCGTGATCGGTCCGATGTGCACATTGGGGTCGAAGGGAAGTTCGATCACGGGCTTAGCGCCCGTGACATTTCTTGAATTTCTTTCCCGAGCCACACCAGCAGGGATCGTTCCGGCCGAGCTTCCCCTTTGCGGGACCGGCCGAAGGACTTCCGTTGCCGCTCGCGCGCGCGGTCGTCGTCGTCCCCGCGCTCGTCTGGGTCTGCTGGGCCTGACCTTCCTCCGCCTTCTCGGCCTGCTCGGCGGTCCGCACGGTCACCCGCAGGATCGTCTGGGCCACACCGCTGGCGATGCGGGCGGACATCTCCTCGAAGAAGCCGTGCGCTTCGCGCTTGTAGGCGACGAGGGGATCCTGCTGTCCGTAGCCCCGCAGGTAGATGCCCTCACGGAGCTCCTCCATCGCGGTGAGGTGCTCGATCCAGTGCGTGTCGATCGTGCGGAGGAGCACCCATCGCTCGACGACTCGCGTAAGCTCCTCGCCCAGCTCCTTCTCGCGCGCCTCGTACGTCTCGTCGATGAGCTCGGCGACCCGCTCGCGGAGCGCTTCCTGTCCGTCGATCCCGGCGAAGCTCGCCGCGTTCAGCTCGGGCCGGTTGAGCATCGGTCCGAGGGCGGCCGCGAGCTTCGCGAGATCCCAGTCCTCGGGATCGGAAGAGGCGGCCTCGGCGTCGACCATTCCCTCCGCCTCCTGGTGCAGGAAGTCGAGAACGGTCTCGCGCACGTTTCCCTTTTCGAGGATCTTGCGGCGCTGCCCGTAGATCACGGTGCGCTGGTTGTTGAGGACGTCGTCGAATTCAAGCGCGCGCTTGCGGACGTCGAAGTTGCGCCCCTCGACTTTGATCTGCGCCTGAGTGATCGCGCCGGTCACCATGCCGGATTCGATCGGCGCCGAGTCGTCGAAGCCGAGCCGTCCCATGAGCCCGGCGACGCGCTCGGAGGCGAAGATGCGGATGAGCTCGTCCTCGAGCGAGCTGTAGAAGCGCGACGAGCCCGGGTCGCCCTGGCGGCCGGAACGGCCGCGCAGCTGGTTGTCGATGCGCCGCGCCTCGTGCCGCTCGGTCCCGATGACGTGGAGCCCGCCCATGTCGACGACGCCCTGGCCAAGCACGATGTCGACTCCGCGGCCGGCCATGTTCGTGGAGAGCGTGACGGCGCCGGGCTGCCCCGCCTTCTCGATGATGAGCGCCTCGCGCTCGTGGTTCTTCGCGTTCAGGACCTCGTGCTTGATGCCGTTGCGATCGAGCCACCCTGAGAGCTGCTCGCTCTTCTCGACGCTCGTCGTGCCGATGAGCACCGGCTGCCCCTTGACGTTGCGCTCCTTCACCTCCTGGACGACGGCGTCCCACTTGCCCTGCTCGGTCTTGTAGACGAGGTCGGGGAGGTCCCTGCGGACCATCGGCTTGTTCGTCGGGACCTGCGTCACCTCGAGCTTGTAGACCTTGAAGAGCTCCTCGGCCTCGGTCGCGGCCGTGCCGGTCATCCCGGCGAGCTTGTTGTACATGCGGAAGTAGTTCTGGATCGTGATCGTCGCGAAGGTGCGCGTCTCCCGCTGGATCTTCATGCCTTCCTTCGCCTCGACCGCCTGGTGCAGGCCATCGCTCCAGCGCCGCCCGGGCATGAGCCGGCCGGTGAATTCGTCGACGATGACCACCTCACCGTCCTTGACGACGTACTCCTTGTCCTTGTGGTAGAGCGCCTTCGCCTTCACGGCGTTGTCGAGGTAGTGCACCGCCGTGACGTCGCCTTCGTAGAGGTTCTTCACGCGGAGAAGCCGCTCGGCCCGAGCGATCCCCTCCTCGGTGAGTGCGACCGCGCGATGCTTCTCTTCGACCACGTAGTCCTGCTCGGCCTGGAGCTGCGCGGCGACGCGCGCGAACGTGTAGTAGGTCTCGCTCGCGTCCTCGGCCGGGGAGCTGATGATGAGCGGGGTGCGTGCCTCGTCGATGAGGATCGAGTCGGCCTCGTCGACGATGGCGTAGTTCAGCCCGCGCTGCACCTGATCGGCGATGTCCATGACCATGTTGTCGCGCAGGTAGTCGAATCCGAACTCGCTGTTCTGCCCGTAGGTGATGTCCGCGCGGTACGCCTCGGTGCGGCTCACGTCGCGCCAGTGCCGGTGCCGCCAGTCGACGGCCTCGAGCTCGACGAGCGGGTCGTAGATCGCGCTCTTCTCGTGCGCGATGAAGGCGACACTCATCCCGAGCGCGTGATAGATCGGCGCCATCCAGCCCGCACCGGTCTTCGCCAGGTAGTCGTTCGTGGTCACCAGATGCGCGCCCTTGCCTTCGAGCGCGTTCACGTAGAGGGCCAGCGACGCGACGAGCGTCTTGCCCTCGCCGGTCCGCATCTCGGCGATGTGCCCTCTGTGCAACGCGAGGCCGCCCACCAGCTGGACGTCGAAGTGGCGCTGCTTCAGCGTCCGCTTCGCCGCTTCGCGGACGGACGCGAACGCCTCCGGGAGGATGTCGTCGACCATTTCGCCCTTGCTGAGCCGCTCGCGAAAGTTGGCCGTGCTCTCGGCCAGCTCGGCGTCTGAGCGCGCCTGAAGGTCGGGTTCGAGCTCGTTCACCCGCACGACGACCTTACGGAGCCGACGCAGCTCCGCCTCGTTGGAATCGAGGAACCGAGTGAGGACGCTCACGGGGAGTGGGCCGTGCTCGCTAGTTGACCTGCAGCGGCAGCTGCAACCCCGGCGGATTGAAGAGCGCGCCGACGGACTCGCCCTCGTGAATGCGACGGATTGCCTCCGCGAAGAGGGGCGCGACCGTGAGGACTTCGATCTTGCCGGTGTCGCGAGCGGATGGCCGCAGCGGCACGGAGTCGGTGGTCACGAGCTTCTCGATCCCGCTGTTCGCGAGCCGTTCGGCCGCGTTATTGGACAGGATCGCGTGGGTGCAGCCGACCCAAATCTCGTTCACACCGCGTTCCTGGAGGATCTGGACGCTGTTGAGGATCGTGGTGCCGGTGTCGATCTCGTCGTCGATGATGATCGCGCGGTGCTTGTCGATGTCGCCGATGACGTTCACGATCTCGCTCCGCCCGCTGTTGTCGCGGTGCGTCTTCTGCATGAACACCAGCGGGACCTTGAGATCCTCGGCGATGCGCCGCGCCGCGTTCGCGTATCCGAGGTCCGGGACGACGAGGGCGACGCTCTCGGGATCGGCCTCGACGATCCCGCGGAAATACTCCACGAGGAGATTGCGGGCGGAGAGCTCGTCGCCGGGGATCGAGAAGAACCCCTGGATCTGCATCTGGTGCATGTCCATCGTGAGGAACCGGTCGGACCCGGCGACCCCGATGAGGTCCGCCAGCAAGCGCGCCGTGATCGGCACCCGCGGCTGGTCCTTCTTGTCGCTCCGGCCGTAGGCGTAGTACGGCATGACCGCCGTGATGCGGCCGGCCGAGGCGCGCTTGAAGGCGTCGAGCATGATCAGGAGCTCCATGATCGCGTCGCTGACCGACGGTCCGACCAGCGATTGCACGATGAAGACGTCGTGCTCGCGGGCGTTCTCCTTGATCTGCACGAAGATGTTGTCGTTGGCGAATTTGAAGACGTCGACGGCGCCGATGGGGATCTCCAGATGGCCACAGATGTCTTTGGCGAAATTGGGGTGGGCGTTTCCGGTGTAGACCGACAGTCCTCGGAACACGGCTCCCCTCCTGCCGCGGATCGCAGGTGGTCCTGCATGAAAAGTATACGGGCGCTAGCCTGCGAATCGTGAGCATCGCGATGGG
Source organism: Chloroflexota bacterium (assembly GCA_005889275.1). GTDB lineage: Bacteria > Chloroflexota > Limnocylindria > P2-11E > P2-11E > 3-1-20CM-2-70-9. Next base: position 3,498 of record VBFI01000055.1, on the reverse strand, counting down.
CCATCGGATCCGCTGGACGGCGGTGTGGATCCTGGTCGTCGCCTGGTTCGTCGCTCAGGCGCTCAATTTCGGCGGGAATGCCATCCACCTCGTCCTCCTCCTCGCGATCGGGTTGCTCGTCTACGAGCTCCTGGCGGAGGACGCGCCGGCGACTTAGGCTGACCGCACGGGACGCGCGCCGCTCAAGAAACGCGCGTGCGCGAGCTCGGCGGCGGTGATCATCGCCTCGGTCCGGTCGAGCGGTTTGAGGTCAAAGTGCGTATCCGAGCCGACCGAGAACGTCGCGCCCCTGCGTGAGGCGCGGACGAGGAACTCGCGGTGTGGGACCCCATAACTTTCGTTCACCTCGATCGCGATCCCGCCTTGGACGCACATCGTGATGAGACGGTCCTGCCACTCCTCCGGATAGATGCGTTCGGGCTCTCCGAGCGCTTGGAGCGCCGAGAACGTCGGGTGGCCGAGGATGTCGATGCGATCTCGCTCGATCCCTTCCGCGACAACCTCGAGCGTGCGCTCGAGGATCCGTGACCGAAGTGCGGGATCGCGAAAGCGCTCGACCCCGCTGAACGTCTTCGTCCTGCCTTTCACGTAGGCGCCCGCGTCGTCGTACCGGATCCAGTCGCCGCCAAGATCGATCTGGTGGATCGCGCCGATCACGTAGTGGAGCGCGTCGTGGGTCGCGCGCGTGAGCGGCGGCGCGACGCCCAAGTCGTACTCGATGCCGACGCGGAGGCCGACCTTCGTCGCGTCATCGATGTACCGCTTGACGGCCTCTTCGTTGGGCAGCTTGTCGCGCCATGGATAGTGATCGGAGACGCCGTGCGGACGGACCGCGACCGACTTCGCGCGTTCCGCGAGCGAGACCGTCCCGTCGGAGCGGTCGCTATGGATGTGGTGGTCGAACAGCCTGAGGGTCACTCGGGGTGTCCGTGCCACGCCGCCTCGACCATCGTCCAGAACGCCCCGGACACGAGCGTGTGACCGCCAAGCAGCAGCGGGAACGGCGCCTCGCGAGCTGCCTCGGTGAACTCGCGCAAAGGCTTCGCCTGGATCCGCTCAGACATGAAGAGGTAGCACGCGAAGCGCTCCTCACCGCCGGGCCGCCAGCCCAGATGCGCGAAGAGGACGAGCATGTCGAAGAGCATCCCGTCGCAGAGCTCGCCCATCTCCGCGAAGAACCGACGCGGTCCGACCTCCCGGTAGAGGAACCCGAGCGCGCTCCGCGCCTCGCCGGATGTGTCGCGGCCGGCGGCCTGCATGCCACGTTCCTCCGCGAGCATGCGCACGCGACACGCGGTCTGGGTCTCGATGAAGGTCCACACCGGAGCGCCGACGCGGCCGGCCACGAGGAGCTCCTTGTCGGGGGTCGTGACCAGACGCATGAGCGCGTCGATCCGGTCGCTCAGGATGTCCTGCCACGCCTGCAGGACGCGGAGCTCGGGCGGACAGGCCGGGTGGCGGACGAGAAGTGCCGCGTCGGTGGGCGTGTCGACGTCGAGGAGCGTGGCGGCGGATTTCTCGAGCTGGCGCGAGGAGAGGCCGGCCTGCTGATGGAGCCGGCGCGGCAACGGGTTATCGGTCGCGGGGAGATCGATCGCGTCGAGGGCCGACGCCGGAGCGAACGCGACGAGATCGGCCGAGTAGGCGTTGTTCGAAAGGACGATCGCCTCGCTCGATTCAAGGTCCTCGCGGAGGACGCGAAGCTCCGCCGTCGTGAGGAGCGCGCCGGCACCGGCGCCGATCGTGCAGACGCGATCGAGCTTCCGCTCGCGGACGATCCGCTGCAGCTCCTGCCCAAAGTGAAAGGGTTGGGTACGGTCGGGAATGATCTCGGCCCCCTTGGCGCGGAACGCGGCGGACGCCTCGGCGTCGGTCGTCACCGCGTAGAGCGAGGCGAAGCCCGCGTCTCCCGCGCGGCCAAGCACGACGGCGCCGATCGCGATCTTCACCGTGTCGAGCTGACGCTCGAGCTCGCTCGACCCGCCGCGGCCGAAGAAGAGCAGGAAAGCGCTCACGTCCTACGACGCTAGCTCACTCCGCGCCGTCCGAAGCTCCAGTCGTGCGAACAGGAGCAGGACGAGCCCGCTCAGGAGCGCCCCCGCGATGACCCTGTCGTCGGCTGACGGGATCAAACGCAGCACCGCGAGCCACTGGGGATCGGACCAGTTGAAGAGCTTGGACGGATCGTCGTTGACGTTCACGGGGACCGTGTCCCACCGCTTGTCGTACAGGAATGCCGCGGCCTGAAAGAGCACGAATGACCAGAGCGCCAGGACCGCGAAGAGCGCGCGCGCGAACAGCGACCGCAGCAGCCCAACCGATGTTCCCCAGGCGATCGCGACGAAGAGCACCGGGGCGAGATCGTCGAGGAAGCGCGAGCCGAACACTCTCCCGCCCCACCACTCGGCGTAGCTCGCGTAGAGGACGAGCGCCGCGATCCACACGAGGAAGAGGCCGCGGAGCCGCTGCGCGACCTCGCCAGGCCATCGCCAGGCGCGCAGAAGCGCGAGGAAGGCGAAGAGCAGGTAGGGCGTGTACACAAAGAGGCCCCGCGAGGGCGAGAAGAGCAGCCCGTAGAGACCCGAGGCGATCGGCGTGTCGAACGGCTTGGTGCCGTAGCCCTGCTCGAGCGGCGACGCGAACGCGATGAAGTTGTAGGCGAGCAGCGGCAAGACACCGATCGCCGCGCCGACGAGCGCCACGAGAAGGCGGACGGGGCGCAGCCCGTTGAGCCCGATGACGACGAGCGCGGTCGTCTGCCGGACGACGGCGCCCAGCCCAAGCGCGAAGCCCGCGGCGAGCTCGCGGCCCAGGGGGATCGGCTCCTCGCGGATCACGAGCCAGAGCGCGTATGCGACGGCCAGGTGCACGCCCGAGTGCTGCCACAGCGCCTGGCTCGCGACGGTGCGCACGCTCGTCGCGAGGAAATAGAGCAGGACGAGGACGAACGAAAAGCGCGCTCCGGCGAAGCGGCGCAGCACCGACCAGAGCAGGAGGGTCGCGATGATCTCCACGATCGCCGCGACCACATGTCCGCCGTGCACGAGCAAACCGAGGTCGAACGGGTCGAACCCCGCGATCACGAATGGGGCGAAGAATGGAAGCGCGAGAATCGCCATGCCTGGCGGGAACACCGAGCAGACGTGATCGTTCGGGCCGGGCGCGGGCGGACCGCCGACACTGCGTTTTGCCTTGGGCGGCTCGGTCGCCGTGGAGACTCCGCACGCGCGAAAGAAGTACGCCTCGGAATCGAGCCGGTTCGTGCTCGGGCCCGACGGACCGGCACGGCTCGGACGGCTGATGAACTCGTCGTAATCGACGTTGCGCTCGCGGATGACCGTCCAGGCGAAGAGCGCATTCGGCAACACGTCTGGTGACCAGAGGCCGGCGGGCTCGCCGGCCGGCCCGGTCGAATCGCTCCGGATGTCGTTCAGATTCGCGAACGCGAGAACAAAAAGCAGCAGCCCCCGGCCGGCCCAGCGGCCCCTACTCATCGAT
>VBFI01000129.1 GCA_005889275.1 Chloroflexota bacterium | reverse complement strand
TCTTCGGAAGACATGAGCCGTGCAAGTAGCAGCCGATCACCTTGCCCTGCACCGCGCCCTCGGTCTTGTCTTCGCCGTTGTTGCCGTTGCCGACCACGACGGTGCCAAGCGGTCTCGCCGCGGCCCCGAGGTACGTCCGCCCGGAGTGATTCTCGAACCCAATGAGCTGGCCGTCAGGAGACTCGGCGAGGAGATTTCCGACAAACCGCTTCTTCCCGGCGCGGGTCGTGACGTCCAGGATCCCGACACCCGGGATCGCCGGGCCGATCTCGGGTACGTACTCGTGGCCGAGGAGCTGATAGCCGCCGCAGACAGAAAAGATCGCCGCGCCGCCGTCAACCGAAGCGCGGAGGGCCGCACCGTTCTTCCCGGCGAGGTCCGCGCCGACGATGTCCTGTCCCTGATCCTGCCCGCCACCGAAGAACCACACGTCCGGCCACTCGGAATCGGTCCATCCCCCGACCGAGTACGAGCGGACCTCGACGTCGATGCCGCGCCACTTCGCGCGGTTGCCGAGGGCGATGACGTTCCCGCGATCGCCGTAAATGTTCATGAGATCCGCGTAGAGGTGGGCGATGTGGAGCTCCACCAGTCAGTCCTCCCAGAACGGAGCGACGGCGCCGGTCTTCGCGAGCGCATCGCGGAGACTCAACATCGCGGTGTATGTCGCGATAACCACGACCTCGCACCCCTCCGGCGCGAGCGCGACCGCACGGTCGATCGCCGCCGCGGGATCGTCGACGACCTCCATCCGCTCTTTGGCGAGCCCCGCGTACTTGAATCGCAGGGCCAGGTCTCGCGAGCGCAGGCCCGTGATGACCGCGTGCTCCACCGCCGGCGCGAGCGTTTCGAAGTCGGCATCCCAGATCCAACTCACGTCGCGACCGTCGGCATCGCGATCGTTCAGGGCGCCGATGATCCGCGGCTTGCGGCCGGTCTCGAGCAGCGCACCGATCGCGGCGTTGAAGCCCGCGGGATTCTTCACCAGCACGAGCCGGAGGGTCCGGCCCTTGACCTCGGCGGTCTCGAGGCGGCCGAACGCGGGACGAAAGTTCGCGAGGGCGCGCGTCGCCTCGGCCAGTCCGACGCCGAGCGCGCCGGCGGCGGCCACGGCGGCGAGCGCGTTGTACGCGTTGTAGAGACCGGGGACCGGCACGCGGATCGGTTCGAAGATGCTGCCCACGGTTCCGGCGAGAGCGATCTCCGAACCCGTCGCCCCGAGCACGACCTTCACCGCCGCGACGTCGCGAGCCGGCCGTGTGAACCCGCAGTTCGGGCAGGACCACGCTCCGACATGGGCAAGCACGACGCGCTCGTACGTGAGCGGCGACTTGCACCGCGGGCAGCGCGTCGCGTCGCTGATCGCCTGCGGCACATTCCCGCCGACCTCGGGATCGTCGACCCCGAAGAACACGGTCTTCGCGTCGCGCCGGACCGCGAGGTTCGCAACGAGCGGGTCGTCGGCGTTCAGGACGAGTGTCGTGTCTTCGGGAAGCGACGCGAGTGCGTCACCGATGCGCTTGGCGAGCGCGTCGAGCTCGAAGTAACGGTCCATCTGATCGCGAAAAAGGTTCGTGACGACGACCACTCGGGGCCGCAGGCGCCCGATGATCCCCGGCAGCGAGGCCTCGTCGATTTCGAAGAGCCCAACGTTGCCGCGCGGCTCGCCGGACCAGGTCGCCTCCGCCAGGAGCGCGGACGCGACGCCGCGATCGAGGTTCGAGCCCGAGCGGTTGTGAATGGGGTCCCAGCCCGAGGTGCGCACCATGTCGGCGAGCATCCGCGCGGTCGTGGTCTTGCCGTTCGTGCCCGAGATGCAGACGACCCCGTGTGGGAGCGAGGACGTGAGCGCCGTGATGAAATGGGGGTCCACCGTGAGTGCGACGAGCCCGGGGAGCGCGGTCGCGCCCCTTCCGGTGATGCGCAAACCTTCTCGTGTCAACTTCCCGGCGGCGTTCGCGATAAGCGCGAGGGCATCGGGCATCCTCGAAGCGTAAGGGCGCTAGACGACCGCCGGCTGGACCTCGCGCAGTAAGAGCTCGAGCTCGTCGATCGCACGGCCGAGCCGCAACGCGACCGTCTTCGCCGTATCGCCGTTCGCGTGCGCGCCGTCGAGGGTCCCCTGAGCGTCCAGGCGTGTCAGCACAGCGACCGCACGGCGGAGGCGGGCGATCGTGAGCGACGCGGGGAGCGATCGCCGCAGCTCGCCGAGCCGGGACTCCAAACGCTCGAGCCGGGTGCGGAGCTCGTCCTCGAGATCGTCGGCGGTCAGGTCGTCGAGGCGCTTCGCCTCGACTTGCAGGGTCGTCATCTCGCGCTGGACCATCTGGGCCGCCTTCTCCAGGGAATGCCCCTTCTCGAGGGCTTGCCGAATCCGGATGACCTTCTCCATCGCGTAGACGTCGTAGTCGTGATCGCCGTCGGTCGACGGCTTCACGAGGCCTTTCTTTGTCCAGTAGATGAGCTGCCGCGGGGTGACGTTACAAACCCTCGCCGCCTCTGCCGCCGAAAGGCGCAGACGCGTAAGGACCTCGCCATCGTTGGCGATTAGCACCGGCCCGAGCGCGTCTCGCGTGTCGGTCTCCGCCACCGCCCTAATTTCTCCCCTGATCGCGGACTGGGGCGCCGATATTGTCGGTGGCTGCTGCACGTGTCAATGACCCGAACAGATACCGAGACCGCGTCGAAAGTCTGCTAGTGCGCACCCCGACCTGGCGAGCGCTGGCTCTGCCGGTAGGCGACTTTCACGGAGGCGTGGAACCGCGAGAGCCTTGGTCCCTCGAGCTCGGCCCAGAGCCGACCGAGCTCCACGCCGACCGGGTCCTTCACCTTCGCCGCCCTTACCGCGGCGAGGACGGCGGCGTCCCAGCTCTTCGCCGACTCGCCGCTCGCTTCGATCGTCCGCACAACCGCCGGACCGGCCGCGCGCGTCGGCTTACGCGTCCGGGCGGGCACTGCCACCGCGCGTCGCGCCCGACCGGCGGCCCCGCGCGACATCGCCGCCGTTCTGACCGGTACGTCCCGCCTCGATCGGCGGAAGGGCCGCGAGCTCCAGCAGCTGGTTCGCCATGATCCGGAACTTCTCGCCGAGAAGCCTCCGCGTCTCAGCGCCGGGACGCGGCGCGAGGAGCGTTCCGGCGATGAAGCCCACGACGAAGAATCGGAGAGACGTGCGCATGAGCGCGAACATCACGCGGCCCTTCCTTTCGGCGGGTACCCCTCGAGGCCGTACTCCTTGATCTTCGCGTAGAGGAGTCGCCGGTAGATTCCGAGCATCTCCGCGGCCTTCGAACGGTTTCCGGTGGCGTCGCGGAGCGCCTTCATGATGAGGTCCTTCTCGAACTGGCTGACCGATTTCTTGAAGAAGCTCTTCTCAACCGAGACCTCTTCGCCTTCCTCGCCGTGCTCGTCGGCCTCGTGGTCGCCAAACGGGAGCTCGCGGCTTGTGATGATCTGGCCTCGCGACAGGACGACCGCTCGCTCCACCACGTTCTCGAGCTCGCGGACGTTGCCGGGCCAGTCGTACTCCATGAGGCGTTTGAGAGCCTCTTCGCTGATGGCGGCCGGCTGCGCCGTCGCGCTGTAGCGGTGTTTCGCGAGGAAATGCTCGACCAGCGCGGGGATGTCCTCCTTGCGGTCGCGCAGTGGTGGCATGTTGATATTGATCACGTTGAGCCGGTAGAAGAGATCGTCACGGAACTTCTGAAGCTCGACCTGCTTGGCGAGATCCTTGTTCGTCGCGCAGACGATGCGAATGTCGACTTTGATCGGGATGGAAGAGCCGACGCGCTCGATCTTCCGCTCCTGCAGAACGCGGAGGAGCTTGGTCTGCATCGGCAGGCTCATCTCGCCGATCTCGTCGAGGAAGATCGTGCCCTTGTCCGCGAGTTCGAAGCGGCCACGACGCTGTGTCATCGCGCCGGTGAACGAGCCCTTCTCGTGTCCAAAGAGCTCCGCTTCGAGGAGCGTCTCCGGAAGCGCTGCGCACGAAACTTTCACCATCGGACCCGAGCGGCGGTTCGAGTTGTAATGAAGCGCCTCTGCGACCAGCTCTTTGCCGGTCCCGCTTTCGCCGGTCACAAGCACCGTCGCGTCGGACTTCGCGACCTTGCCGACAGTCTTGTAGACCTCCTGCATCGGGGGCGAGTTGCCCACGATGCGCTCCGTCTGGACGAGCGAGCTGATCTCGTCGCGCAGGACCTGGACTTCGCTCGTGAGGTCGCGGTACTCGATGACGCGCTTCACAGTGTGGCTGATCTTGTCGAGTTCGAAGGGTTTGGTGATGTAGTCGAATGCGCCGAGCTCCATCGCGCGGATCGCGTTATTCGAGCTGCCGAAGGCGGTCATGATCAGAACGCTCGTCTTGGGCGAGCTCACCTTCAGCCTCGAAAGCGCCTCGATGCCGTCGAGCTCGGGCATCCGGACATCCATGATCACCAGATCCGGATTGACGTCCTTTACCTTTTCGACAACTTCCGTTCCGGTCGTCGCCTCGACGACCGCGTAGCCCTCATCGGCCAAGAGCTGCCGCAGGAGCGACCTGATCGAGGAGTCGTCGTCAGCCACCAAAATGGTCCGTTGCGTCACTTTCCGTACGTTTCCTTCCCGTGGAACTCGCTCAGAAGGCTTCTTGGCTCTGTTACAGCGAATAGTTGTGGCGGAGAGCGTACACGCCGGGGCGCAGCCTTGTCGAACGCCCGGGGCCGTACGTTTCGCGCCCAGGCGGCTATGCCACCTCGTAGACGCTGCGGATTCGCGAGCCGACGAGCGCGGTCACTAGGGTGATCGCGCCGGCGATGCCGATCAGGAGCGCCGGACCGAAGACATCCGCGAGCGCGCCGCTCACGAAGATGAGCGGAAGCCAGCTCAGGTTCGTGAGGGCGATCCGCGCGCCGAACACGCGCGCGCGCGTCGCAGACTCGGTCCTCTCTTGGAGGATCGTGACCGTCGGAACGTAGAAGGCGACGTTCGCGACACCCAAGACGATGAAGAAGGCTATCGCCACCGGAAACGTCGGGGCGAATGCGATGAGAAGGATCGTCGCGCCTGTCGCCGCAAAACCAGCGACAAGCAGCTGACCCTTACGTACGCTCGCCGCAACGCGCGGTAGGGCCGCGCTGCCGACGACCGCCCCGAAGGCGATCGCCGCCTCGGATGCGCCGTACAACGCAGCGCCGATAGCTGGATCGTTCGCCGCGAACCGCTGGATCACGAACGCGGGCGTTAAACCGTTGACGATGGGGTTCGAAACCTGCGCAGCCAGTGAGAAGATCGTGTTCGACCAGAGGATCGCCGACCGCCGCAGAAGCACGAGGCCTTCGCGGGCCTCAGAAAACACGCGTGGCCAGGTAAGGCGCCGCGGCCGCTCGATGACCGCGACGCGGGAGATGAGCATCGCCGAAAGCGCGAATGTCGTTGCATCGACGAAGAAGGCATTTGTGCCGATCGTGGCGACGAGCAATCCCCCCGCCAGGCCCCCGCCAATCTCGACTGCACGGTCGGTTCCGTACACGAGGGAGTTGCCGCGCTCGAGATGACGCTCATCGAGGAGCGTCGGGACCAGCGCGTTCCGCGCGGGGTTGAACACCGCCGAGCACATGCCAGAGATCAGTACAGCGACAAAAACGAAGATCAGTGGTGCATCGAGTCCGACAAGAAGCGGCACCAGACCAAGGACCGTCGCCCGGACGATGTCGGCACCCAACATGACGCGGCGATGACCGACCGCGTCGGCGATCGCCCCGCCGAAGAAGCTAAAGAGCGCGTTCGGGATGGTCGCGATCAGAACCGCGACTGCCGTGATGAGCGCCGAGCCGGTCGCCCGGTAGGTCACGTATGTCAACGCGACGAGGGTTATTGGATCGCCGAATCTGCTTATGACTTGCGCGGCCCAGAAGAACGCGAAGTTTGGAGAGCGCACCGTGCCACCGCGAGTGGGATCCGCCTTCGGCTGTAGCCACATGAATGGAATAAGGAACCCGCCGAGAGCAACGAGGAAGTCGCCGAGGCTGTAGACCGACCGGAGCGGACCAACGGGGATGACGTCCGAAAGGAACTCAAGTTTGGTGTCGGCGCGCAGGACTACGTGAAGGCCGTCATTCGGAGGGGGCGCGCCAACCGCCGAGGCGGCCGCGGGGTCGTATGGCATCCCAAGATTCAAAGCGGACACGAAGATGTTCAGTCCGGTGCCGACCACGATCAGGAGCGCGCCCGGCACGCGCCAGTTCGACCCGGCGACAAGCGCGACGCCAAAGAGGGACGCCAAGTAGAGGAGCAGCGGCGAGGATGGGACGAGATATCCGATCGCGCGGAGCCCTAGGGCCAACACCAGAACCGGCCAGAGCCGCAAGCTGAAGGTCGCGAGGCGGCGCCAGTCTCCGCCAAAAGCGACGCCCGCCAGGATCCCTGCGGCTACTCCGCTAGCCAGCATGGGCGTCGCGGATCAGCGGATCGCGAGCCAGCCGACGCTTCAGTTCGGCGAGGGTCTCATAGTTGATCGGCGGTAGATCGCTCACCTCGAAGGCCGTAGGCCCGCGCTTCTCGACGAGCTTTTCGAGAGCACGGACGATCTGGGGATCGAACTGCACACCTTTATACCGGTTTAGTTGGCCCATCGCGCGCTCATGACCGATCGCCTTACGGTAGATGCGGTCCGAGGTCATTGCCTCATATGCGTCGGCCACGATGATGATTCGGGAGCCCAGTGGAATGTCATCCCCCTTCAATCCGTCCGGATATCCACTGCCGTCAAAATTCTCATGGTGATGAAGAACAAGCGGCACCAAGGGCTTCAAAGAGGTTGATGGTTCCAGAATCGACGCGCCGTAGATTGGATGGCGCTGCATTAGTTCGGTCTCATCTGGGTCGAGCCGCGCTGGCTTCATGAGGATCCGGTCTTCGACACCGATCTTCCCAATGTCATGAAGGAGACCCGCGAGCTCGATCTCCTCGATCTGCCGCTCCGGTAACCCCATATGTCTGGCGATCGCGCCAGCGATACGAGAGACGCGGTCCGCATGGCCTCGGGTAAAACCGTCCTTCGCGTCGATCGCCTGACTGAGAGCGCTGACGGTCCCGAAAAACAATTCCCGCGTCTCTGCGTATTTCGAAAATGAATACCGTGCGAGGTATAGCGGGATCATGAAAAGAAATGCTGCCCAAAGGCCAACCTTGACCGCGATTTCCGCCATCAGCCATCCGAGCGGAACGAGGGCCACGAGTCCGGTCAGCACGTTGCTCACGGTCATCGACCAAATCCGGCCGAATGGAGTGCTGGTTCGCAGACTCGCGAGACTCACCGCAAGAATCAGGTTTACGAAACTGAATGCGAGACCGGCAATCACGATTTGGGCGACGACGCCTAACGGATCGTCCGGGACCACTGCCTGAGCCGTCAGCCGAAGAGCGAGCCAAGCGGCAAATGACGACAGGACGTAGTCCAAGCGGTTGTAAACCGTGCCCCACAACGGGAGTTCCCGCCTTAGGTCTCGGATCTCCAGAGTTCCAACGAAGGCGATCCAGCAGACTGCAAAAGGATTCGGAAGACCGGTGTCAAACAAGGCGGCGATCAAAGGTGCCGTGGTCGTGTGCGCGACTATTCCGCCAGGCAGCCGGACCGGTAGCGCCGCGAGAACGAACGTTATTACGGTCCAGAAGAAGATTCGGCCAAGTTGGACGCCCTCGGGGACTGGAACTGACACCTTGACGAGAATCACCGTCCCGGCGAACAGCACGCTGTAAACAAGCAGACGGGCACGGCTTGGAATCGAAAGGGGCGCGAACACGCGCGGAAGGATAAGCGCTCGATTTCCCGAGCTAGAGACGAAAAGAGAGCCGATGGACTCCCTTATCGCAGAGTCTTTGGTCGCCCTATAGAACCCGGGTCAGCCTCGACCTAGATCCCAGAAAGGCCTGCGCCGCCGCCGAGCACCAACGCTGCCAGGGCTGCAATGGCTGCCAAAACACGAGTCATATGCTGCTATGCCCTCCCTTCGCCAGAGTTCGCTAGGAAAGTCGGCAACCGAGCAGGCCTCCTTAAGGGCAAAGCAGATCGATACAGCGCCGAAACCCGGCTGATCCTTTTCGAGCGGGGCCCCCTGGTGCAAGCGATGTCACTGCTCGGGTGAAGCGAAAAATGGCGGCGGCGGGGTCAAATTGGGGGTGACGCCTAGCATGCGCAGTCGGGCAGCGCGCGGTAAGGATGTCGCTCGCGCGCCTGAGGACGACAGTTTAGGGAGCGCGGCGTTGGGCATTCTCGGCCGCGAGGCTGGTGGGCATTCGGTTCATGTGGGCACAGATCAGCGCACACGTATGGTTGGCAGCCTTAACCCGATTCACAGGATCGGCCGTTGGTTGGCCGTGCTGTTGGAAG
>VBFI01000128.1 GCA_005889275.1 Chloroflexota bacterium | reverse complement strand
GACTTCGACTCGCTCGTGGACCGCCAGGTCACGATCCGCGAGCGGGACTCGATGGCCCAGGTCCGCGTCGCGATCGCCGAGCTGGTGCCGGCCCTGCGCGAGAAGCTCGGCGCCTAGCGTCGTCGCCGTCGCCGAAGGGGCGCTTGCGGTCCTCTTCTTCGCGACCGGAGCGCAGACGCCGCTCATCGCGATCCTTTCGCTCCGGCGGCCGCGCAACCTCGTCGCGGTCGCGCTGCCCTACCTCGCCCTCCTCGCCGTCGTGGTGGTCATCGGCGAGCTCGTCCCCTCGACGGGCGCGGCGGTCCTCGCGCTCGCCCCGGCGCCCCTCATCGCCGACCGCCTCGCGGTCGTCGCGGGAGCC
>VBFI01000127.1 GCA_005889275.1 Chloroflexota bacterium | reverse complement strand
CGACCGCGGTCGGATTCGCCTTCGCGCTGCTCGCGGTCGGCGCGCTCAGCGCCGCTTTCGCCGCGCGGCTCCTCGGCGGGAACCCGCTCGCCGCGGCGATCGGCGGAGGCACGCGCGATCCGGCGGTCGCCGGCGCGCTCCTGCTGGCAGGCGGCGCGGATGCCGGCGCGGTCCCGCTCGCGTACGCCGCGTTGCTCGCGGGCGCGGTCCTAGCGGCGGGTGTCCTCCGGAAGCTCGTCATCCGCGACGACGCGCGTCGCGAAGCGGCGGGCGAGCAGCGTCGCCGCTGAGGTGAGCGCGGCCGCGGCCGCTTCCCAGACCATCTGCTTCGCGCGCGGGCCGGACTCCACCTCGCCGATCTCGCGGCGTAGCGAATCGCGAAGGCGTTTCCGCGTCCGGCCCTTGAGCCGATCGAGCCTTCCGCCGACGCGCTCGATGATCTGGTCGAGCTCCTTCTCGCCACGCGAGCGGCGCGCGTTGCGAACACGCGACGCGAACGCCACCCCGACGACCGCGATGAGCGAGCCGAGCGTTCCGAATACCGCGAGCGGCTGGCGTGCGGCCAGGTGCCGCGGATCGAGGTCGTCCGAGATGCGGGCGCGCAACGTGGCGAGATCCCTGTCGATCTCGCCGCGGAGCGCGGCTAGCTCGCGCTCCGTCCGAGCAGACGCGCTTTCGCCCACTGGATGGTCTCCTTCATCGAGGTGATCGTCCGGGTCGGCCCGCGGAGCTCGAGCCGCTTGTAGCCGCCGACGCCCATCGCGCCCGTCGCGACCGCGAGAGCGATCGTGAGGAGCAGCGCGGCGAGCGCGAGCTCCGTGAAGAAAAGATAGGCGGCGACGCCGATCGCCGTCAGCACGAGCGCCCCGAGAAGTGCCGGAACGGCCATCCCGCCGCGGATCCCGAGGACCAATGCCGCCACCGCCGTGCCGATCGCGAGCCCGAGAACGCCGATCGCGAGCCACTCGCGCGGGATGAGCGCCACAACGGCGACGAGCAGCACGAGGAGCGTGATGAGCGTCGCGAACGCGAGCGCCCCGGCGATCGCCAGCCACATCGCGGCGCGCTTGTTCGCCTCGATGAGCTCCGCGATCTCCTGACGGGGCAGCTCGAGCTGCTTGCGGATATAGCGTCGGACGTTGTCGCGGAGACGACCGCCGAGCGTGCGATAACCGGGACGTTCGTACACGGGGCGCGACTGTACCGCAGGCAGGCGCACAGAGCCGACGGAGCACGATTTCTGCCAGAGGCGGGCAAAACGCGCGCAAGGCGCGGCTCGCCGGATCGCGCGATCATCGAGGCGAACGCGGACAAGCGAGAGGAGACGGACCATGCCTGCCAGCTCGAACTCGGCAACTACAACACGTGAGGCGGAAGGCGAGTGGGGAGGACCCACCGAGGGCGTCGGCGCCTATGCCGACGTGAACGGCATCAACCTGTACTACGAGACCCGCGGGACGGGCGAGCCGCTCATCCTGCTGCATGGCGGTCTCGGGGCGACCTCGATGTTCGGACCGAACCTTTCCGCCCTGGCGAAGGGCCGACAGGTCATCGCGGTCGATCTTCAGGGCCACGGACGCACCGCCGATATCGATCGCCCGATCCGGGCCGACCTCATGGCCGACGACATCGCGGCGCTCATCACGCACCTCGGGCTCGAACGCCCCGACCTCATGGGCTACTCGCTGGGCGGCGGCGTCGCCTTGCTGACCGCGATCAAGCACCCGGAGCTCGTGGGCAGGCTCGTCGTCGTGTCCACGCCGATCCGGCGGAACGCCTTCTATCCCGAGATGCTCGCGCAGCAGGGGCAGGTCGACGCCGCGGCCGCGGAAGCGATGAAGCAGACGCCGATGTACCAGCTCTACGCGAGCATCGCTCCCCGACCTGGGGATTGGGCGCGGCTGCTCAGCAAGATCGGCGCGGGAATGATGGACGACTTCGACTTCTCCAAGGACGTCGCGCGGATCACGGCGCCCACGATGATCGTCGCCGGGGACGCCGACATCTTCCCGCCGGCGCACGCCGTCGAGGTCTTCGGCCTTCTCGGTGGCGGCAAGCGAGACGGCGGATGGGACGGTTCGGGACGTCCGAAGTCGCGGCTCGCCATCCTGCCGGGCCTGACGCACTACACGATCTTCAGCGCGCCGGCGCTCGCGGCGGCGGTCATCCCGTTCCTCGACGAGCCGTCGCCGCCGCCGGGGCGGTGATCCGCCTCGCGACATAGCGGTCGACGAGCCTCGCTCGGGGGACGGGCCGCCCTCGCGGTCGCCCTGCTCGCATCGGCCTGCGCGCAAACGCCGGGTCCGCAGCCGCTCCCGGAGTCGAGCGCCTCCGCGGCTCCGGTCGTGCAGCCCTCGCCCACGCCGTCACCGCGGCCGAGCGCCGTGGCGACAAGGAAGCCGGTCCCCGCGAGCTCGCCATACGGGGTGGTCATCACCGGTCTGTACGGGCCGGCCCGAGACGGTCCGACGTACACGATCGCGCTGGTCGGCGTCGATGGCCACACCGCCGGGAGCGCGACGGCCGCGCGCGTTCGGATCGGTCCGGAGATCTCCACGGTGAGCGCCTCGTCCTCGCGGCTGTATTTCCTCGATGGCCCGTCTCGGCTGCGCTACCTGAGCCCCGATGGCTCGAGCGCGACCGTCCGCGACCTCGCCGCTGGTCCGAGCGAGCGCCTCGCGTTCGCGGTGAGCCCGGACGACCTGCGTATCGCGGTCGCGGCGATCGAGACGACGGCGACTCCGAACACGGTGCGGCTCTTCGTCGAGGACCTCGATGGCCAGCACCGTCAGGAAGTGCCCGTGCCGAAGGGCCGCCTCGCCTGGCCCGTCGGCTGGCGAGGCGACTATGTCGTGATGGGCACGCAGGAGGATCGCTGCCCGGTCTGCGACACCTTCTACTTCCCATCGGGATACGCGCTCCTCGATCCGATCACGGGTTCCCGCGTCGTCGAGCTGTGCACCGGAGGGTCCTCGCTCGACCTCACCCGCAACGCGACGGCGGCCGGGGTCCTGTGCGTGAAGAATCGCGCCACGCAGAACGGCCGGGTCGACACGGTCATCGTCGCGTGGGACAGCACGGAAGGGGTCGTGCCGATGGCGTGCTGGGCGCAGGGCGGGACGCTCTCGCCGAACGGCATGCTCATCGCGGACATGGAATATCGCCCGTGCCGGGAAGGTCACCTTCGCGTCGTCGACCGTGACGGTCGTAGCATCGCACCGCCCGGCATGCCCGAGGAAGGGCGTCCGGGCGGCTGGATCGACGACCGCCATCTTGTCTACCGCGCGCCGAACGATCGCCTCATCGTCCTCGACGTCGTGACCGGGAAAGTCTCGCCGCTCGAAGCCGAGGGCACCTTCGTAGCCCGCCTGCCGCCCGATCTCTAGGCGCCGTTTCCGCGCGGCGGCGGGGCGGTTCTGCGAGAATCGAACCGTCCAAGGGGAGGTCCAGATGCCCGTTCGCACCGCCACGCGCAAGTCCGCGCGCCCGCGCAAATCGAGCGGGCGCGCGAAGTGGGTCTACCTCTTCGCGGGCGGCAAAGCCGAAGGCAGCGCGAAGATGCGGGATCTTCTCGGCGGAAAGGGCGCTGGGCTCGCCGAGATGACGAACGCGAAGCTCCCGGTGCCGCCGGGGTTCACGATCACGACGGCGGCGTGCAACGCGTACTTCGCTGGGGGCAAGAAGCTACCGCCGGGCCTCTGGGAGCAGGTCGAGGCCGGCCTCGCGACCATCGAGCGGGCGGCGAAGAAGAAGCTCGGCGACCCGAAGGACCCGCTCCTCGTCTCGGTGCGCTCGGGCGCCGCCATGAGCATGCCCGGCATGATGGACACGGTCCTGAACCTCGGGCTCAACGACGAGTCGCGCAAGGGACTCGCGACGCTCACGAAGAACGAACGCTTCGCCTGGGATGCCTACCGGCGGTTCATCTCGATGTTCGGACGCATCGTCCTCGACATCGACGCGGCGAAGTTCGACCACGCGCTCGAGGCGAAGAAGAAGGCGGCGCGCGTGCAGAGCGACTCCGAGCTCGGGCCGAGGCAGCTCTCCGACCTCGTCACCGAGTACAAGGCGATCGTCCAGCGGGAGACGGGCAAGCCGTTCCCGACCGATCCCAAGGCGCAGCTCCGTCTCGCGATCGAGGCGGTCTTCGGGTCGTGGTTCGGACAACGCGCGAAGGACTACCGCAAGCAGTTCAAGATCTCGGACGATCTCGGGACCGCGTGCAGCGTGGTCACGATGGTCTTCGGGAACATGGGTGATGACTCAGGCACCGGCGTCGCCTTCACCCGAGACCCCAACACCGGAGCCAAGGAGCTCTACGGCGAGTACCTCACGAACGCGCAGGGCGAGGACGTCGTCGCCGGAATTCGCACGCCGTCGAAGATCGCGCAGATGAAGAAGGACCTGCCCAAGGCGTACACGGAGTTCGCGCAGATCGCCAAGCGCCTGGAGAAGCATTACCGCGACGCGCAGGATCTCGAGTTCACGATCGAGCGCGGAAAGCTCTACATGCTCCAGACGCGCTCGGCCAAGCGCACCGCCGCGGCGGCGATAAAGATCGCGACCGACATGGTGCGGGAGGGCCTCATCACCAAGGACGAAGCGCTTCGGCGCGTCGAGCCCGCCCAGGTGGAGCAGCTGCTCCTCCCGCGCTTCGACCAGAAGGAGGTCGAGCGCGCGCGGAGCGCCGGCCGCTACCTCGCGAAGGGCCTCAACGCGTCACCCGGGGCCGCGACCGGACGGGCCGTCTTCGACGCGGACCGCGCGGTCGTGCTCAAGGGGCAAAAGCAGCTCGTGGTGCTCGTGCGGCCGGAGACGAGCCCGGACGACTTCCACGGCATGGTGGCCGCGACCGGGATTCTCACGGCGCGCGGCGGCTCGACGTCGCATGCGGCCGTCGTCGCGCGCGGCCTCGGGCTGCCCTGTGTGGCCGGCGTCGCCGCGCTCGAGATCAACCTCGAGAAACGCGAGATGCACGTCGACGGGAAGGTCGTGAGAGAAGGCGACCCCATCTCGATCGACGGCACGACCGGCGAGGTCTTCGCCGGCGAGCTCCCGACGATCGACGCGAAGTTCCGGGAAGAGAAGGACCTCATCGAGCTCCTCTCGTGGGCCGACAAGCGGCGGCGCCTGGGGGTCTGGGTGAACGCCGACACGCCGGCCGAGTGCCGTCTCGCGCGCGAGCTCGGCGCCGAGGGCGTCGGTCTCGCGCGGACCGAGCACATGTTCCGCCAGGCCGATCGCCTTCCGATCGTGCAGGACATGATCATGGCGACCGATACCGCGGGCCGGAAGAAGGCGCTCGCGAAGCTCCTGCCGTTCCAGCAGGGCGATTTCCGCGAGATGTACGAAGCGATGGACGGACTGCCCGTCGTGATCCGGCTCATCGATCCGCCGCTCCACGAGTTCCTTCGCGAGTTCGCCGACGTCGACGTCGACATCGCGGTCGCTCGGGCGACGGGCCAGAACGGTGCCGACCTCGCGGACAAGGAGCGGATCTACCGGCGGCTCGAGCAGCTGCACGAGGACAACCCCATGCTCGGCCTGCGCGGCTGCCGGCTGCTTCTCGTTTACCCGGAGATCCTCGAGATGCAGATCCGCGCCATCCTCGGCGCGGCGATCGACTCGGCGGAGAAGGGCATCAAGGCCAAGCCCGAGATCATGATGCCGCTCGTCGCCACGATGGGGGAGCTCGACCGGCTACAGATGCAGGTCATGGAGGTGGCGGAGACCATCTTCAAGGAGCGCGGCAAGCGCGTGGAGTTCAAGTTCGGCACGATGATCGAGATCCCGCGCGCCTGCATCATCGCCGACCAGATCGCGACGAAGACCGAGTTCTTCAGCTTCGGGACGAACGACCTCACCCAGACGGTCCTCGGCATCTCGCGCGACGACGCGCAGAAGAGCTTCCTCACCCGATACGTCGAGGAGAAGATCATCCCCGCCGACCCGTTCCAGGTCCTCGACCGCGATGGCGTCGGCGCGATGATGCGCATGGCCGTCGAGCGCGGCCGCAAGACCAAGCCCGGGCTCAAGATCGGTATCTGCGGCGAGCACGCCGGCGAGGCGTCGTCCGTCGCGCTCTGCCATGAGCTCGGCCTCACCTACGTTTCGCCGTCGACGTACCGCGTACCCGTCGCGCGGCTCGCGGCGGCGCAGGCCGCGCTCGCTGGCGCGGACCGGGACCGGTGAGCGAGCGAGCACCATCGCGCGCGGGACTGCTGCTGCTGCATGCCTGGTGGGGGCGCAACGCGGACGTTCTCGCCCGCGCCGAGACGCTCCGCCGCGAGGGCTACACGGTCGACGCCCCAGATCTCTTCGGCGGGCGCGTCGCCAAGACGATCGACGAAGCGAAGGCGTTGACCGCGGGCGAGCAGGAGAACGAGGCGAAGCTCACGAAGACCGTCGACGAGGCCGTCGGCGCGCTCGGACAGAAGGTCGACCGCATCGGTATCGTCGCGTGGAGCTTCGGGGTCTGGTACGCGTGGAAGATGGGTATCGCGCATCCAGACAAGGTGCGGGCCCTCACCCTCTTCTACGGAATAGGTCCGAACGAGCCGGACGCTCCCACGACGCCGGTCCTCGCCCATTACGCGGAGCAGGACGAGTTCGAGGACATCGGATTCGCGCGCAAAGTCGAGAAGGAGATGCGGGCCGCTGGGAACGACGTGCGCGTCGAGCTCTATCCCGGGACCAAGCACTGGTTCGACGAGCCGTCACGACCGGAGTTCGACAAGAACGCGAGCGCCCTCGCCTGGCAGCGCACCGGCGCGTTCCTCCGCGAGCACCTCGGGTCTTGATCTCGTCGGCTATGGAGCCTCGGTCCGCGCCGCGCGACCGCTAGCCTGAGGGCGGGGCCAGCCGCGCCGCGCGGAACACGATGTCCCACGTGCGGAAGACCGACACAACGATGAGGACCAAGACGGTCCCCGCGAGCAGCTGTAACGGCCACGCCTGTCCTCCTAGCAGCGCGAGCCCGCCCGCCAGCGTCACGGCGCATCCAGTGACAAACAATGCCGCCCGGAACCAGCGATTGCGCCGGCCGTATATACCGCTCGAACGGAAGAGCTGCGGCGCGCTGCGCGCCGATGTCGCAAGGATGAATACGAAGACGATGAGGATCTCCTGGCCAAGTGCGACGAGCGACTGTGGAATGAGCGGGAACAGGGACAGACCCATCGCGACGACGTACTCAAGGAGGATCGCCCGGGCGTCTTGACGCAGGTCCGCGTAATGCTCGTCGCTGAGCAGGCGCAGGTGGACCGAGACGGCCACGAAGAGGAGACCGATGAGCGCGCCGGCAACCGTCGCCGTGGTGACGAAGAAATCGCGCCACTCCAATATCTCGGGTGCCATCCCAGTCCTCCGCGCGCGGAACATACACCCCGCCAAGCAGCCTCCGATTAGGCTATCGCCGCATGGCCACACAGACGCGCGCCGACGCGAAGCTATCGCGGACACGGTCGGTCGCGGCGCTGCAAGCACAAGACGCAGGTCTTCCTCGCGCCGGTCGGCGACCACTATCGCACGCGGCTCACGCACATCCTCGAGGTCAGTCAGATCGGGCGCTCGATGGCCCGCGCGCTGCGCCTCAACGAGGACCTCGTCGAGGCCATGGCGCTCGGCCACGACGTCGGGCACACCCCCTTCGGTCACGTGGGCGAGGAGCTCCTCGGTGAGTTCCTTCCGAACGGGTTCCGCCATAACGCCCAGAGCGTGCGCATCGTCGACAAGATCGAGAAGAACGGTGCAGGCCTGAACATCACGCGCGAGGTGCGCGACGGGATCCTGAAGCACAGCGCGCCGACCGAGGGCGGGGTCGAGACCGCGGCGTGGGGCCTCCCGGAGACGCCCGAAGGATGGGTCGTGCGCTACGCGGACAAGATCGCCTACCTGCACCACGACATCGATGACGCGATGCGGGCCGGGATCGTGCGCGAGGAGGACCTCCCGTCGCAGATCCGCGCCTCCCTGGGACGGGACCGCGCCGAGCGGCTCGACACGATGATCTACGACGTCATCGTCACCTCGTACGGCAAGCGCGACGTGACGATGAGCGACGAGGTCCTGGCACCAAGCGCGCGGTCGCGGACTACGTCGCCGGTATGACCGACCGCTACGCCCTGGACACGTACGCGTCGATCTTCATCCCGACCGTGTGGAGCCACCTCTAGCCACGGGCCCGCTGCTGGCGCAAGCGTGGCGCGATACTTCGAGCGATGCCCGGTGACTTCGACCTCGTCAAAGAGCGCGTGGACATCGTGCAGCTCATCGGCGAGCGGGTCGCGCTCAAGAAGGCGGGTCGTGTCTACAAGGGACTCTGCCCCTTCCACGCAGAGAAGACGCCGTCGTTCCAGGTCGATCCCGACCGCCGCCGTTACCACTGCTTCGGGTGCTCGCGCGATGGCGATGTCTTCACCTGGCTGGAGGAGCAGGACGGCCTCGAGCCCCTCGAGGCGCTCCGGGTCCTCGCCGAGCGGGCCGGCGTGGAGCTGACCACCCGGCGCGACCCCGCCGAGCGGGACCTCGAGAAGCGGCTCCTCGCCGCGAACGACACCGCCCACTTCTACTTCCGGCAGGCGCTCCGCGGGACCGAGCGCGGGCGCGAGGTCGCCGCGTACCTCGAAGGTCGCGGGATCCGGCCCGAAACCGTCGAGCGCTTCGGTCTGGGGTACGCGCCTGATCGGGCCGACGGGCTCCTTTCGTACCTTCGGAAGAAGGGCTACAGCGACGACGAGGCGATCGGCGCCGGATTGGTCTCAAAGACGGAGCGGGGGCTCTGGGACCGCTTCCGCGACCGTCTGGTCGTCCCGATCAAGGACGGCCGGGGCCGGATCGTCGCGTTCGGGGGGCGCGCGATGCGGGCGGACCAGCCGGGGAAGTACCTGAACTCACCGCAGACCCAGCTCTTCAACAAGAGCGCGACGCTCTACGGGCTCGACGCCGCCCGGGCGGCGATCAGAAAGGAGCGCGCGGCGGTCATCGTGGAGGGCTACTTCGACACGATCGCCATGCATCAGGCCGGCTTCGGCAACGTCGTCGCCTCCATGGGGACGGCGCTCACCGAGGACCAGTACCACGTGCTCGACGCCATGCGGATCGAGCGCGCGGTGGTCGCGTTCGACGGCGACGCCGCCGGGCAGGCGTCCGCGGAGCGACGCGGGAGCGAGCTCGCGCGACAGGTGCAGCGGGCCGTCTCCCGCGCGGGAAGGGGGACGGTGACCGCCCGCACCGGCCTCGCCGTCTACGTGACCGTGCTGCCGAACGACACCGATCCCGACGAGCTCGCCCGCCGGGAGCCCGACCGGCTTCGGGCGCTCCTCGCCGAGGCGAAGCCGGTCCTTGAGTTCGTCATCGACCGGATCGCGGCCCGCAGCGGGCTCGACGGAGCCGACGGTCGGCGCCGCTTCCTCGCGGAGGCGCTGCCCCTCGTCGCCGACGAGCCCGATCCGCTCACCCGCGAGCTCTACCTCGGCACGCTCTCGCGCCTCACGGGGGTCGAGCAGGAGGCGCTGCGCCGCGAAGCAAGCGCGCCCGCGGCGCGCGCCGCCCCCGAGCAGCGCACGGCGGTGACAACACGTCCGCCGGCCGTCGCGACTGAGACATGGGCGAAACAAACGGCCTCGCTGGAGCGTTACCTAATGGCACTATTGACGAGGTTTCCGGAAGAAACGGCGCGCGCCGACCTCGCTCCTGGCGATTTCGACGACCCCGATCTCCGAGCGCTGTTCGAGTACACGTCGGGAAGGCATCCGAGCTCCGAATTGCCGGCTCACTTGGCCGCCATTGCAGCGGCCCTTGGCGCCTCGGCGCCTGAGCACGGAGACGAGTTCGATGCCGGCCAGGCGATCGAGATCGCTTCGCTCCGCCTCCGGGAACAGAACCTGCGGCGCCGTCTCCGAGCGGCGCGAGAGCGTCTCGCGCGCGCGGAGGACGGTGACGTGGGTGAACTGGACGGTGAGGTCGACAGCCTGGGGTTCGAGCTCGGTGAGCTCATGAAACGCCGGGAACGGCACACGGTCCTCCACGCCGCCGATACCGAACAGAGGGACGAATGAAAAGCAGCACCAAGATCAAGGAAACGACGACGCCGACGCAGGCGCCCGAACGCGTCGGGATCCATCCCGAGCACCGTGAGGCCGCCGAGCGCCTCATCGCGCGCGGCCGCCAGCAGGGCTACGTCACGCAGGAAGACATCGTCCGCGCGATTCCAGACGCCGAGCCGGGCGAGGTCGAAGAGCTCCTCACGACGCTCGACGACAACAACGTCGAGATCCTCGAGGCCGAGCGCTCGCCGACATGGGCGCAGGTCAAAGAGGAAGAGGAAGAGGCCGAGGAGCTCCAGCGCGAGGACTCGATCGCCTCGGTCCTCGCATCGGACCTCATCAGCGTCGACGACCCGGTCCGGATGTACCTCAAGGAGATCGGGAAGGTCCCGCTCCTCACCGCCGAGGAAGAGGTGAACCTCGCGAAGTCGATCGAGCTCGGCGAGCAGGCGCTCGTGTCGCCGCCGCTCTCGGTCGTCCACCTCTACGAGCTCGGGGTCGAGGTGAAGAAGCGGATGGCGCTCGGCCGTCCGAAGGAGTTCGTCGACGAAGCGACGCGCTTCACGACGAAGTCGCTCCGCTACACGCTCAACGACGAAGAGGCGAGCAAGGAGCTCAAGCGCGTCACCAGCCGACTGCTCAAGCTGCGCGACCCGCTGCAGGGCGAGGCGAACAGCAAGGAGATCAGCTACGAGGCGAAGGTCCTCATCGACGAGACCGTCGCGCTCATTGAGCCGCGCGCCGCGATCCCGAGCGCCTGGCGTTCCGGATCCTCCCGCAGTACGCGAAGATCCACGGCCCGGCCGAAGGGGCCGAGCGTCTTGGCGAGCTCGTCATGCTCGGCGCGGAGCTGCGCGACATCCTGGTCAAGAACCTCGACAAGCTCGTGCAGTCCGACCACGACGAGCAGCGCGCGCTGCGCCGTCTCGCCGACGAGCTCATCCAGAAGGGTGACGACGCGCGGCACAACCTCACCGAGGCGAACCTTCGCCTCGTCGTGTCGATCGCGAAGAAGTACATCGGCCGTGGCATGAGCTTCCTCGACCTCATTCAGGAAGGGAACATCGGGCTCATCCGCGCGGTCGAGAAGTTCGACTACCGGAAGGGCTACAAGTTCTCGACGTACGCGACGTGGTGGATCAGACAGGCCATCACCCGCGCGATCGCGGACCAGGCGCGGACGATCCGCATCCCGGTCCACATGGTGGAGACGATCAACAAGCTCATCCG
>VBFI01000126.1 GCA_005889275.1 Chloroflexota bacterium | reverse complement strand
TTGAGGCCTCGAGCGCTCCCTCGGAGGCAGCGCCGATCCCATGACCCCGGCTTAGTTGGCAGCCGTAGTTCGACGCGGTTTAAGGGCGTACTCGGAGCGGAAGACGGGACTCGAACCCGCGACCCTCACCTTGGCAAGGTGATGCTCTACCAACTGAGCCACTTCCGCATGGGTTCGGAAAACTCCGAACCACCAAATTATAGAGCGCTAGACCTTGCGCTCCATCTGAACGCTCGTGCCTGCGAAGCACATGACGAACTTGAGGGTCGTCTCACCCGTGTTGCGGATGCTGTGGAATCCATCCGCCGGGGACATCACGCAGAAAGAGCCTGCACGGATCGGGCTCGTCTGATCGCCGACGCGCACCTCGCCGGCACCTTCGAGCACGAAGAAGCCTTCCTCCACGTAGCGGTCGCCGACCTTGTGCCGATGAACCGGGATCTCCTTTCCGGGATCGATCTCGGCGGCGCCGAACGAGAGCTGGGCAGAGCCTTCGGGCGCGTCGAAGTAGATCGCGCGACGAACGCCGGGGACCATGTCACCCAGCGGCTTGTCGGCGCGATTGGTCACGCGCACGGAGGTCTCAGCCGACGCCCTCGCGCGACGCGACGCTCTCGCGCGCGGATGGTCGCTGGAGATCGGCCGTGACACCGGCGAAGAACCGCTGCGCCGCGGCCACGCCGACGCCAAGCTCGATTCGTTGACCCGAATACAGCAGCGCGAGCTCGGTGCCGGCCAGAGTGGCGAGCACCTCCAGCTCGTTCAACGATCCGAGGTGACCGATGCGAAACACATGGCCGCGAAGCTGGCCGAGTCCAACACCGAGGGCGAGGTTCAATCGCTCGGCTGCGACTTTCACGACCGTGCCCGAGTCAACCTCGTCGACGACGACGGCGGTGAGGGAATTGGATGCGCGAGCGACGTCGCTCGCAAGCAGGCTTAGTCGCCACGCCCGCACCGCCTCCCGCGTGCCCTGCGCAAGCCGGCTGTGCCGCGCGAGGACCTGCTCCAGTCCTTCTTCGAACAGCATTCGCAGCGCCTCTCGAAGACCGAAGAGCAGGAGCGTGGCGGGGGTATACGGGAAGAAGCCCTGTTGCATGTCCCGGATCACCGGACGCCAGTCGTAGAAGTATCTCGGCGTTCGACTCGTCTCAGCAGCAGCGAGCGCCCTGGGCCCGACACAGAGGATGGCGCCTCCTGGCGGCAACATGAGCCCCTTCTGCGTTCCGGTCAGGGCGACGTCCACGCGCCACTCGTCCATGCGGAAGTCGATCGATCCGAGCGAGCTCACCACGTCCACGAGGAGCAGAGGGTCGTGTCCGCTGCGATCGATGCCACGTCGGACCGCGCCGACATCCGTCGTCACTCCGGTGGACGTCTCGTTATGGACGATCAGAACCGCGCGGTGTTCAGGCATGAGATTGCCCTCGACGTCCTCTTGAGTGACCGCGTCGCCCCACCGGAGCTTGACCTCGTCCACCTTCATGCCCAGCTGGCGCGCCGCTTCCGCGTAGAGCCGCGCGAAGTGCCCGTTCTGGAAAGTGAGCACGCGCTCGCCGGGACTCAGCGTGTTCACCAGCGATGCTTCCCACGCTCCAGTTCCGCTGCCCGGGAAGATCACCGGTTCGGCCTGCTCTGACTTGAAGATGCCGCGGAGGCCCGCGCGAATCTCAGCGACCAGGCTCGGCATTTCCGGACCGCGGTGATCGGGGACGGGCCGGTCCATCGCCCGGAGAACTCGCTCCGGAACGTTCGTCGGTCCCGGGATCTGCAGGAAGTGACGACCCGACGTCATGTCGCTGTCACTCTACGGTGGAAGGCTCTTGTCGCGCGGCGAGAGTCACTGCGCGCCGTTCACATCCCGAAAAAGCAGCATCGACGCGGTGAATCCATGTACGAAGTTGCGTCCACTGACGGGGCCGAGCTCGCCCGCCGCGAAGAACCCGGCGACAGGGATGTCGCCGAGCGCGTTCCGAAGGGCCCCGACGTCATGGTTCGCCTCGCCGAAGAGACCTTTCCCACGCCCGTTGCACGAGAACAGGAGCGCACCGGCGACCGGAGAGAGGCGCTCGATCTCGAGGATCTGACGAAGATCCTCCCGCGCCGAATCCGCGTCGCGCACCTGGAACTGAATGGTCTGCCCGATCTCGGCCATGTCGCTGATCGCGATCGAGCCGGCGTCGCGGTCGACGCCGACGAGGTTGCGGATCACGAAATCACCGCGGCCGAGCTCGGCCTTCAGCTCGCTCGCGGCTTGCCCGACGTGCAGGCCGCGCCGCATGAGGAGCTGATCGCGCGGGGTCGCCGTCGCGTAGAGCTCCTCGACGCGTTTCACCGCGGGCTCGCCGCCGAGCTCGAAGACGACGTTTCGCTCCGCGCGGGTGATCGCGAAGGTCTCCCCCACCGGGCGGCATCCCTGGGAGACGACCGCGCTCGCGCCGGCAGCGCCCTCGAGGATCGCGCCGACGGCGCCCTCCGTGTGGATCTCATCGTCGAGGATGAGGCGTGTCCGACCCGCGGTGAGTCCACCCGACGCCATCCCGCCCACGATCGGAAGGCCCGGCGCATGTTCGTTCAGATGATCGAGTAGGAGGTGGGCCGGGAAGGTGAACGGGTCCGCGAGCATGAGGAGCACGCTGTCCGGCGCGGTCGTCGGGACCTCCTCGAGGCCGTCGAACACCGCGTGCTCCTCCTCTTCCGAATACGTCATGAGGAATGGCCGAACGGTGACGCCGGGAAGCGTCGCGGCCCAGGCGGCCACGGCGGGCGCGTCTTCCACCTCGCGGGTCGCGCCGATCACGCCGCCCGCGACGCACCCGAGGAGCACGCCGCCACCGAGGCTCGCGTTCGCGCTCTCGACGATCGCAGCGAGCTCATCCTCGAACTGCGGCGCAACGAAGAGAAACGCGAGGTCGGGGATCGCCCCGGCAAGCGGCTCAAGGGCGGCGCCGAGCGCGGCGTCCGCGGCCGCCAGGCCCGAGCGCCGGGTGGAGAGCCCGGCGCCGACGCGAAGCGCCGCGAGCTTCGTGGTCATCCTCACAGTTTCGCATCGCGCCGAAGTGGGTCCGCAGGCCGCGCGGCCGGCCTAGCTGGTTGGTTTGGCCGGGTCCTCGCGAATCGCCGCAAATCGCCGCTGTGTGAGCGTCTCCGCCTCGTCCCACCAGCGAGCGAGCCGCTGCTCCTGCTCGTCAAGGCGCAGCCCGAGCTGCTCCTCGAACGCATTGAGCTCGGCGAGCAGGCGCGTGCGGAAGCGCTCCTCCTCGGCGGCGAACTCCGTTTCCAGACGGGCGCGTTCGAACACCCGCCAAGTCTCGAGCTGTTCGACTTCCTTCTGACGCCGCTGCTGGAGATCGGCGACGAGCCCGTCGAGGCCGACGGTGAGCTGTCGGCGTTGGTCGGCGATCCATTGCGCCATGCGCTCGTCGGTCTGCGCGACCGCGCGCGCGAGATGCTCTTGCCATGCCGACGATCGCGCCGTCGTCTCGACGTTTGCTGTGGACACCGGGGTCGAAGAGGACGGGACGAGCGAGACGGCGGTGTGCGAAGGCAGCTCGGCCAGCGGCATGATCGCTGGCTGCACGTACTCGGTCTCGACCGTCGAAAGACCCTCTTCGGCCTCGATCGCGTCAGCGGTGCCCTCTGCCGACTCGAAATCCGCCGAGCTTGCGTAGAGCCGCCAGCGAAGGGGGGTCTGTTCGCGATCGGATTCGAGCACGGCATTTGCCTCCGCGATTTGTCATACGAAGGCTTGCACCGCCAGGTCGGTGCGGCATCACCCGTTCGGGGGACGGAGGAAACTCCGATCGCGCAGGGTGTTTCGCGCCAGCCGGTGGGCGCCTAGTTACGCACCGCGGGCGCGGGCATCGCGATCTGCGCGCAGCTGCTCAAAGGCGTTATCCGGTACGCGATGGCCGGCCCTGCGGTGCTTCTCTAGGTGGGCGATCATTTCATCTTCGTCGACCATCACAGCGTTGCTCCGTGCCGGTCCTTGGTTGTCGGCGATGAACCGACAGCGGCAGCACTCGATGCCACCAGCCGCGCTCGCGTAGACATAGACATCAGACTCTGCGGTGAAGCGCGCGTAGCTCACTCTCGCGCCACCTCCCGTTCCCGGTGAGGCGTCAGTGTGATCTAGCGTCCTCTGACATGGTGCAGGGCAATGCGCTGACGGACTTCCTCGTCCTCGCCGGCGGCGCGGCCTTTCTTGCGGTGGCGTTCGTCGTCTTCCTCGGGGACGCGATGGGGGTCGTCGCCGGCCGGCGAGCGCTCGTGGACCCGCAGTCAGGGCACGTTTACCGCAGTCGCGGAGCCATCGCGGCGACGACTCTATTCACCGTTGTCATGACTGCGGCAGCCATGTACGTGACGTTCCGGTTCGCGACCGATCCTCACGACATGTCTGACATCAATCGGGCGCTCTTCTGGCTCGTCCTGGCGTTCGAAGTCGTGTGGCTCCTTCGTGCGCTGTATCGCCGGTTCCGTCGCGCTGATTAGCGCCTCACGCGCCGTTCCACCCGCATGGCGAAAAAAGCAAACTCCTTTAGCCGCTCGCGACCGTCGACCGACGCTCGAGCTCAGCGACGCTCGGCTCCTCCAGTGCGAACGACCCGTACTTGATCTCGCCCGCGCGCTCGTACGTCGCGATGACGACGCCGGTGCTCGACGTCGTCACGTCGACGACCTTGAGCCCGGCCGGGATCGCGCCTTCGGCGAAGAGCCGCTTCCCGCTCCCGAGCACGACCGGGAAGGTCCACACGTGAAACTCGTCGACGAGGTCGTTCCGCACGAGCGTCTGGATGAGGTCGCCGCTCCCGTGCACCTGGATCACAGGTCCGGATTGCTTCTTCAGCTCGGACACGTACTTCGGCACGTCGCCCTTGATGAGCGTCGAGTTGTTCCATTCAACGCTCTTGAGCGTCCGTGACGCGACGTGCTTGCGCGCACCGTTCAACGTGTCCGCTCCGGGTTCGGTCGAGTGCGGCCAGTGCGCGGCAAAGATCTCGTACGTCTTTCGGCCGAGGAGCAACTCGAACGGCCGCCCCATGAAGTCGGCCATTACCTGTCCCATCCGATCGTCCCAGTAGCCGACCGACCATCCGCCGTTCGCGAACCCGCCACTGCGATCCTCATCGGGCCCGCCCGGCGCCTGCATGACGCCGTCCAGCGTCACGAACGTGCTGACCTTGAGCTTTCTCACGATGACACCTCCCTATGCCGCGCCGGCCAGACGCGCCGGCTCGACCCGACGATTCTGCTCTCAGATCCCCAGCCTCGCGACATCACCGTGGGACTGAACTGTGTCTGTGCGGTCCTTGCGAGATGAGCGCCATGGCTGCGCTGCCGATTAGCGCAGCGAGCAATCCCAGCGTGCGCAGAGCGGCATCGACGAATGGTCCGAGATCGTCGGGATGCTGGAGCCGCGCGACGGTGACGGAATAGCTGAGGTTTCCGTAGAGGAAGAGCGCAGCGACGAGCGCCGCGAGCCCAAGCGACAGCCGATCGGAACGAAGCCCCACCAGCGCGGCGAGTGCTAGCGGGATCGCAATGAAGATGGCGCCCGGCATCACGAGACCGGTGAGTACGACTTCGATCCCCGCACCCACCGCGGTCGCGATGAAGCCGGCGACCGCTAAAACTCTCATGGGTGCCCCTCCATTCAATCGTGGCCTCGGGAGTGTCCCAAGGAGTCATGAAGAAGCTGTGAAGACCGATCGGAGATAGGGCGACTCGCGCGAGAACGATTCGCGACGGTTGGCCCGAGCGCTGTTTCCGCAGAACGACAAGCCCGAAGCCGCGTCATAGATCCTCTTGCGTGACGGTCCGAAATGAGGTCACATGCGCTTGGGGAAGCGCGGCGACCGAGCCGCAGGGGGAACCAGCGATGGATCGACTCGTACACCGAGTCTGCGTGGCACAGGAACACCAACAGATGGCGCTGTTCAATTCAGATTCGCCATGGGCACCCAACGTCCTCACATTTGTCGACGGGAAGTGGGCCTACTGCCCCGCCGGCGAGCGCAGCCCGCACGAGTGGCGCGAGACGGAGGCGAGGACGTACGGCGAGGTGCGCAGCGAGGTTGAGGAGCGGATTCGCAGCGGGGCGTAACGAGGACGCGACGGCTTATCCAGGCCGAGCAGCGAGGGCCTTGGCGACGTTGTCCGGCTGAAGGTCGGCGAGGTCGGCTCTCCACTTTTCGCGTCGGATCGCGACCGACGTCTAGGTAGAACTCTGCGCTGCGTTCCGCGGTAATGTCCGGTTTTGAAGAGTGGGTAGTGTCTCAGCTTGATTCTGGTAGAGGGGGGTCATACAGGGCCAGCTCATCGTTTGTCGGCGGCTCGAAGATGCCTCGATACCGGTCCATGTGACCCTCGGTGATGGCGATGCCGCCGAGCGCGTGACGAGCGACCACCCGCCGCACGAGCTCGTCGTAGGGCGCATCGAGAAAACGAAGTTCGACGGCTGCGCCGAGCGATCGTGCGGCCTCGCGCATTTCGTCGCGCTCGGAGCGAGCCCAGAAGCCCCATTCGAGGATCACCGAGGTCCCCAGCGTAAGGAGCCGCTGAGTGAGCCCCCAGAACTGCCCCTCGAGCCCGACCCGGAAGTGTTCGTCGAAGGGGTCAGCGTCCAGTGCCCGTTTCCACTCGTCCGGATTGAGCCGCACCGCGCCATAGGCGTCGGCAAGCTCGCGCGCGAGCATCGTCTTGCCCGATCCTGGCAAGCCGCAGAGCAACACCAACCTCGGTTGCAGCCTGTCGCCCGCCGTCATCCCGGCGCTCCTCATTCGCGGCCATTGTTGGGCCGTAGAACTTGACCTGGGACAAGGTAGTGGGTGGTTTCGCGCGGCGACCTCCTACGCCGTCGCATGACCCCCGAGCGTCGACACGATGGTTCGCTGGACCGCCCACTACCTCTTAGACGAAATCCACCTCGAACGTCACCGTCACGCCGCCGGCGCTTGTCGTGAAGATCGTCTTACCGGCACCGGGCCGGTTGTATGGAAACGGCACGTTTCCGTTCACATCGACCGGCGGGAGCCAGTTGACGACGAAGGTGCGCATCCCGACTTCGTTGACGGTCTCGGTGACGCCCGCTCCAGGCGGCAGATGCCGCGCGACACAGTCGGTCGTGCTGCGCGCGCGATTCGAGAGGCACCCACTCACGCCCGGCGGGAGCGACGGATTCGGCGTCGCCGTCCACGTAGGCGTTGGTCCGACTTGTGTTTGCGGCGGCGGGATGACCGTGGCCGTTGAGGTTGGCGGTCGAGGAGTCGGCGTTGCGGGCGTCGGCGTTTTCGGAGCAAGAGTCGGCGGGGATGTCGGCGGCGCAGTGGTAGGCGCGGTAGGCGACGCCGTCTGGGGCGCATTCGCCGTCGCGGCCGCGGTGGGGACCGGCGTTGTGGCTGCTGCGGATGGACTCGCGGTCTCGGTGCCCGCCGCGGCAGATGACGCGACGCCACTCGTGTCACCGCAACCGGTGACGAGGAAAACGACCGCGACGAGCCCGGCCCGCCAGGACTGGTGTGCCATCGTCGGTGAGGATGCGGGCGGAGCGCGTCCGCGCGGAAGTCTGCAGGTCCGTTGCAACTCGGGGCGTGGCTCTGTCCGGGGCTATCAGCCCCCGCCGCAGCCCCCGGTGGCGGTGTCGGCGAAGCCCAGGGCGGTGAAAAAGACCATGCCGAAGGCGATGAGAACGAGCTGGACCGAGACGACCAGGAGCGCCATCCGCCACACCCGGCTCGGCCGTGGCGGCTCCGCGGGTGTCTCCGGGACGGCAATGGCGTCGGTCACGATTGGAGTCTATGCCGCAAGACAAAGGCCAGAGCGACGGCTAAACGATTCGCTCGACCAGCGACACTTCAGGACGTGCAGGTGGCGCTTGTGCGGGAAGCTCCCCAAGGTCTCACTCGCGCGGAATGGCTGCTCGCCTGCGAAGCGTCGTACCCGAAGGTCTACCGGGCGCTGATCGCCATGGGCGCAAGTCCGGAGGATGCTGCGGACGCGCTTCAGGACGCGTTCGAAGACGCGCTCGGCGAGCACGGAGTGGTCGCCAAGCCTGAAGGGTGGATGTTCGTCGTCGCCTCTCGGGCCTGGAAGCGCCATCGCTGGCGGAACCGAATCTTTCGGCCGCTCGCCGCGCTGCGTCACGCCGCCCACGTCGCGAGCCGTGACGGTGAGATCGACCTTCTTGTCGAGCTGGCCAAGCTGACAGAGCGGCAGCGCGCGGTAATCGTCAGTCGCTACGTGCTGGGCCTGTCGCAGGCGGAGACGGCGGAGCTGCTCGACATCGCGCCCGGGACCGTGGCTGCCACGGCTCACCAGGCGACCGGACTTCTGC
>VBFI01000125.1 GCA_005889275.1 Chloroflexota bacterium | reverse complement strand
GCGACCGCCCAGAGCCCGAGGTCGAGCCCCTTGATCCCGCCCGCCTTCACCGCGGCGAGCGCGGGCGAGAGCGTCGTGGCGAGGTCCGCGCCGCTGAAGCTGCGCTGCGTGTAGGTCACCCACGGGAGGAAGAACGCGACGAGCGCGACGAGCGCGCCGACGAGCGCGACCGCGCGAGCGACGCTGAAGGAGCGGTTCATGAGGACCTCCCGGTGGGCGAGTTCGCCGAGACCGTCGCATGGGCCACGACGTGTCCGGCGTCGGCGCACGCGGCGTCGAAGGAGGCGCGGATCGCGCCGACGACGTCGGTGAGGTCGCCGCGAAGTCCGGAGACGAAGTGCGCGCCCTTCGCGAAGACGCCCGCCTGCTTCGTGCGGCCGATCTCGCGGTAGATGACGTCCATGTAGCCGTCGCTCCCGAGCGGATACAGCGACCACTGCGCGCTCACGGCCACGCCGCTCTTCTCGCCTTCCGCGGCCGCGGGAGCGGGCACCCGGACCTCGCCGGTCGCCTCGCAGTACGTCTCGCCGGGACAGCCGTGCGAGAGCAGGACCGTCATGACGACGTGCTCGCCCGTCCGCGCGGCGGCGGCGAACACCCGCGCGAGCTCTCCGAAGACGCGGTCGCGATCTCCGCCGATGAACGTGCTCACGTCATCGGTCTCGACCTCGAGGCCGGTGTCGCGAAGGCCCTTGATCGCGTCGAGAATCACTCGGGCGTAGCGGTCGGTCATCGGGTAGAGCGAGAAGCGCGCGCCGAAGAACGGCGGCGCCCCAGTCGCGGTGTCCTCGGATCTCGTTTGTGTCTCGGTCATGTCGCACCCCCTTGTGGTGACTCGAAGATGAGCAGCGTTCCGTTCTCGAAGGAGACGCTCGCCGGCGACGCCGCGATCTCGTTGCTGAGGCCGCGCGCGCGTCCGAAGCGCAGCGTCTCGGCGGCGAGCGGGTAGCGGAGCCCGACAGTCCGCACGCGCTCGGCATCGCCGGCGACCGGCAGCAGCGTCACCCGCGAGCCGACCGGCCCGTCGAGCGCGAGCGAGCCCGGTCCGCGGAGCGCGCGCACGCGCAGCGCGCCCCGCCGCGCTTCGATCCGCGTCCCGTCGTAGCCGGGATCGGCGAGAAGGAGGAGGTTCGCGGCCTCGTGGTCGAGCCGCTCACCGCCGAGCGCCCCGAGGATCACGATCTCCTTCGCGCCCGCGGCGATCGCCTGCGCGACCGCGAGCTCGAGATCGGATTCGTCCTTCGCCGGGTCGAACTTCGCGATCCCGACCGCCTGCTTCGCGAGTCGCTCGACGCCCGCCTGTCCGAGCGAGTCCATGTCGCCGACGACGAGGTGGGGAAGGATCTTCCACCGTTCGAGCGCCAGCGCCCCTCCGTCGGCCGCGATGATCATCGCGCCGTCGGTGACCGACGCGCGGTCAGAGGGAAGCACGTCGCCGTGCGCGACGATCACCGCCCTCATGGCCGGCAAAGAAAAAGCGGCGCCTGAGCGCCGCTCGTAGGTTTCACGTGTCTCGACTCCCTACGCTGACATTACTCAGATCAGGTTCTGGGGTCTGCGGTCTCCCGCACTCTCAGCGCCTCGCGGCGCTCCCCCGTCGTATGCAGTTGTCGTATTCAGTGTAGCGCCCGGTGGCTAT
The DNA here is from genome assembly GCA_005889275.1 of Chloroflexota bacterium. GTDB lineage: Bacteria > Chloroflexota > Limnocylindria > P2-11E > P2-11E > 3-1-20CM-2-70-9. The sequence goes on along the minus strand of VBFI01000125.1, from coordinate 10,472 downwards.
GCCGCTTTGCGTTCCTCCGCTGCGCGGCTCACCACGATGACGTCGCCTCGCGAGGGCGCGACGAGCCACGCGACGACCAGGACCGCGAAGGACGCGAACGCGAGGATCTCCATCTCCGCCTCCTTAGATCTGGTACGCGGCTTCGCGGTGCTGCGACGCGTCGAGGCCGAGGACTTCCTCGTTCTCGGGCACGCGCAGTCCGACGAAGACGTCGATGAGCTTGAGGATCACGAACGTCATGACCGCCGAGTAGACGATCGACGCGGCGACGGCGATCGCCTGGATGCCGAGCTGTCCCGGATTTCCGTAGGCGAGGCCGTCCTTCGCGCCGCTGTTGATCGCGACCGTCGCGAAGATGCCGGTCGCGAGCGCGCCCCAGGCACCGCCGACGCCGTGGACACCGAAGACGTCGAGCGCGTCGTCCACCTTGAGGCGCTTGGTGAGCTGGATCGCGGTGTAGCAGAAGATGCCCGCGCCGAGCCCGATGAGGATCGACGCCGAGACGTCGACGTAGCCGGAGGCGGGCGTGATCGCGACGAGGCCAGCGACCGCGCCGGCCGCGGCGCCGAGCACGCTCGGTGCGCCCTTGTGCAGCCACGAGACGGTCATCCAGGTGAGCGCCGCCATCGCCGCCGCGGTGTTCGTCACGACGAACGCGTTCGCCGCGAGACCGCCCGCGGTGATCGCGCTGCCGGCGTTGAAGCCGAACCATCCGAACCAGAGGAGCGATGCGCCGAGGACGGTCATCGTCGCGTCGTGCGGGTCCATCGCGTCCCGGCCGAAGCCGACGCGGCGTCCGAGGACGAGCGCCGCGACGAGCGCGGAGACGCCGCTCGTGATGTGCACGACCGTGCCGCCGGCGAAGTCGAGCGCGCCGAGCTGTCCGAGCCACCCGCCGCCCCACACCCAGTGCGCGACCGGGTCGTAGACGAACGTGGCCCAGAGCAGGGTGAAGACGACGAAGGCCTTGAAGCGCTTGCGCTCGGCGAACGCGCCGGTGATGAGCGCCGGCGTGATCACCGCGAACATCATCTGGAAGACCATGTACGCCTCGTGCGGGACGGTCGGTGCGTAGGGTCCCGGATCCTGGCCGACGCCCCTCAGGGCAAGCCAGTCGAGCCCGCCGATGAGACCGCCGTGGTCAGGTCCGAATGCCAGCGTGTATCCCCAGAGGACCCACTGGACGCTGATGAGCGCCAGGATGAAGAAGCTGTGCATGATCGTCGCAAGGACGTTCTTCCGGCGGACGAGCCCGCCGTAGAAGAATCCGAGCGCTGGGGTCATGAGCATCACGAGGGCCGCGGACATGAGGAGCCACGCGGTGTCGCCGGCCGAGATCGTGTTTGGCATTCGTACCTCCCGCGCCAAAGAGGCTGAGCGAGAGGCGTTCCGCGTTCAGCGCCGGATGAGCGTTACGAAGGTTGCGGTTCGGTCGTGGCGACCGTCGAGAATCCCGTCCCGACGGCCGCCGCCGGTTCTACGGTTTTTCGGCGTCCCGGGGACGACGGCCTTCGGCGACGTCGCCGAGGCGACCGAGGAAGTAATCCCAACCGTCGGTGTGGCTGGTGACCGCCGCCTCGGGAAGTCCGCGGTGGACGAGACGGAGCTTCGTGCCCGATCCGGCCGGCTCGAGGTCGATCTCGACCCTGCTCGATCCCGGCGGGACGTGCTCGTTGCCCTCCCAGCCCCAGGTGAACACGACGCGCCTGTTCGGGACGACCTCGACGTACTTCCCGGCCGCGATGTCCTTGCCGTTGGCGAAGTCGACCCGGAACGTGCCGCCCGGACGCGGCTCGAGCTCGGCGAGGCTTCCCTTCCACTCCACGTACTTGACCGGATCGGTCAGAAAGCGAAAGACGGTCTCCGGGCTCGCGGCGATGGTGACGACTTTTTCGATGACGTTGGTGTCGACGGCCATGCGTGCTCCTCCTTACTCATGCGCGGATGGACGGCGTCAATGACCTTCGCGGCGACGGCCAGGCCTTGCTCTTCGCTGTCGCTCTTCGCGCTCCGCCGCGGACTTTAGCGACCGGAGGCTCTCGTCCCAGAATCCATCCAGGTACGCGCGGAGCTCGGCGATCGTCTCGGGCCTCGCCCGGTAGAGGCGCTTGGTCCCGTCCCGGCGCTCGGTCACGAGGCCTGCCTCCTTCATGACGCGCAGGTGCTGCGAGATCGCGGGGCGGGTGACGTCGAAGCGGCGCGCGATCTCGCCGACCGAAAGCTCCCCGGCGGAAACCAGCCGCAGGATGTCGCGCCTTCGGGGCTCCCCGAGCGCGGCGAACGCGTCCACGAACAAAGCGTAAGCCGACGCTTACCTAAGTGTCAACCCACGGCCGCGGAACGCCGCTACCGATTCACGACCCAATCACGACCGAACCGACCGTTCACCTCGCACACCCGTCGCAGCAGGCTTGTGCGGATTTACAGCAGTGGGGAGATGCCCATGACCCTCACCGTCGAGCGCCCCGCGACCGCAGCGCCGGCGAAACCGAAGACTTCGCCGAAGGACGTCCTCAAGCTCGCGAAGGAGCAGCAGGTGAAGATCGTCGACCTGCGCTTCGTCGACCTGCCGGGGACTTGGCAGCACTTCTCGATCCCGGTCGAGGAGCTCTCCGAAGGGCTCTTCAGCGAGGGCATCGGCTTCGACGGCTCGTCGATCCGCGGGTTCCAGCACATCCACGAGAGCGACATGCTCCTGCTGCCCGACGCGACGAGCGCGTTCGTGGACCCGGTGCTCGAGGTGAAGACCCTGGACATCGTGTGCGACGTCGTCGACCCCCTCACCCGGGCGCCCTACTCGCGCGATCCTCGGTACGTCGCGAAGAAGGCGGAGGAGTTCCTGCCGTCGACCGGGATCGCCGACACCTCGTTCTGGGGTCCGGAGATCGAGTTCTACATCTTCAACTCGCTCCGCTTCGACCAGGCGCAGAACTTCGGCTTCTACTACATCGACTCCGAGGAAGGGATCTGGAACTCGGGCTCGAACGGCACGCCGAACCTGGCGCACCGGCCGCGCTACAAGGAGGGCTACTTCCCGGTCCCGCCGGCCGACAAGCTCCAGGACCTTCGCTCGAAGATGGTCCGCGCGCTCATCGACTCGGGGATCGACGTCGAGGTCCATCACCACGAGGTCGGGACCGCCGGCCAGACCGAGATCGACATGCGCTTCTCGACCCTCGTCGAGATGGCCGACCGGGTCCTCAAGTACAAGTACGTCACCAAGAACGTCGCCGCGAAGAACGGCTACGTCGTCACGTTCATGCCGAAGCCGCTCTTCGGCGACAACGGCTCGGGCATGCACACCCACCAGTCGCTCTGGAAGAACGGCGCGAACCTCTTCTATGACCGTGACGGCTACGCGCTCCTGTCGACCATGGCGCGTCACTACATCGGCGGTCTCCTGAAGCACGCGCCGGCGATCCTCGCGTTCGCCGCTCCGACGACGAACAGCTACCGCCGCCTGGTGCCCGGGTACGAGGCGCCGATCAACCTCGTGTACTCGATGCGCAATCGTTCGGCCTGCGTGCGCATCCCGACCTACTTCGACAAGCCGGAGGCGCGGCGGCTCGAGTTTCGCGCGCCCGACCCCTCGTGCAACCCGTACCTCTCGTTCTCGGCGTGTCTCATGGCGGGCATCGACGGGGTCATCAACCAGATCGAGCCGCCGACCCCGATGGACGTGGACCTCTACGAGCTCGAAGGCGAGGCCAAGAGGCGCATCAAGCAGACGCCGGGCTCGCTCGAGGAAGTGCTCGACGCGCTCGACGCGGACCGCGACTTCCTCATGCGCGGCGACGTGTTCACCGAGGACCTCATCGAAGCGTGGCTTTCGCTGAAGCGGGCGAGCGCCAAAGAAGTCGCGCTCCGGCCGCACCCATACGAGTTCTATCTGTACTCGGACGTCTAGGAGGACATCAGGAGATGGCCGCGACCGCCCAGGATCTCGCGCAGCTGAAGGCGCGGCACTGGGCGGCGCGGCCGCTCCCAGAGCCACCGCGTAGTCGGCGCGTTTCAGCGTTGAGCCGCCGCGCGCAGGACGCGATCGACCTCGAGCTCGAGGCCTGGATGAGCGAGCTCACGGTAGGGAACACGATCGACGGGGAGTAGCCCCGAGAGGTAACGGATAGCCTCTGCGCGTGGCTTCCTACGAGCTTTTCGTCGAGTCCGGACCGCAGAAGAAGACCACCCTGGTGCACGTCCTGGCGCTCCTCGGCTGTGTGGTGGCCGGCAAGACCACCGATGAAGCCGTCCACGCCGCACCCGACGCGATCCGCGCGTATCTGCGCTATCTGAAGCGGCACGGCGCGAAGGTCGACCCGGACGAACGCATCGAGACGCGGATCGCCGAGCACAACACCGAAGGACTCTTCTCGGGTCAGTCCATCTGGCCGCCGGACCTGAAGCCGCTCGCTCCCGCTGATCTCTCGCGCGACCTGCGGTGGCTCGCGTGGTCTCGTGCGGACCTGCTCGCTCTCGTCGACGGGATCGACGATCGCCGCTTACGCGCGAAGCCGGCGAAGGGGCGATCGCTCCACGACATCCTTCTCCATGTCCTCGAGGCCGACAAGTCGTACGTCTACGGGCTCGTGGGGCCGCTCAAGACGATGGGCGAGCCCACGAACGCGGCCGCCCGCGGCGAGCTCGATCTTCGCATCGCGCTGTCACAGGCTCGTCCGGCCGCGATCTCCAGACTCCGCGCGCTCACGCCGGCGGAGCGGAAGCGCGTGCGCAGGACGGGACAGTCGACCTACTCGGCGTACCGCGTGATCCGGCGGATGCTCGAGCACGAGTGGGAGCATCGCCGCGAGATCGCGGCCCGGCTCGGACGCGACGCCTAAGCGCGGACCGGCAGCTTCGGCATCGCCGCGGCGATCGCGTCGACGAGGGGCGCGACGAGTGCTCGCTCGCGGTCGGCGCGCACGTCGTAGCCACAGAGCGATAGCCCGCGCACGTCGGCGGCCGAGAAGAGCTGGCGGATGACCGTCGCCGCCTGTGCGAGAGAGGGCCCGCCCACCGCGGCGAACGCGACCGCCGGGAACTCGGCGGGGTCGACGATGTCGATGTCGACGTGGAGCCAGATGCGCCGGCGTCGCGCCCACGCGACGAGGCTCGGCGCCTCGGGATGCTCGCGGTCGAGCGCGATTCGGAGGACGCGCGAGCGGTCGAGATTCGCCGTTTCGCCGACGTCGAGAGCTCGCGCGCCGACGAGAGCGACGTGGTCCTCGGCGATCTTGCGCGCGCCGGGGAACAGCAGCGGGGCGACCGACCGGCCGCAGAGATGCGCGAGGACCATCCCTGACACGTAATGCGACGGCGTCGTCGCGAGCGTATTGAAGTCGCCGTGCGCGTCGAGATAAACGAGCGAGAGGTCGGGCTCCGCGGCGAGCGCGCCCGCGAGGGCGCCGGCAACGAGCGTGCACTCGCCGCCGAGGACAACCGGCGTTGCGCCCTCGCGCATGGATGCCTGTACTCCGTCGGCGAGGCTGCGGCAGGCCTCCCGCGCGGCGCTCAGCCAGCGGTCGCGGGGGTTGAAGGGAACGCGCACGCGCTTCTCCGCGCCAAGGCGCTCCATCAGGAGCGGGCCGAGGACCGCGGGGGCCTCCTGGAGACCCGCGAACTGCTGCTCGGTCACGACGCCAGCCTCGAACAGATGGAGCGGACGAGCCGCCATTTGTGGTCGCATGCTAGCCGGAGCGGCAAGCAGCCGAGCGGCTACGGCGCGCGTCTACCTACTGATGAGACCGGTCTGCACCAGCGCCAGGCAAATGATCGCGATGGCCGCGAGCGGGAAGCGCGACCACCGTCCCGAGACCAGCATGAGGATCCCGCAGATGAGCGCCACGATCGCGAGGATGGAGTTGATCGACATCTCGACCTCCGTGCGCGAGCTAGCCGGGCGGTCGTGCAACCGCCATGCCGCGCCTAGTCGAGGGTGGTCAGAAGGCGGTCGATCGCCGCGAGGCCGGAATGGAGGATCCGCGGCGCCATGCCGAAGCCGATGCGCAGGTGCCGCTCGGCGCGGAACTGGATCCCCGGGACGATCATCGTCGAGTAGTCGCGGATGAGGCGATCGACGAAGGGCATCGAGTCGATCGGGAACTGGTAGCTGAAGAAGCAGATCGCACCCGCTGCGCGAGCGCTTCGGAGAGCGTCGCCGGCGCGATGCTCGTGTAGTCCTTCATCTCGAGCGCCGCCGCGATCTGCGCCGGCGGTCCGACGAGCCAGCCGATCCGGAGCCCGGGCAGCCCGTAGACCTTCGACAGCCCGCCGGTGACGATGATCCGCTCGCCGCGCCCGCTGAAGCTCGGGCTCTCCTCGGCGGACCGCTCGGCGCCGCGGTACACCTCGTCGGCGACGATCCAGGCGCCGTGCCGCTCGGCGACGCGCACGATCGCGCCGATCTCGCCCGCCGAGAGGATCTGTCCGGTCGGGTTGTTCGGGGTGCAGACGCAGATGGCCTTCGTGCGCGCGTTCACCGCGGCCGCGAGCGCGTCGAGGTCGATCGTCCATGACCGCTCCTCGCGCAGCCAGACCTCGCGCACGCGAGCGCCGAGAGCGGTCGCCACGCCGTGCAGCTGCATGTAGTTCGGCATCACCACGACGACCTCGTCGCCCGCCGACACGAGCGTTCCGAGGGCGATGAAGTTCGCCTCGCTCGTCCCGGTCGTGATGACCACGTCGTCGGCGGCGTGGCCGGCATGGAACGACGCGACGAGCGCGCGCGTCTCCTCGCGGCCGACTCCCTCCGCGTAGCCGAGTGGGGTGCGCAGCAGCTCCTTCGGGTCGCGGGTGATCTCCTCGAGCGTGAGCGCCTCGACGCCGGACTCGGACAGGTCGTAGCGGACCTTGTGCTCCCACGCGGACTGCATCCGCTCCATCTCGAAGCGCGGGAATTTCACCCGGCCACGATACCGAGGGCCCGCGCACGCTATCGTTTTGGGACGGAATAGGCGTTCTCAGGGCCGCATCGACGGATGCGGCCCATTTCCGCGTCTTGGAGAAGGCGAGTGGCACGGCTCAGGGGTCTTTTCAGCCGGGCGGCGGCGCCGCCGCGGGTCGACCGGATCGTCGTCGGTCTCGGGAACCCCGGCGACGGTTATGCGAACACGCGCCACAACGTCGGCTTTCAGGTCGCCTCGCGCCTGGCGAAGCGGGCGCGGGCCGAGTTCGCGGTGAAGGCCGCCGACTCGCGGATCGCGGAAGGCGCGATCGGCGACGTGCGCGTCGCGATCGCCAGGCCGCAGACGTTCATGAACGACTCCGGGCGCGCCGTGCGCAAGCTGCTCGACCGCTATCGCGTCGATCCGTCGGCGCTGCTCGTCGTGTACGACGACGTGGACCTTCCCCTCGGCAAGCTCCGTATCCGCGAGAAGGGCGGCCCGGGGACGCACAACGGGATGCGCTCGATCGTCGGCGAGGTCGGTGAGGGCTTCGCGCGGGTCCGCGTGGGCGTCGCGCCGGTCGACGCCGCCGCAGAGATCGGCGACCTCGTCGAGCACGTGCTGACGCCGTTCACCGCCGACGAGCGCGAGATCGCCGATCAGCAGGTCGCGCGCGCGGCCGAGGCGATCGAGGTCGGGCTCCGCGAAGGTTTCGGTCGGGCGATGGAGAAGTTCAATGGCTAGCACTGCGCTGCTCTCGCCCGCCCGTCTCGGCGGCGTGCTCGCGCTCGCGGAGCGGAGCGAGCGCTACGGCGTGCTCGCGGAACGGCTCGCCGGGCGCGGCTCGATCAGCGTGGCCGACGCGACCGCGGGGGCGCGCGCCTTCGCGTGGTCGGCGCTCGTCGCGAACGCCGGCCGGACGATCGCGGTCATCGCGCCGAGCGAGGATCGCGCACGGCGCTGGCGCGCCGAGCTGGCCGGCTGGCTCGGCGAGGAGCGCGTCCTCGCCTTTCCCGAGCGTGAGCCGATGCCGTTCGAGATCAGCGCGCCGTCGGGCGGATCGGTGCATCAGCGCCTGCTCACACTCTGGCGGCTCGCCACCGCGCCGGGGCCGGTCGCGGTGGTCGCCGGTCTCCGCGCGCTCCTCGAGCACACGATCGCGCCGGACGAGCTCGCGCGCCGCGGCCGCACGCTCCGACAGGGCGATCGCGTCTCGTGGCAGGAGACGGCGGCGTGGCTCTTCGACCTCGGCTACGAGCCCGTCACCGAGGTGAGCGAGCCGGGGACCTTCTCGCGGCGAGGCGGGATCATCGACATCTACCCGGCGTCGGCGGAGCAGCCCGCGCGCGTCGAGCTCTTCGGCGACGAGATCGAGACGCTGCGCGCGTTCGACCCGGTCACGCAGCGCTCGCAGGCGAGCATCGACGAGCTCACCGTGCTCCCCGCGCGCGAGTTCTCGCTCGAGCGCGCCTCCGAGGTCGCCGAACGGCTCGTCGCCGCGGGCTGGGACCGCGCCGCGCGCGACGAAGAGGACGGTCCCGATCTGGGCGGGTACGCACGGCTCGCCGAAGCGCTTCGCGAAGGCGCGTACGCGCCCGGGGCGGACGCGTTCGCGCCGGCGCTCGGAGCCGGCGCATCGCTGCTCGACCATCTCGGCGAGCGGGGGACGGTCGTCTTCGAGGACACCGTGGAGCTCGAGCTTGCACACGACGCGCTCGAGGCACAGTCGGAGGAGCGCCGCGACGAGCTCGCCGGACATGGCATCGCCGTGAACGTGTTCCCGCCCCCGTACGTCCCCCGGTCGCGGATCGATCAGCTCGCCCGGGAGCACGGCTCGGTGCGCGTGCGGCCGTCCGGCGACGCCGTCCGCCTCGGGTGGACCGGCGTCACCAGCTACGCCGGCCGCCTCGATCAGTTCCTGCGCGAGATCGCAGGGGCAGGGGGCGAGGGGGCAGCGACGGACACGCGGATCATCGCGACGCCGCAGGCGGCACGGCTCGCCGAGCTCCTCGCGGACCGCGATGTGACGACCGTCGCCCGCGAGACCGTCGAGGAGATGCCCGAGCCCGGCTCGCTCGTGGTGGCGCGCGTGCCCCTCGCCGAGGGCTTCGCGCTGCCTGAGCTGGGCATCCGGGTGTTCACCGACGCCGAGGTCTTCGGCTTCCGCAAGCCGCGACACCCCGATCGCCCGCGCCGGCGCGTGCACATCGGGTCGTTCCTCTCGGACCTGAAGCCCGGCGACCACGTCGTGCACGAGGACCACGGCATCGCCCGGTTCGAGCGCTTCGTCACGCGCGAGATCGCAGGCGTCGTCCGGGAGTACCTCGAGCTGCGCTTCGCCGGCACGGATGTTGTCTCGCTCCCGACCGAGCGCGTCGACAAGGTGACCCGCTACGTCGGCGGCACGCCTCCCGGGCTCTCGACGCTCGGCGGGCGCGAGTGGCTCGCCACCAAGCGCAAGGCGAAGAAGGCGGCCGAAGAGATCGCGAAGGAGCTCCTCCGGCTGTACGCGGCCCGCGAGGCGACGCAGGGATTCGCGTTCTCGAAGGACGCGCCCTGGCAGATCGAGATGGAGAACGCGTTCCCGTTCACCGAGACGCCCGACCAGCTGCAGGCGATCGAGGACACCAAGCACGACATGGAGCGCGGGCGACCGATGGACCGGCTCATCGTCGGCGACGTCGGCTACGGCAAGACGGAGGTCGCCCTCCGCGCCGCGTTCAAAGCGGTGATGGACGGCAAGCAGGTCGCGATCGTCGTGCCGACGACCGTCCTCGCGCAGCAGCACTTCGAGACCTTCGCCGAGCGGCTCGCGACGTTCCCGGTGCGCGTCGGGATGCTCTCGCGCTTCCGCTCACCCGCGGAGCAGCGTGAGGTCGTCGATGCGCTTTCCCTCGGCGAGGTCGACATCGTCGTGGGGACCCACCGCGTCCTCCAGAAGGACGTGCGCTTCCGCGACCTCGGCCTCGTCGTCATCGACGAGGAGCACCGTTTCGGCGTCCGGCACAAGGAGCGTCTGAAGCAGATGCGTACGGAGGTCGACGTGCTGTCGATGACCGCGACGCCCATCCCGCGGACGCTGCACATGGCGCTCTCGGGCGTGCGCGACATCAGCGTCATCGAGACACCACCCGAGAACCGTCAGCCGATCGAGACCCAGGTGGTCGAGCGGAGCGATGACGTCCTGCGAGAGGCGATCCTGCGCGAGCTCGACCGCGGCGGCCAGGTCTACTACGTCCACAACCGCGTGCAGGGGATCGAGCAGGAAGCCCACCGGCTGCGCACCCTCGTGCCGAAGGCCCGGTTCGTCGTCGCGCATGGTCAGCTGGACGAGCGGCGCCTCGAGCGGGTCATGGTCGAGTTCGCCGACGCCGAGCACGACGTCCTCGTGTGCACGACGATCATCGAGTCCGGCCTCGACATCCCCAACGTGAACACCATCGTGATCAACCGCGCGGGACAACTCGGCCTCGCCCAGCTCTATCAGCTCCGCGGCCGCGTCGGACGGAGCGCGGAGAAGGCGTACGCGTACCTCCTCTACACGAAGGAGCAGCACCTCACCGAGCAGGCTCGAAAGCGGCTTCAGGCGGT
>VBFI01000124.1:8480-10557 GCA_005889275.1 Chloroflexota bacterium | reverse complement strand
CGCCGTCGCCGAGGCGACCCGCAACCTCGTCTGCGTGGGCGCGACCCCGCTCGCGATCACCGACTGCCTCAACATCGGGAATCCGGAGCGCCCGAAGGGCGCATGGGAGCTCACCCGGACCGTCGCCGGCATCACCGCCGCGTGCGAGGCGCTCGGCGTGCCGGTCGTCTCGGGGAACGTCTCGCTCTACAACGCGACGCACGGACAGGACGTCTGGCCGACCGCGACGATCGGCGCCATCGGACATCTGGACGACGTGACGAAGCACGTCCCGGCGCGGAGCGGACGGCCGGGCGACGTCGTGCTCCTCGCGGGCAGCGCCCAGGTGGGGATCGGCGCATCCGCGTACGGGGCGCAGCGCGCCATCCACGAGGGTCCCGTCGCGATCGATCTCGCGCTCGAGGCGCGGCTCCAGCGCTTCGTCCTCGCCGCTCGCGATCTCTTGAGGGCGGCGCACGACCGCGACGCGGGCGGCCTCGGCGTCGCGCTCGCCGAGATCGCCATACGCGACGGCGTCGGCGCGAAGCTGACCCTGCCCGCGATCCGCGGGATCGACAGACGCGTCGCCCTCTTCGGCGAGGGACCGTCGGGGATCGTGCTGGTGCTGGATCCGGCGCGCGAGGCGGCGGTGCGCGCGCTCGCTGCCGCGCACGACGTGCCGCTCTGGACCCTCGGGGTGATGGGCGGCGATCTGCTGGAGATCGCCCCGGTCCTCGGCGTGCCGGTCTCCGCGCTCGCCGACGCGCACACGCAGGGTCTCGGCCGCGCGCTCGGGCGGGTGGCCTAGATGTGCGGCATCGCGGGCATCTGGAACCCCGCGACGGCCGATCCCACCGAAGCGGCGCGGCTGGTGTTCTTCTCGCTCTACGCGCTCCAGCACCGCGGGCAGGAGTCGGCCGGCATCGCGGCCAGCGACGGGCGCGACCTCCGCATCGTGCGGCGGATGGGCCTCGTGGGCCAGGTCTTCAATGAGACCGACCTCGGCGTTCTCGGCGGGCGCGCGGCGATGGGCCACACGCGCTACTCGACGACGGGCGGCTCGCGCATCCAGAACGCGCAGCCGATGGTCGTCACCGCCAAGGGCCTCGGCGAGCTCGCGATCGGCCACAACGGCAACTGCATCAACGCGCGCGAGCTCCGCGACGACCTCGCGCGCGAGGGCGTGCGCTTCGCGACCTCGAGCGACACCGAGGTCATCGCGCAGGCGATCGCGAACGAGATCGGCGCGACGTGGGACGAGCGGATGGTGCGCGCGCTGCCGAAGCTTCGCGGGGCGTGGTCGCTCGTCATCCTCACGCCGTCCGCGCTCTACGCGATCCGCGACCCGCTCGGCGTGCGGCCGCTCTCGCTCGGCCGGAAGGGCGACGCGTGGCTCGTCGCGAGCGAGACGTGCGCCCTCGAGACGGTTGGCGCGACCTTCGTCCGCGACGTCGCGCCCGGAGAGGTCGTGCGGATCGACGATCGCGGAGCGGTCACCCTCGCGGACTTCGCCGCGGATCGCCGCGGGATGTGCGTCTTCGAGCACGTATACCTCGCCTCGGTCGCGAGCGAGCTGGGCGGGGTCTCGGTGTACGCGACCCGCGAGCGGATGGGCGAGACCCTCGCCGACGAGCACCCAGCCCTCGCCGACGTGGTGATCCCCGTCCCCGACAGCGCGATCCCCGCGGCGGTCGGCTACGCGCGGCGGAGCGGCATCCCCTTCCGCGAGGGCCTCATCAAGAACCGCTACATCGGCCGGACGTTCATCCAGCCGTCCCCCGAGCTGCGCGCGCAGGGGGTCGCCCTCAAATACAACGCGCTCGCCGACGTCCTCGACGGGAAACGCGTCGTCGTCGTGGACGACTCGATCGTCCGCGGGTCGACGAGCGGTCCGATCGTTTCGCTCCTTCGGCAACACGGCGCGCGCGAGGTCCACATGCGCATCTGCTCGCCACCCATCCGTCACCAATGCTTCTTCGGCGTGGACATGGCGCGGCGCGACGACCTCATCGCGTCGCGGCTCGACGTCGAGGAGATCCGCAGACAGATCGGAGCGGACACGCTCGGCTATCTCTCGCTCGGCGGGATGGTCCAGGCC
>VBFI01000124.1:0-8437 GCA_005889275.1 Chloroflexota bacterium | reverse complement strand
GGCGCCCCGAGGTGATCGGCGGTGTCGGGCAGTTCGGCGGCCTCTTCGCGTCGCCGGGTCCCGACACCGTGCTCGTCGCGACGACCGACGGCGTCGGCACGAAGCTCGAGCTCGCGCGGCTCCTCGACCGTCATGAGGTCGTCGGCGAGGACCTGGTCAACCACTGTGTGAACGACGCGCTTGCGATGGGCGCGGAGCCGCTCTTCTTCCTCGATTACTTCGCGACCTCGCGGATCGACCCGCCGGTCTTCGCGCGGGTCGTCGGCGCGATGGCCGACGCCTGTCGACGCGCCGGCGCGGCGCTCCTCGGCGGCGAGACCGCGGAGATGCCCGGGATGTATGCGCCGGGAACGTATGACCTCGCCGGCTTCCTCGTCGGCGCGGTGGCGCGCGGCCGCGTGCTCGGCCCCGAGGGCGTGCACGAGGGGGACGTGCTCATCGGCCTGCCTTCGAGCGGCTTGCACACCAACGGCTACTCGCTCGCCCGCGAGATCCTCGCGCGCGCCGCGGGAAGCGAAGCCCGCACGCTTTCCGACCTGCTCGGCGAGAGTCGGCGCGACCTCGCGGACCAGACCATCGGCGAGGCGCTTCTCGCGACGCACCGTTCATACCTCGAGGACTTCCGCCTGCTGCGCGACGCGGCGCGCGTCCACTCGATCGCCCACATCACCGGCGGCGGCTGGGAAGGGAATCTTCCGCGTGCTCTTCCGGATGGCCTCGCGGCGGCCGTCGACCGCGGAGCGTGGTCGGCCCCGCGGGTCTTCACGCTCCTCGCGGAGCTCGGCCGCATCGCCGAGCCGGAGTGCTTCGACACATGGAACATGGGCATCGGGCTCGTCTTCGTGGTCGAGCGCGCGGATCGGGAAGTGGCGCTCGCCGCGGTCCCTGACGCGATCGAGCTCGGACGCGTCGTGCCACATATCGATGGCCGGAGGGTGCGGTTCGGATGAAGCTTCCCATCGCGGTGCTCGTCTCAGGTCGCGGCTCGAACCTGCAAGCGATCCTCGACGCCTGCGCCAGCGACGCGATCGACGCGCGCGTCGCGATCGTCATCTCCAATCACGCGGGCGTGCCCGCGCTCGAGCGCGCTGCGCTCGCGGGCGTTCCGAGCGCGGTCTTCACGCTGCGCACCTACCCCGACCGCTCCGCGGCGCACGTGGCGATGGCGGAGGCGATCGCCGGTGTCGGCGCGAAGCTCGTCGTGCTGGCGGGCTTCGACCACATCCTCGCGCCGGTCTTCTTTGTCCGCCTCGCGGGCGTGCCGGTGATCAACCTCCACCCCGCGCTGTTGCCGCTCTTCGGCGGTCGCGGGATGCACGGCGACAAGGTGCACGCCGCGGTCCTCGCCTCCGGCGCGAGCGAATCGGGCTGCACGGTGCATCGCGTTCATCCGGAGACGGTCGATCTCGGCGAGGTGGTCGTGCAGCGCCGCGTCCCGGTCCTTCCGAACGACGATCCCGCGAAGCTCGCGGCGCGCGTGCTCGAGCAGGAGCACGTCGCGATCGTCGAAGCCATTCGCAAATTGGCGTCCGCGCGAGCGGTGGAAGCGGCTCAGCCCCTCGCTAGATGATCGCGAAGGTGAGCAGCATCGCGAACGTCCCGAGCACCACCATCGCGACGAACGTGTAGGCGATCCAGAGGCCGCCACCGACAAGCAGCCGTCCACGCCGCGCGGTCAGCGAGGCGGTCCGCCAGGCCGCGATGCCGAGAAGGATCCCCGCGACAGAAAACACCGCTCCGACGACGAGCAGCGTGATCGATGAGCCGAAGGCGCCCGCGACCAGCGCGAGTGGACCGAACACGAGCGGGGTGATCGCGGCGAACGCGAGCGACGCCGGACGAACGGTGTCTCGGCGCCTGAGCGCGAGGCCCGCGATGAGCAGTGGAAAGGCGAGCCAGGCGAGCACCGTCGTGTTGATGCCCGCGTCGATCCAGGACGGATACGGGAAATCGTGATGCACCTGCTGTCCGATGCGCAGGACCACGATGAACGCGGCCAGACCGACGAGCTCGAGGCCACCGGCGTAGCCGACCGCCTGGGTCCACTTCAGCTGCATGCGCCGCACTGTATGGCCGCGTCGCGCACAGAACGTCGCCCCGGTGACGTTCCGCGCGCGACCCGTCGCACGGAGGAGTCCGCGCTAGCCGAAGAGGAACATCCCCAGAACCCGCCCGATCGACTGGCCGACGAGCTCGTTGCTCGCGCCGACGATCGCCAGGACGCAGACCACCGCCAGGATCACCGGCGTCGTGCTATGCGACGCGCCTCGTCGCGGCCTGCGGCCAGGGGTCCGCGCGCTCACACCGTATCCGTATCCGCGTCGCATGCTCTGTCCTGCGCTCATTCGCCGCGTCCTTCCCAGCCCCTCGGTCGCGGCACGCCACCGCGGCTCATTAGAGACGCGCGACGCGCCGTCATGCAATGGAACTACGGCGGCGAGAAAGTCCTGGTACCCGGCTACTCCACCATCGCGGCGTGCACCGACGTGACATATGGCAGGTATTGCGCGATGCGCGTCCAGCTCTCGCCTTCATCGCGGCTCGCCCACACGTCGCCGTTCGCCGTTCCGAAGTACAGGCCCATCGGGTCCAGCCGATCGTTGTGCATTCCCTCGCGCAATGTCTCGAGAGGCGCCCCTTGCGGAAGGCCCTTCTCGAGCTTCTGCCACGACTTCCCCTTGTCCTGCGTTCGGTAGACGCCGATGCCGAACGGGGCGGCTGCGCGCGTCATCCCGTCGAGCGGGATCACGTAGGCGGTCCGTCGGTCTCGCGGATGCATCGCCGCCGCGAAGCCGAAGTTCGAGGGCAGGCCGGCCGTGCTGTGGCGCCACGTCGTCTCGTTCGGATCGCGCCAGTAGACCTCCTCGTGGACCCGCATGAAGCGGAGTCCGCTCTCCTCGGGATGGGCCAGCAGCTTGTGGATGCAATAGAAGACGTCCGGCCGCTCGCTGTCGCCGCCGGTCTTCTTGTTGTCCTGCGTCCAGGTCGTGCCCCCGTCGGTCGTCGTGTACACGCCGCCCACGCTGATGCCGACCGACATCCGCTTCGGATCCTTCGCGTCGATCGCGATCGAATGCAGGCCCATGCCGCCGAAGCCGGGCACCCACTTCGCGCGCGTCGGCTGGTCGTCGAGGCTCTGCACGATCGCCCAGCTCTCGCCGCGGTCCTCGCTCTTGAAGAGCGCGGCGGGCTCGGTTCCCGCCCACACCACGTTCGGCGTCGACGGGTGGCCGGGCTCGATGTGCCACGTCTGCGAGAACGTACGGTCCGAGCCCTCGGGGAACTTCGGGTTCGACGAGGTCGTCCAGGTCTTCCCCATGTCCCGGCTGTGCTCGATGCGGCTGCCGCCCCAGGTCTGGTTGACCGCCGCGTACATCGACCCGTCGCGAGGGTCATACATGGCGTGGTGGATCGGCGCCGGCGCCCACTGCGGGCCCTCGACGTCCCACTTCTGACGGTTCGTGTCGCCGCGCAGGATGTACAGGCCCTTCTTCGTCCCCACGAGGACCGCGACCTTCTTCGCCATGACTCCCTCCCTATCCGCCCGAGAGTGCCGGGATCACGTGCACGATGTCGCCTTCCTTGAGTGGAGCGTCCTCCCACCCCAACAGGCGGGCGTCGTCCTCGTTGACGAACAGCGCCATGTGCGGTCGCAGTTTGCCGTGTTCGTCGCGGAGGCGCTCGGCCAGGCTCGGGTGAGCGTGGACCAGCGCCTCGAGAGCTTCGCCGAGGTTGGCTGCGTCGAGCGCGACCTCGCGCGCGCCGCCGGCGAATCCGCGGAAGGCGCCGTGCAACAGCATCCGCACGCGAGGACGACGAACGGCCGCGCTCGCTTTCGACACCCCGCGCCACCTTAGCGGACTAGGATTTCGGCGGTGGCGGATCCCCTCGCCGAACGCGCGCTCGCGGTCGAAGCTTTTCGCCGCGCCGCGGCTTCGGCCGAGGACTATCTCGCGAAGATCGACCAGGAGCCGGTCCGGCCCGAGGGCGCGGACGCGGCGGCGATGCGCCTGGGCGCGCGCTTTCCCGACGACGGGGACGGCGCGCTGGCGGCGATCGCGGAGCTCGTCGCGGCCTCGGACGGAGCGCTCCGCGCCTCGGGACCGCGCTTCTTCCACTGGGTCGTGGGCGGCGGAACGCCCGCCGCGCTCGCGGCCGACGTGCTCACCTCGACGTGGGACCAGATCTCCTCCGCGTGGGACTCGTCACCGATCGGCACGCGGTGCGAGGAGCTCGCCCTCGACTGGCTGAAGCAGCTCTTCCGGTTGCCGGCGGAGTGGGGCGGCGTCCTCACGACCGGTGCGACGATGGCGAACTTCACGGCGCTCGCGGCGGCGCGGACGTGGTGGGGCCGTCGCCACGACGTCGACGTGGACGCGCACGGACTCGCCGGGCTCCCGGCCGTGCCGGTCCTGTCGAGCGGCTACATACACCCGAGCGCGACGAAGGCGCTCGCGATGCTGGGCATCGGCCGCGAGAGCGTGCGCCGTTTCCAGCGTGACGACGTCGGCCGGCTCGACCTCGCGGCGCTGAACGACGCGCTCCAGGAGCTGCGGGGTGCTCCGGCGATCATCGTCGGCAACGCCGGTGAGGTGAACGCGGGGGACTTCGATCCGATCGACGCGCTCGCCGATCTGGCGGAGCGGTACGGCGCGTGGCTCCACGTCGACGGCGCGTTCGGCATCTTCGCCCGCGCGACGCCGAAGGCCGAGCATCTCGCGAAGGGCGTCGAGCGCGCGCAGTCGGTGATCGGCGACAGCCACAAGTGGCTCAACGTGCCGTACGACTCCGGCTTCGCGTTCGTCCGCGACGCGTCACTCCTGAGCTCCGCCTTCGCCATCGGCGCGGCGTACCTCCCGAAGCCCGGCGAGCACCCGATGTTCGCGGCGATGGGCCCGGAGGCGTCGCGGCGCGCTCGCGGCATCGCGGTGTGGGCGACCCTGCGCGCCTACGGACGGAACGGCTATCGCGCGATGGTCGAGCGGCACCTCGCGCTCGCGCAGCACCTCGCCCGAAAGGTCGACGAGGCGCCCGACCTCGAGCGTCTCGCGGACGTCCCGCTGAACATCGTCTGCTTCCGCTATCGGCCTGAGCACGCACGGGTCGAGGAGCTCGACGCCCTCAACCTGCGAGTGGGCGCCGAGCTCCTCCGCGACGGGCGCGTCTACGCGGGGACCACGCGCTACCGGGGAATGACCGCCTTCCGGCCGGCCATCGTCAACTGGCGCTCCACCGAAGCGGACGTGGAGCTTCTCGTCGACGTGGTTCGCGAGGTCGGTTCGCGACTGGGAGCGATCGCCGCGGTCTGACGCGCTAACCCCTGCTTGCGATGCCAGGTCACCGTGCTCGGACTGATGCCGAGCTCCGCCGCGATCTGCTTGGTGCTGAGTCCGAGGGCCTCCAGCTTCAGGACTTGAACCTCTCGCTGAGAAAGTGGGGACATCTGCGGCCTCCTGCGTGCCGCCATCACCGGCGCGCGAAACGTATCGCGCGATTCGCGGCGCGAAAGGTCGAGCGGGTATCGGTCTCAAAGGATGCGCTCGCGCGAAAGTGACGTACGCTCGGCGGCAGGGTGAGCGGCGCGACGCGGATCATCGTCTACACCGGAAAGGGCGGCGTCGGAAAGACGAGCGTCGCCGCGGCGACCGCGCTCCGCTGCGCCGAGCGCGGACAACGAACGCTTGTCATCTCGACGGACATCGCTCACTCGCTCGCCGACTCGTTTGACGTGACCCTCGGCGGCGAGCCGACCGTCATCGCCGACAACCTGTGGGGCCAGGAGTCGGACGTCTACTACAACGTCCGCCGCTACTGGGGAACCGTCCAGCGCTACGTCCAGAGCGTGTTCCAGTGGCGCGGCCTCGACGACGTCCTCGCCGAGGAGATGACCGTCCTGCCGGGGATGGACGAGCTCTCGTCGCTCCTTTGGATCGCCGAGCACCACGACAGCGGGAAATACGACGTCATCGTGGTCGACGCCGCGCCGACCGGCGAGACCGTTCGCCTTCTTTCGCTCCCCGAGGCGGGCCGCTGGTGGCTCGAGCGCATCTTCCCGATCCAGCGGCAAGCGATGCGCATCGCCGGTCCGCTGCTCCGGCGGGTGATGGGCGTGCCCGTGCCCGACGACGCGGTCTTCCAGGCCGGCGAGGAGCTCTTCCACCGCCTCGATCACATGCAGCAGCTCCTCGCCGACGAGACCAAGAGCTCGATCCGCCTCGTCCTCAACCTCGAGAAGATGGTCATCAAGGAGGCGCAGCGCTCCTTTACCTACTTCCACCTCTTCGGCTACCCCACGGACCTCGTCGTCTGCAACCGCGTCCTTCCCGACGGCGCCGGCGCGTATTTCGAGGCCTGGCACGAGGCGCAGCGGCGCTACCAGCCCCTCGTGGAAGAGTCCTTCGCGCCCGTGCCCGTGCGGTCGGTGCCGTTCTTCGACCGGGAGGTCGTCGGCGTCGAGATGCTCCGCCGTCTCGGCTCCGCGCTCTTCGACCAGGCGGATCCGGCGGCCTTCTTCTACCGCGGCCGTCCGTACCGCGTGCGCCGGGAGAACGGCGGCTACGTCCTCACGCTCGATCTCCCGTTCACCTCGAAGGAGGACGTGGCGCTCCACCGGAACGGTGACGAGCTCGTCTTGCAGGTCGGCTCCTGGCGGCGCAACCTCGTGCTGCCGCGCGCCCTTGTCGAGGCACCCGCGAAGGGCGCAAAGTTCGAGGGGAACACGCTTCGCATCGATTTCGCGGCGCCCGTCCGCGACTAAAGGGGAATGGACATGGCAACGACGACCGATCTCGAGACGCGCGTGCGGGAGCTCGAGGAGAAGCTTCGCGCGATGGAGTCGGAGAGCGACCGCTCGATGCGCAACGTCTTGAACGAGATCATCCCGCCGGACACGCGCAAGCACATGCGCGCTGCCTGGCGCGAAGAGCTGCTCGCGGTCCGTTCGGTTCTCGACCACTGGATCGAGAGGCAGGACGAGAACGTGTCGGGGGCGAAGCGGCGGGAGTCGATCCGCGTCGACTAGACCCGAAGCGGCTCGATCTTCACCGGCACCCCGCTCGCGTAGGTGACCAGCACGCCCTCGCCGTAGCCGAACGCCCGTCCCTCGAGCCTCGTGCCGAGGCGCTGCGCCAGGGCGAGCGCGGGGAGCTCGATGATCCCGCCATGCGACACGGCGAGCACGCGCTCGCGATCGCTCACGCGCTCCGCGATCCGCGCCCATGTCTGCAGCTGCTCCGCGGCGAACGCGCGCGCGTCCTCGCGCTCGCGAAGGACGCCGCTCCAGTCCGCGAGCGTGTGCATCTCGCCGAAGATGCGGTCGCCGATGACGCCGCCCATCTCGGGAAGGAGCCCGGCGTCGACCGCGTCGAGCCTGCCGGCGATGAGCTGCGCGGTCTCCTTCGCGCGCGGGAGGGGACTCGAGAGGACCAGGGCGAACCTTGGCGCGCGCTTCGCGAGGGCCAGGGCCATCGCCCGGCCCGCCTCGGAGAGCGAGCCCTGGTTGTTCTTGGGGTCCGCGCGTTCCGCGTGGCGGCGGATCTCGATGAGGGGCATCGCCGGCGACATTAGCCCGCCGCGGGAGAGAGGGCGCCTCGTCGTGAGGCGCCCTCTTTTTCGGCTCAGTGGTTCGGCGTGGCCTTGCAGAGTCCTGGTTTGTTCTCGGTATCCCCGAGATCGTGGTCCCAGAGGTTCGCGACGAAGGCCGGCGGGTTGTTCGGCCCGGTCGTGAAGTCGTCGCAGTCGAACTCGGCGTTGTTCTCCGCGCGGTTATGGCTGAACGTGTTGTTCGGCGCATCGAAATCGGCGAAGAAACCGTCGTACACGATCTGATCGTGGCTGTAGTTGTGCTCGATCAGCGTGCCATTCGTCGTGTACAGCGAGACGCCGTCGTCGTTCTTGAAGACCTCGTTGTAGCCGATGGCCAGATTCGACCCGGCCTGGTAGATGAGGATGCCCGTCCCGATGAAGACCGTGTTGAATGTGTACGAGTTTCCGGTCACGACGTTGTAATCGGCGGTCGCACCAGCGCCGCGACTGACCTGGATCCCATTCGGCGCGTTCGATGGCTGGGTACCCGGACCGAGGATCCGGTTGTGATGGACATTGCCGAACGACCCGGTGTTATCGATCACCACGCCGCCCTTCTGGTAACGGTCGATGAGGTTGTGGCTGATCTCGGCGGTCCCGGTCGTCCCCTCGAGATTCCGACCCGCGAGCACGGCGACGCCGTTCTGGCAGCCGCCGAACGGAGTGTCGTGGATCTCGGTGATGTGGTTCGACTCGATCAGTGCCGACCCTCCGGTGTCCACACGGACGCCGTAGCGGAGACTGTCGCAGAGCGTCGATCCGGGCCCCGTGATCGTGAAGTGGCGGATCGTCACGTTGTGCGCGCCCCTGACGAGAACGATCGCCTTGGGGTCGGTCATGGTCGCGGGCGCCT
>VBFI01000123.1 GCA_005889275.1 Chloroflexota bacterium | reverse complement strand
GTCGGCGTTCAAGTACGACCACGCGCCGAACGAGGTCCAGGACGCGATCGCGCGGCTCGTCGCCCGCGAACGCGGCGCACCGATCCGCATCGCGGCGGACCTGAAGACCATCCCGCTCCTCGAGAAGCTCGTCGCGCGATACGAGGCGGAGGTACGCGAGCTCGCGCCGATCGTGAACGCGGTCTCCCGGGCCGTGCCGCGGCGGCGCCTGCGCAAGCTGCACGTCGGTCTTTTCGGCTACAGCCGCGGGACCGCCGGGGTCACCCTGCCGCGGGCGATCCCGTTCTGCGCGAGCCTCTACTCGCTCGGCGTGCCGCCCGAGCTCATCGGGCTCGCGGCGGTGAGCGACGGCGACTGGGCCTGGCTACGCAAGACGATTCCGACCCTCGAGGCGGAGCTGCGCGACGCCGTGCGGTTCTTCGACGTCGCCGCGCTCGGCTCGTTGCCCGCGCTCGTCCGCGAGAGCGCGGAGCGCGCGCTCGTCCTCGTCGGCGCGGTGTCGGACGAGGAGCACCGGGAGGTCGCGCGCGAGGTGCGCCGCTCCGCGGACCGGGGTGGGGCGGAGCTCGGGGAGCTCATCGTCCGCGCGGCGGCGGTGCGTCACTTCCTCGGCTAGAAGGCACACCCGCCGGAAAAGGCTGACGGCCGCCGTTTGTAACGGTGGCCGTCAACGCAGGGGGTGGGAGGTGTGTACAGAGAAGGAACGCGGCCGCCGGCGTTTTGCGGCGGGTGCGCCGTAGCGGCCGCGTTTCAAGCTACGGGGTCACCGTGAACCGCCCGCTGTCGCTCCGGCCGAACACCTCCGGGAAGTAGGTCTCCTCGGCGTGCGCCGGCGCGACGAAGAACGTGCCCGGCGTCGTCGCGCGGGCGTAGTAGACGTACTCGTAGATCCCCTTGGACATCGAGCTCGCCGACAGCACCGCGCGGTCGTCGCGGAGCTCGACCTGCTGGAAAGGACTCCAGTACCAGCGGTACCACGGCGCGAAGTAGGCGCCGCCCGGCTGCCGCTGCGCCGCCAGGACGCGGTCCGCCTCGAGCTTCGCCTTCAGCGCGGGGTCGACGTTGCGCAGTCGCGCGTCGATCGGCTCGAGGCCGGCGGGGAGGAGATCTTCGACGACGACGTAGGGATGCGAGGCGGCCGCCACGACCGTCACGGTGACGCGCACGGTGTCGCCGAGCTTCGCGGTGCTGATCGGCTTCGTCGCGTCGTCGAGCGCGCTGTACGCGTGCGAGACGGCGAGGCCGCGGTTGAGCGACTCGATGTCCTTGGCCGGCGTGACGTAGCGCAGGTCGAGCGTGTAGTAGAGCCGCCCGGGTTTCGCGTAGTCGCGCGTGAACGAGACCAGGCTCGTCGTCCCGGGCTTCACGATCGTGAGCGGTACCGACTTCGTCGCGGTCGTCGGGGTCGTGTTCGGCTTCACCAGTCCCGCGAGGATCTGGCTCTGGTCGAGCTGCACCTGGTAGCCGTAGTCCCCGGCGAGCTCGCCGGTCTGCACCGCGTAGCTCGAGAGCGCGAGCATGGCCATCGCCCGGTCGATCGACGTGGACCAGCCGTGCGCGCCGCGCGCGACGACGAGCCACCGCACCGTCTGCGCGATGAGCGCGTGCTCCGGCTGGACGCGGGCGAGCGCGAGCGTCACGAGCGCGGTCGACGACACGCCGGTCATGAACGACCCGCCTGGCGATTCGTCCCAGTGGTTGCCGTTCGCGCTCGGGATCGTGGCCGCGGCGAGGTCGTCGAAGAGCGTGCGCACCTGCGGGTCGTCTTTCGCGGCGGTGGAGTAGGTGAGCGCGAGCAGCAGGTACGCGCGGCCCCAGTTGCCGAGCTGCGTGCGGTACTGCTCGAAGAGGGCGTGCGCGGGCGTCGCCGCGGCGACGTAGCCACCGGCGGACGCGAGCGCCGCGAGCAGGAACGCCTTCTGGTCGATGGACGGCGGGTGCGCGACGTCGGCCTGGCGGTTCACGAAGCTGAACACGTAGCCGGTGCCCCGCTGCACGACGCCCGTGTCGACGCTCAGGCCGTCGCGCTGCGCCTCGCCGAGCGCGAGGAGCACCCAGCCGGTCACGTTCGGATCGGTCGTGCACGCGGGATCGTCGCACCAGGCCCAGCCACCGTCGGGGCGCTGCCGGCCGACGAGCCCGGCGAGGTCGCGCGCGATCTCGGCGTCACGCGAGGCCGCGACGTGAGCGCTCTTCTCGGCGCGACGGACCGCGATCGTCGCGATGAGCCGGCTCGCGACGCGCTCGGAGCCCTCGTAGATGTAGGGCACGAGCATGGGGAGCTCCTCGGCCATCGACCCGGTGAGCGCCGACTGCACCGAGACGCTGAGCGACCCGTGCTTCGTGTCTGCGAACGGCGGGAGATAGAGCGCCTCGAGCGCGCCGTCCTTCGTCACGACGCCGCCGGTCGCGGTCGTCTCGGGCGTGACGTCCATGTAGACCGGGAGCTCCTGGATCACGGAGTCGGCGAGATCGCCGGGCCCGGTCGCGGTGAAGGTGAGCTTCGCCTTGCCCTCGGTCTCGACCTTCGCGGGCCAGGTGACCACCACCGACTGGCTGGGCTGCACGGTGACGTTCTTCGTGAGCGCCCCGCTCACGTTCACGCCCTCGGGCTTGAGCGTGACGTTGACGTTCGCGTCGGTCTTCGTGGCGTTGCGCACCAGCGCGCGGAGGTCGACGCTGTCGCCGACGCGGAGCATCCGCGGCAGCGCCGGCCGGACGAGCAGCGGCTGCGTCGAGAGGAGCTCGTTCAGCCCTTCGCCGACCATCGTGTCGCCGGAGATCGCGCGCGCCTGCATCCGCCACGTCGTGAGGTCGTCGGGCATGCGCACCTCGACGCTGGCCGTGCCGTCGTCCTTGGTCACGAGCTGCGCGCTCCAGTACGCGGTGTTGCGGAAGTCCTGGCGCGTCTGCTGCTGGGCGAGGCCGCTCCCGCCCTTCCCCTGTTTGGGGAGCTCGGCGATGACGTCGTTCCAGCGGTCGACCGACACCGCCATCGACGATCCCGTGGCGACCGAGAGCCCGCGCTCGAACCAGAACGCGTGGAGGCCGTCGGGGCCGCGCTCCTCCTGGAGCGAGAGGACGGCCTTGTCCACGACCGCGACCGAGAGCTCCGAGCGGACGCCCTTGCCGCTCCGGTCGGTGACCTTGATCGCGTAGTGCACGAGATCGCCCGGTTTCGCCTGGTCGCGGTCCGGCGTGATCGCGACGTTCAGCACGCGCGTCGCTGTCGAGACCGGCAGCTCGACGTAGCCGACCTTGTAGCGCGGCACGGGGTCGCCCGACGTCGGCGGCCAGTACATGACGACCGAGACGAACACGTCGGGCACGGAGTGGTCGACGATCGGGATGCGCAGTCGCTCGCTGTTCGTCGGGAACGTACGCACCTCGCGGGTGATGACCTTGCCGCGCTCGACGGTGATGAGTGCGGTCGCGCCCGGGTACGGCGCGGGAACGAGGATCTCCGCGGTGTCCCCGACCTCGTAGCGCTCCTTGTCCGCGACGAGCTTGATCGTGTCGTCGTTGGTGATCTGCCAGCTCGCGTAGCCCTGGCCCCAGACCCAGAGGTAGGCCGCCGAGCGCGCGACGCGGCCCTTCTCGTCGGTCACCTCGGCGACGAGGCGCAGCGTCCCCGGCTTCGTCGGACGGTAGAAGACGCTGCCCTCGCCCTTGTCGTTCGTGCGCGCGGAGAGCGTCGCGACGAGCGTGTCCTTCACCTCGCTCTGGTAGCGGCGGCCGCCGCCGGGGATGAGCTGCTTCGTGGTGACCCACTCGCGGTCGTAGACCTTCACGACCACCGCGCGGTTCGCGAGCGCCTTGCCCTCCGTGTCGACCGTGACGAGGTCGATGCGCGCGCTCGCGGCGGTGCTCGCGACGTACTGCGCGGGATGGATCCCCGCGATGAGCGACGCGGGATGGACCGTGACGGTCGTGCTGCCGGCGACGACCTGGCCGCTCTGGTCGGTCACCGCCGCGGAGAGCGTGAAGAGCTGCGGACCCTCGGCCGTCTGCAGCGTCGCCGGGATCCCGAAGGGCGCGGTCCCGTTCGATCCCGTCGTGGTCGTGCCCTTCGCGCGGAGCGCGTCGCGCGCGATGGACTGCTTCGTCCAGTCCCAGTCGGTGAACGAGTAGCGCTCGTATCCCTTCACCTGCGGCGTGTACGGGTAGGCGAGCGCGGACCACTGGACCGCGGCGCCGGCGATCCCGCCGCCGAAGAAGAACGTCGCGTCGGCGCGCGCATCGATCCGGTCGCCGTCGACGTAGGAGGGCTTCGCGGCGGTGACCTCGACCTGGAACTCGGGCTTGCGGAACTCCGAGACGAGGAAGCTGTTCGAGGCGACGGTCCAGTCCTGGCTGCCGCGCCGGTACGAGAGGTTTACGAAGTAGTTGCCGGTCGGCGCGTCGCTCGGGAGCGTGAAGGTTCCGGAGAACGAGCCGAACTCGTTCGGATGCCCGCTCTCCCTACGGAGCTGCTGGCCGCGCGGGCTGCCGATGGTGATGTCGAACGTCGTGTCGGCCGAGGGCAGGCTGTACGTCGCGTCGTCGTCGGCGCGGAGGATGGCCTTGTAGTCGATCGTCTCGCCGGGGCGGTAGATCGGTCGGTCCATGTAGACGTGACCGACCCACTCGCGCGCGTAGTACTCGCCCGGGATCCCGAGCTGGTAGGGCGAGGTGCCCTGCTGCCAGCGCGTGCTCATCACCGCGTTCCGGCCGCCCGCGTCTATCCACACGAGGTACGAGCGGTCGCCGTAATTGCCGAGGATCGGCGCGGGCACCTTGAACGATGCGAGCCCGTTCGCGTCGGTGCGCAGCTCGGCCGGGTCGAGTCCTGGTCCGGTCCCGCGGACGAGGACGTCCTTGAGCGGCGCGCCGGAGTCGTGGTCGAGCGCCCACACGACGAGCTCGTCGTTCGAGACCTTCGTCACGAGGACCGTGTCGACGACCGCGAAGACGAACTGCGACGCGTACTGGCCGCTCGTCCGCACGAAGTAGTAGCCCTTCGGCAGCGGTCCCTTGCCCGAGAGCGACGTCTTGCCCAGGAGCACGTCGTCCCTCGGGCCGGCGACCGTCTCGGTCCAGGTCCGGAGCGCCGGCTGCGACGGCTTGAAGTCGCGGATCTGGTTGCCGAAGTCGTGCAGGAGCCTGCGGCCCTCGTCGCCGCTCAGCGGCCAGAGCGTGAAGTCGACCGACGGCATGTTCGTGACCTGGAAATAGAGGATGGGCTCGTGCGATGACGAGTACACGACCGTCGGGCTGTACCCGGGCAGCGCGAGCGAGACCGTCGGTGGCTGCGCGCCGGTGGTGAACGAGAACCGGTACCCACCCATGGCCTGCCCGTAGCGGTCGGTCGCGCCGGGCAGCAGGTCGACGGTGTAGAAGGTCGAAGGCTTGAGCGCGACGTTCGCGCCGACGGCCATCTCGTTCGTCCAGATGCGCCCTTCGAGATCGGCCGCGGTGAAACCGGAGATGCGGATCTTGCCCTCGAGCGTCGCGGGGTCCATCGGCGTCGCGAACTGCACGCTCACGCCAAAGCGCCCGCCGTCCTTGGCGCCGTCCGCGGGCGAGGTGCCGGCGACCGAGGGGGAGGCGATCGTCGTGAACGAGACGGTCCGCTCCTTCGCCGTCGCGCCGCCGTGCGCGCCGCGGAGGCCGGTGCCGACCGTGACCGTGTATGTCGTCTTCACGCCCAGACGCTGCGTGGGATTGAACGAGAGCACCGTGCGGGTGTCGTTCCACGAGAGCTTCCCCGGCGGGACGCTGCCGGAGGAGTCGCGGATGGCGAAGCCCGCCTGCGCCGACGGGTCCATCGGCTGGTTGAACGCGACGTCGACCTGCTGCCACGGGCCGCAGTAGATCCAGTTCGTGTCCGGCTGGATCGAATCGACGGCGGGATCGATCGTCGCGAACGACGACCGGAAGTCATCCTGGAGCACGCCGTCCGCCGCGGAGGTGAGGCCCTTCGCGATCTTCAGCCGGTACGTCGTCGCGGGCGCGAGGTCCGTCGGCACGAACCGGTAGATCGAGGTGTTGAGCCACTCGCCGGCCCCGTGGAGGGCGGGCTCGAACGCGATCACCGGATCGGTCCGCTGCGCCGCGAGCGTCGTGAGCGCCGCGACCGAGCGGTTGAACTGGACGAAGATCTGCGCGTTCGTCGGGACCTCGCTGTCGCCGTCGCCGGGGATGACCTGCTGGATCGCCAGCTGTCCGGTGACCGTGAACTTCTTCGTCGCGGGCTGCGCGAGGCCCGCGTCGGGGCGCTCGGGGACGGCGACGGTGTAGGTGCCGCCGCGCAGAAGTCCGGGGAAGTCGGGCTGGAAGAGGAGCGTGCGCGCGCTCATCCACGCGTACGTGCCCTTCGTCTCGGGCAGGAGCTGGAAGAGGCTCTCGGGCGCGCGCTCCTTCGGCGCCGAGGGGAACGTCACGGTGATCGGCGCGAGGCGCGCCACTTCGTTGCCGTCGGGGAGGATGGTGAACGTCGACGGCTCGCCGAGGCGCGGCGATCCGTTGCCGACCGTCTGCACGAGACCGGCGACGAGCGTGAGGCAGACCAGCGTCACCGCCACGGGCCGCGCGCTACGAAGGAGCGCCAGCAGGCGCACGGCGTTCATCGCTTCACCTCGAAGAACGCCGTGCTCGTGACGAGCGATCCATTCGGAAGCCGCGCGCTCGCGCTCGCGGCGTGCATGCCCGGGGCGAGCGCCCACTCGACCCACGGCGCCGCCGCGGGAGCGTCGCCGATGGCCACGCCGTCGACCGCGAAGCTGACGCGCTCGATCCCCGCGGCGACGGCCGCGCGGAAGACCGCGCGCTGCGCGGGCAGCTCGGGCGCGAGGTAGATCACCGTTCCGGGCACCGGCACGACCAGGCGGAGCGGATCGCCGTGGTTCGCGGAGCCGTCGGCACGCACGGCGAGCCCCGCGGCGCGCGCCCAGTCGCGCGCCTCGATCGGCGGGTCGACGGTGATGCGCCCTTCGGCGTCGCGCGCGTAGTAGCGCTCGGTCGCGGTGGGCACGGTGCCCGCGACGAAGAGCTCGCGGACCGGCGCCGGGCAGTCCGGCCCGGGGAGCAGCCCCGTCGGGGCGCAAATCGTGGCCTCGACGATGCCGGCGGGCCGCGCGAAGTCGTGCATCGTGAGCGCGAGCGCCGCCGCGCTCATCGCGTCGTGCCAGATCGGACCCGCCGCGTCGACGCCGGCGACGTTCAACATCGGCGTGCCGTCGGCGTTGCCGACCCACACGCCGATCGCGACGTCCGGCGTGTACCCGAGCGTCCAGTTGTCGCGGAAGCCGGTGCTCGTGCCGCTCTTCACCGCCGCCGCGAATGGGAGGTCGAACGGCGTCACGCCGCCGAACCCCGGGATCCGCGCGTCGGGGTCAGAGAGGATGTCGGCGAGGAGGTAGGCGTCCTCCGGCGAGAGCACGCGCGCGGGCGTCGCCGCGGCGCGCTCGTAGAGCACGCGGCCGGCGGCGTCGCGCACCCGCGCGACCGCGAAGGGCTCCGCCAGACGACCGCCCGCGCCGAGCGCGGCGTACGCGTTCGCGAGATCGAGGAGCCGGACCTCGCCGCCGCCGAGAGTGAGCCCGAGACCGTAGCGCTCGACCTCGGTCAGTGTCCCGAGCCCGAAGCGACGGGTCATCTCGAGCATCGCCTCGAGCCCGAGGTCGTCGAGCGTGCGGACCGCCGGGATGTTCAACGAGGACGCGAGCGCG
>VBFI01000122.1 GCA_005889275.1 Chloroflexota bacterium | reverse complement strand
GGAAGCCGAGCTCCTGCGCGAGGTGGAACGCAATCGGCCGCTCGTCGTCGGCGGCTTCGAGATCCTGATCGTCGTCGTCGTCGCCGCGGTCGCGCTCGTCCTCCTCGAGCGTGTCGTCCGCGAACGGCGCATCACCTTGCCCGAAGGTGGAGCACTGGAGCGGGCGGACGCCGCCGGGCTCGGCCTCGGCGAGACCCTAGGGAGCCTCTTCCCGCGCCGCCGTTCACGGCGCCGGCCGCCGCGGGAGGACGGCTCGGCGGCCGCCGCGCTCCGGGTGCTCTACTGGCGCCTCCTCGCCCTCGCCGAGCGCTCCGGTCACGGCTGGCGCGAGCCGAGCGAGACACCCGACGAGCACTACCGCCGCGTCGTCGGCCGGGACACGCGCTGGGGGGCCGCCGCGCCGCTCGTCGAGACGTTCGAGGAGCTTCGGTACGGGGAGCGCGACCCCGACCGCGGCGCGCTCGCGCGCGCCCGCGACGCGTTCGCGACCGTGGAGGCGGCGGTACGGACGTGATCGCGATCGTCGGCCCGACGGCCTCCGGCAAGAGCAGCCTCGCGCTCGGGGTGGCCGAACGGATCGGGGCAGAGATCCTCTCGGCGGATTCGCGGCAGCTCTACCGCGGGATGGACATCGGCACGGCGAAGCCGAGCGCCGCGGACCGCGCGCGCGTCCCACACCATCTCATCGACGTTGTCGACCCGGGCGAGCCCTACACGGTGTTCCGGTTTCAAAATGACGCCCGCGCCGCGCTCGCCGCGATCCATGGACGAGGCCGCGTCGCGCTCGTCGTCGGCGGCACGGGTCTCTACGTGCGTGCGCTGCTCGATGGGTTGGCGCTCGCCTCATCGCCGCACGATCCGGACCTTCGCGCGCGTCTCGAGCGTGAGGAGCCGGCCGCGCTCCACGAGCGACTCCGCGTGCTCGATCCGGAATCGGCCTCACGCGTCGACCCGCGTAACGTGCGTCGGGTCATCCGCTATCTCGAGATCGTCCTGCTCACCGCCGCGCCAGTTACGCCGCGGCGCGGTCCGAGCGTTTCCGCGCTCCGCATCGGTCTTCGCCCTCCGCGTGCCGTCCTGGTGGGCGCCATCGAGCGGCGGGTTCGCGAGATGGTGGCCGCCGGCGTCCTCGACGAGGCGCGCGCCCTCGCGGCGCGCGGCATCGACCCGCGGTTGCCGAGCATGAGCGCGCACGGCTACGTCCACTGGGCCGAGCACCTTCGCGGCGAGATCGATCTCGAGACCGCGATAGAGCGAACGGCACGCGACGTGCGCGCGTACTCGCGGCGTCAGATGACCTGGTTCAGGCGCGATCCAGCGATCCGGTGGTTCGACCCGACGTCCGAGGATCCGCTGAACGCGATCCTTGTGGCGGCGGCGTGATCGACACGGAGACGCCCCCCGAGCGCGCCTACCTCGTCGCGCTCGACCTTCCCTCGGCCCCCTTCGCGGCCGCCGACTCGCTCGAGGAGCTCGCCTCGCTGGTCGAGGCGGCTGGCGGCATCGTCACCGGGCGTGTGGTCCAGAACCGCCGGACGCCCGACCGGAACTCCTGGGTGGGGAAGGGCAAGGCCGAGGAGATCGGCCGCGAGGTCGCGCGGCTGCGCGCGGACATCGTCGTGGCGGACGACGAGCTCTCGCCGGCGCAGCAGCGGACGCTCGAGGAGACGACGAACGTCCCCGTCGTGGACCGCTCCGGGGTGATCCTCGACATCTTCGCGCGCCACGCGCGCTCGCGCGAGGGTCGCATCCAGGACCTGAAGGAGCGGCTCGCCGAGGTCGCGCGCCAGCGCGAGCGCGCGCGTGGGTCGCGCGCCGGCGAGGGTCTCTTCCTCGCGTCGCTCGCCGGCTACACGAACGCCGGCAAGTCCACGCTGCTCAACGCGCTCGCGAACGCCGACGTGTTCGTCGCCGACCAGCCGTTCGCGACGCTCGATCCCACGACCCGGCGCACGGCGCTCCCGGGCGGCGTCACGATCCTGCTCTCCGACACGGTGGGCTTCGTCAACAAGCTCCCGCCGACGCTCGTCGCGGCGTTCCGCGCGACGCTCGAGGAGCTCGCGGACGCCGACCTCCTCGTGCACGTCGCCGAGGCCGGGCATCCCAACCTCCACGAGCACCTCCGCGTCGTCGGCGAGACGCTGGGCGGCCTCGGTCTCGGAGAACGGCCGCGGCTGCTCGTCCTGAACAAGGTCGATCTCCTGAAGGGCACGGAAGGCGCGGCGCTTCGCCAGTCACTCGCGGCGGAGTTCCCGGCCGCGGTGTTCGTGTCGGCAACGAGCGGCCAAGGCCTTGATGACCTGCGCGCCCGGCTTGCCGAGGCCGCCGCGGCGCGATGGCGCCGGGTGCGCACGACGCTGCCGTACCACGCGGGCGCGCTCGTGCAGCGGATCCGTACGCGGGGCGCGCTCCGGCGTGCCGATTACGACGAGACCGGCATCCGTATCGAGGCCGACGTCCCGCCGGATCTGGCCGCGGAGATCGAGACCTACATCCGTACGTCCTAGCAACCGAGCCCACGACCGTTCCGGATCAGATGCGGATCGGTCATGGTTAACCCCCACGGCTGCGCATTGCCGCGCCTCCTCCGCGCCGTGACCATGACCCTGTTACGCGTTCGTTGCGTTCGCGGCGAGACGCGGAAGGGGAAGGTCCATGCGTCTCCGTCGAATTCTCTGCGCGGCCATGCTGCCGCTCGTGTCGCTGTTCTGGTCTCTTTCCTCCTCGGCGGCCGCTGGAGCGACCCTCGACTCGGCGGAGCAGGACCTCGTCACGCGCATCAACGACTTCCGCGCGGGCCGCGGCCTCCCCACGGTCACTGTGTCGGATCCGCTCACCGCGGCCGCAAAGTGGATGTCGGCGGACATGTCCGTGCACAACTACTTCGCTCACACGTCGCTCGACGGCCGCGCCCCCGTCCAGCGGATGAACGACGCGGGGTACCCCGCCTTTCAGAGCTACACCGGCGAGGATCTCGCGGCCGGGTACACCTCGACGGCCGACGTGCTCGCGGGCTGGATCGCGAGCCCCGCCCACTACGCGGTGCTCGTCAATCCGGCGTACCGCGTGATCGGCGTCGGGCGCTCCTACGGAGCCGGCACCGCGTACGGCTGGTACTGGACCGCGGACTTCGGAAGCACGGTGGACGCGGGCGCGGCCGCGGCGTCCTTCGACCAGGGATATCACTCGCGCTGGAATGGCCAGAGCCCGGACCCGACGATCGCGCCGGGCGCGACGACGACGCTCGTCGTCGCGTTCGCGAACGCGGGCTACCGCGGCTGGTACACGGGCGTCCCCAATCAACAGGCCAGCCTGGGCACGAGCGCGCCACTCGATGGCCCGCGCGCGGACCTCGCCTCGGGATGGATCTCGCCGAGCCGGCTCGCGACCACGACGACGAGCTACGTCGGGCCGGGTCAGGTCGGCTGGTTCGAGTTCAGCGTGCGCGCGCCGCAGACCCCCGGCGACTACCGGCTCAGCGTTCGTGGCGTGGTCGACGGGGTCACCTGGCTCGAGGACTCGGGGATCTTCTTCACGATCCACGTGCGCTAGCGAGGAGGACTAGCTGCGTCCGGTGATGATCGGGACGCTCGCGTCGTTGCCCCACTCCTCCCACGAGCCGTCGTATGTCCGGACCTCGTCATGCCCGAGCGCGGTCAGCACGAGGTGCGTGAACGCGGCGCGGACCCCGGCCTGGCAGTACGTGATCGTGCTGGTCTCCGGCCCGAACCCGGCGTTCGCGTACATGTCCTCGAGCTCGCCGGCGTCCTTCACGCTCCAATCCGCGCCGAGCGCGTCCTTCCAGAGCACGTTCACGGCGCCGGGGATGTGGCCGCCGCGGGCCGCGCGCTTTTCCTCGCCGGTGAACTCGCTGTCGCGGCGGACGTCCAGGAGCCACGGGTCGCCGGAGCGCACCGCGGCGAGCACCTCTTCCTTCGTCGCGATGACGCCCTCACGGGGGCGGGGTGTGAACGACGCCGGCGTGACGACGACCTCGCCCTTTTCGAGCGGGCGGCCCTCGGCGATCCAGCGCTGGATCCCGCCTTCCATGACCGCCATGCGGTCGTGTCCGTAGCGGCGAAGGGCGAGCCAGAGCCGGGCCGCATGGTGAGAGATACTGGACGCGCATGTCCTCGTCGAAGCTGAAGCGGCAGTCGACGATGCGTATCTCGGGATCGCCAAGATGCTCGGCGACGCGCGCGGTCGACCAGAAGAGGTCCGGGCGTGGCATGGTCACGAATGTGACTCTACCCACGTTAGGCTTGCCGAGCCACGCCGATGAGGAGAGCGCCACGGTTCGCGACCGCGGTCATCATCGCCGCCGTCCTCGGTGCGTGCGTTCCCGCGCCGGCGACACGCCCTGATGCCACGGCCGCGTCTCCGTCGCCAATCTCGACCGAGCCGCCGGTGACGACCCCTTCTGTCCGGCCGACGCCGACGCCAATCGCGCAGCCGGCGAACGCGCCGGCGGTGAGCTTCGTTCGCGCGGATCTCGCCCGCGGCGGCTCGAGCGGGATCGCCGGCACCGGGCCGCTCACGCTCGGCGAGAGCGGTCTCGCGCATGGCTCGTACGACGATCCCTTCGGGCGATCGAGCATCGCCTTCGAGAGCGGCGTCTGGACATCCGACTGGACGGCGGTCCCCTTCGCGTTCGACGAGCTCATCGCCTCATGGAACGCGGACACTCCCGCGAACACATGGATCCGCATCGAGATGCAGGCCCGCGGCGGCGGTCGCGAAACGAAGTTCTTCAGCATGGTCACGTGGGCCTCGGGCGACGGCGACATCCACCGGACGTCGACGCCCGGGCAGAAGGACACCGACGGCGACGTGAACATCGACACGTTCGCGCGAGCGTCGAGCGCGCCTCCCCTCGACGGGTACCGGCTCCGCGTGACGCTCTACCGCCGCGCCGGGTTCGTGGTGAGCCCGGCCGTGCGGATGGTCGGCGCGATGACCTCGGCCGCATTCGCTCACAAGATCCCGAGTCCCTTCGAGGGGACGGCGATCGACCTCGGGGTGCCGACGTTCTCGCAGGAGATCCACGCCGGCGAGTTTCCCGAGTACGACGGCGGAGGCGAGGCGTGGTGCAGCCCGACGTCGACGGCGATGGTCGTCGCGTTTCACGGCGCCGGCCCGACCCCCGACGAGCTCGAGGCCTTTCCGGGCCCGCGGTACGACGATCCGCAGGTGGTGTACGCCGCGCGATACACGTACGACTGGAACTACAAGGGCGCCGGCAACTGGCCGGCGAACGTCGCCTACGCGACCCGTTTCGGGCTCGACGGATTCGTCACGCGTCTGCGCTCGCTGAATGAGGCGCAGCGCTTCCTCGACGTGAGCATCCCGCTCGTGGCGTCCATCAACGGCGAGCTCCCCGGGTTCCTGCTCGGCAGGACGAACGGGCATCTCCTCGTGATCCGCGGGTTCCAGCCGAACGGCGACGTCATCACGAACGATCCCGCGGTGAAGACCGATCCGGAGGCGCGCAAGACCTACCGCCGCGCGGACTTCGAGCGGGTGTGGCTGGGTGGCTCGGGCGGCGTCGTCTACGTGATCTATCCGCGCGGGAAGCCGCTTCCCGCGAACGTGCCGGGGGTCCCCGCGAACTGGTGATCGCGCGCTAGTGTTGGCGCGCCACACGAACAGGGAGGAGCCGAGATGAGGGTTGGTTTCACGCTGCTCGCCGCGGTCGCGCTTCTGCTCGCGCAGTCGGCCCGGTCCGTCACGTCCGCCGCTCAGCCGTACCCGGTGAGCTACCACGCGTTCGCGCTCGCGGCGGGCACGGGCACCGTCGTCGATCGGAGCGGCGCGCTCGTCCTCGGCTCGACCGGCTTGGCCACGACGAGCTACACCGACCCGCACCGCGGGACGACACGGAGCTACGAGGTCGGCACGTGGACGTCGCCGGCGTACGCCACGGGATTCGGATTCAGCGAGCTCGTCTCGTCCTGGATCGCCGAGACTCCGACAGGGACCTTCATCCGCGTCTCGATGCAGGCCGTGCGCGCGGATGGATCACCGACGAAGTGGTACACGATGGGCATCTGGGCGTCGGGAGACTCCGACGCCGACATTCTCCGCACCTCCGTGGGTGGCCAGGGAGACGCGGACGGGTTCGTCGCCATCGACACGTTCTTCGCGAAGGATCACCCCATGTGGGGCTACGAGCTCGGGCTGGCCCTCTACCGGCCAGTGGGATCGTCGGCCTCGCCGGCCGTGCGCCGGATCGGTGCGGTCGCTTCGGATCCGGTGAACACGAAGCCATACCTGCCGAGCGCGACGACGATGACCGGCGACATCGTGCTGGGCGTGCCCGCCTTCTCCCAGGAGATCCACGCCGGCGAGTTTCCCGAGTACGACGGCGGAGGCGAGGCGTGGTGCAACCACTACAACGGCGCCGGGAACTGGCCGTTCAACGTGGCCTACGCGGGCCGCTTCGGGCTCGATGGCCAGGTGACCCAGCTGCGCTCGCTCGCCGAGGCGGAGCGGTTCATCAAGGCCGGCATCCCGCTCGTCGCCTCGATCGCGTTCACCTCGAACAAGCTGGACGGCTTCCTCTTCAAGAGCACGGCGGGCCATCTGCTCGTGATCGTCGGCTTCACCAAGGAGGGCAACCCCGTGGTGAACGACCCCGCGGCGACGAGCGACGCGTCCGTGCGGCGCACGTACGACCGCGCGCAGTTCGAACGGAACTGGATGACCTCGACAGGCGGCATCGTCTACGTGATCTATCCACGCGGGAAGGCGCTTCCCGCGAACGTGCCGGGAGTTTCCGCGAACTGGTGACTGCGGAGATCGCCGCAGGCGGCTGATGCGCGGGGACCTCCGGCGCGCGCTCGCGCTGGTGCGCCGGCGGACGCACCGGGCCCCGCCCCGTCGCGTTCGTTTCTATGAGAAGCCCGACTGCGGGCTGTGCCTGGAGGCGCACCGCGCGCTGCGGCGCGTCGGGCTCGACGTTCCGCTCGACATCGAACGGGTCGACGTGAGCGCGGACGCCGCGCTGTTCGACCGCTACGGCCTGCGCATCCCGGTGCTGGCGATGGGGGAGCGGGAGCTCGACATGGCCGGCGTCGAGGACCAAGCGATCGCGGCGTGGCTTCGCGGGTGAGCTCGGCGGCCGCGGCGATGGCGTTTCTTCCGCGTGCGTCTGCGTGCCGTCGGCTCGCCGAGGCGCACCTCTAAACTTCGGATGTGGCGCGCATTCCTTACACCGGTGAGGGGAACAACTTCCGCCGGATCCTGAACCACGCGCCGGCGGTCTCGGCGGCGTACTGGGAGCTCCGCAAGCAGCTGAACGAGGGCGCGGTTTCGGCGAAGCTGCGGATGCTGTCGTTCCTCTCGTCGGATCTCGTCAACCGCTGCCGTTACTGAACCATCTCGCACACGAAGGCCGGCCGTGCGCTCGGCATCACCCAGGAGATGATCGACGCGATACCGCGCGCCGATGCGAGCGCGCTCTTCACCGACGAGGAGAAGGCGGTCATCGCCCTCTCGACCGAGCTCACCAAGACGGCCAGGCTCACAGCGGAGACGCTTGACCGCGCCCGCCGGTTCTTCGACGAGCGTGCGCTCGTCGAGCTCGTCGTGAACGTCGGGGTCGCGAACGTGAACAACCGGATCACCGAGTCCTTCTGGGCCGACCCCGAGGAGGAATAGCCCGCTCGGTCGGTCGCGCACGCCACGTGCAGCCCTGAGCGGTCGTGGCGCGGAGCCGAAATCCCGTACGGTGCCCGGACTGCGGTCTCGTGACTACGCCGGTCTCGGGCTTCTGCCGCAACTGCCTCGGTCGCCTGCCGCTGCGCATGGGGCCGCTCGCGTACTTCCCGCTCGCCGCGGCGCTCGCACTCGCGCTCGTGGCGGGTGGTGCGGCCCTCGCGGTCGGAGCGGCGCGGGCCGGACCCGGAGGCGCTTTGCCCGTCGGCGTCGATCGGACGAGCGCGCCGCCGAAGGCCGCTCCGACCACGTTGGCCACCGCATCGCCGACCGTGTCGGCGAGCTCGTCCCCGACGCCTGGGGTGATGGCGACGGCGGTCGTGTCCGCGACCGCGCGGCCGACGGCGCCCGCGACGCCGGTGCCCACGGCGGTCCTCGGCGCGACGAGCGGTCCGGCGGTGCGGTCGATGCCCGACACCGCGACGAGCGCAGAGGACGCCGAGTCTCGGTAGAGTCGACGAAGCTCGTTTCTCGCGCGCGAAGGAGGGAAGCCGCATGAGCGTCTACCGTGCTGAGTACATCTGGATCGACGGGACCAAGCCGACGCAGAAGCTGCGCTCGAAGACGAAGATCGTGCCGAGCGGCGAAAAGCCGCCGGTCTGGGCGTTCGACGGGTCGAGCACGCAGCAGGCGACCGGCGATCGGTCCGACTGCGTCCTTCAGCCGGTGTTCCAGTGCCCCGATCCGATCCGCGGCGGCGACGACAAGCTCGTGCTCTGCGAAGTCATGCTGGTCAGCGGCGATCCGCATCCCTCGAACACCCGCCGGGCCAACGCCGAGATGGCGACGCGCTTCGGGTCGTTCGACACGTGGTTCGGCATCGAGCAGGAGTACACGTTCTTCGAGGGCGCGCGGCCGCTCGGATTCCCCGAGAGCGGTGGCTTCCCGGCGCCGCAGGGCGGCTACTACTGCGGTGTCGGCGCGGACGAGGTCTTCGGGCGTGACGTCGTCGAGGCGCACCTGGACGCGTGCCTCAAGGCGGGCCTCAAGATCTCGGGGATCAACGCGGAGGTCATGCCCGGTCAGTGGGAGTTCCAGGTCGGTCCACTCAACGCGCCCGAGATCGGCGACCAGCTGTGGGTCGCGCGGTGGCTGCTCTATCGGGTGGGGGAGGACTACGGCGTGAGCGCGACGCTCTATCCGAAGCCCGTGCGTGGCGACTGGAACGGCGCCGGCGCGCACACGAACTTCTCGACGAACGCGATGCGTGAGAACTACGACGCGTGCGTCGCCGCGGCCGAGGCGCTCGGCAAGCGGCACGACCTGCACATCGCGAACTACGGCTTCGGCATCGAGGAGCGTCTCACCGGGCTGCACGAGACGTGCTCATACAAGGAGTTCCGTTACGGCGTGTCGGACCGAGGAGCATCGGTGCGTATCCCGTGGCAGGTGGCGAGGGACCGCAAGGGGTACATCGAAGACCGCCGGCCGAACGCGAACGCCGACCCGTACGTCACGACGCGGCTCATCATCGAGACCGTGTGCGGCGCGGCGGACGCGTCGCGGTCGCACGGTGCGAGCCCGGCACGTGCGGCGAAGCGCTCGGGCGCGAGCCGGAGGAGCGCCGCCTAGGTCCTCGGGCGCCAGGAACGACAAGAGCCGCTCGGCCTCCTGGCCCAGCGCGGTCCGCTCGCGCGGGAGAAGCGGGTCGAGGAGCGCGCGGTTCAGCGCGCGGTCGCTGAGCTGCCGCACCCGCGCGGCCGCCACGATACGAAGGCTACGGGCCGCGGCAGACTTCGGCGGGTGCGCCGTCTCGCCCTGATCCTCGCGCTCCTGGCGTCGTGCGGTTCCCCGGCGGCCGTTCAGGTCACGGGATCGCCGACGCCGAGCGCGGCGCCGTCCGTCGTCGAGGTCCCGTCACCGGCGAGCTCGCGCTCGCCCGCGCCAGAGTTTCGCGATCTCAAGATCACTCCCGCCGGCGACGTGCGCGGCGATCACGCGCTCGTCTTGCAGGTCTCCTCGCCGTCGGGGGGATTCCCGTCGACCCTCATCGTGTGGGACGTTCCGCTCGATGGGAGCGGCCCTCGCCAGCTCGTCTCATACGAGCGCGCCACCGGTCCCCTCGCGGACTTCGACTCCCTGGCGCTCTCCCGGCAGCTGTCGCCGGACGGCCGCCGGCTCGTGCTCTCGGATCCGGTCGATGTCGCGGGCGCCGGCCTCGTCGTCGTCGACCTGGTCATGGGAACGGCGCGCCGGATCCCGCTCGAGGGAATCACCAATCAGCCGGCGTGGAGCCCGGATGGGGAACGGATCGCGTATCGCGGCGCGACCATGGCGGGCACGCTGCAAAAGGACACGGGCGTCTGGGTCGTAAGCGCCGCCGGCGCTGGCGCGCGGCAGCTCGTCCCGAGCGAGCTCGCCGCCGGCGCGGGTGCGACGACCATCTACGGCTGGACCGAGGATGGGAAAGGCGTGATCTTCTCGATGAGGCTCGATGCGCTCTTCGCGGCGGATGCGGCGAGCGGCGCCGTTACGCGCATCGGCGGCCCAACCAACGGCCTCTCGCCGGTGGCCAGTCGCGCCGCGCGCCCGTCGGTCGCGATCGTGTTCAACGATCAAGGCGCGTCGGGTCAGCTCGTCGGCCACGTCGAGGTGCGCGACTCAGCCGCAGCTTCAGGGCGGACGGTCGCTCGATACGGCCCTGCGGAGGGAACGTTCTTGATGGAGCCGCGCTGGCGGCCGGGCTCGGACGAGATCCTCCTCTTCTACGTGAGCGGCGAAGGCGTGGCGGAGCGTGACGAGCTCGTCATCGTCGACGGAATCACCGGCGCGCGACGGACGATCCAGACGCCGAGCTTTGTTCGCTCCGCGGGCTGGAGCGCCGATGGCAAGCGCATCCTCTACGCGAGCCTCGCCGAAGTCCGCACCGCCGACGCGGATGGCTCCAACGACCACGCGCTCTTCCGACCGCAAGCGCCGCGTCTGAACGAGCAAGCTCTGATCATCGGCGTCGCGGCGTTCGCCCCGCGATAGGCCTTCGCGCGGCTGTGCATGCATAACGCATGCTAATATCTGAGACCGTGCCGTCACGAAAGACCGATTTACAGATTCGCGGCGTACCAGTCGCGCTCCGCGAGCGTCTGCGGCGCCGGGCCGATCGCAAGGGTCTGTCGATGAGTCAGTACGTGATCGAACTGCTCAACGATGACCTGGCACGTCCGTCCATCGCCGAGTGGGCCGCCGAGGTGGGGAAGCTCCCGCCGGTCGACTTCGGCGGCAAGACGAGCGCGGAGCTCGTTCGGGAGGCCCGGCGCGAGATGCGCCTCGACGACTGAAGGTTCTCGACGCCTCGGTGGCGGTCGACATGCTCGGAGAATCCGCGAGGGGATTAGTGGCGGCTGCGATGATCGCGAACGAGCGGCTGATCGTTCCGGCCCACTTCGACGCTGAGGTCTATGCCGCATTTCGCCGGCTCTTCCGTCGAAAATTGGTCGCTCGCTCCCGATTGGACTTCATCACGTCCCGACTGATCGGTCTTGCGGCGGAGCGCGTCGCTCTTCCGCCCCTGCTACCTGAGGTACACCGACTTGCCGACCGCTTCTCCGCGGCCGACGCCTTCTACGTCGCGCTGGCGCGCGCTCGCGGGATCGAGCTCGTCACGGCGGATGCGGCGCTCGCCCATGCAGCAAGCGGCCTCGCCGATGTGCAATTGGTTCGCTGAGAGCCGGGATCGCGGCCGAGGGGAGCGGCACCGCGCCCTTGACACATCGGCCGCACCCACTGTAGACATCTCGCAGAATGGGGATTACACCACATCGAGCAGGGGTTTCGGGCGAGAGGGGTCTCCTGGCGGGCCCCTACCTCGATCCGCGGGAGCTCGGGCCAAACAGCCCGGTACGTGACCTCGCACGGGCGTTCCTGCAGGAGCTCCGCGACAAAGGCCGGAGCGAGACGACCCTTCCGAGGTACGAGCGCTTCCTCGTCGAGTTCCTCGACTTCATCGGTCGCGACGGCGCGACACCGCGGGTCCGCGACATCGACATCCGGATCCTGAAGGCGTACGCGAGCCATCTCACCCGCCGGCGGCTTCTCGCCGGACCCGACATCGGCAAGCGCGCGATCTCCGCGGCGAGCAAGAACCTCCATCTCATCGCGCTCCGCGGGCTGCTCAAGTTCGGCGTGCTCATCGATCTTCCCGTTCCCGCGCCCGAGAAGGTCGAGCTCGCGAAGGCTTCCGACCCGAGCCCCGACGCGCGGCACCTGGACGCGCAGAAGCTCGAGCGGCTCATCGAGAGCTTCGACACCGCGACCGACGACGGCGTCCGCAACCGGGCGCTCCTCGAGTTCCTTGCGGCGACCGGCTGCCGCATCTCCGAGCTCGTCCGGCTCGATCGCGAGCGGCTCGAGCTCGACGACCGGGCCGTCGCGCGCGACGGACTGCGCATCACCGACGAGGTCACCGTCTTCGGCAAGGGTCGCCGCTACCGCAAGGTGTTCCTCGGCAGCCGCGCCCGCGAGTGGCTCGAGCGGTACCTGCGCTCGCGCAAGGACACCGACCCGGCGCTCTTCATCACGAGCCGCAAGAAGGGCGATGGCTCGTACCGGATGACCGTGAAGACGGCGCAGACGATCGTCGCCGAGGCCGCGAAGCGCGCCGGTCTGGTGGAGAACGTCTCACCACACTGGCTGCGCCACGCCGCGATCACCATGTGGGCGAAAGAGGTGAACGTCCCCTTCGCGCAGCGGCTCGCGGGTCACCAGAGCGTCGCGACGACGAGCCGCTACCTCGGCAGCACCGACGCCGAGCTGAAGGAGCTCTACAAGAAGCGGTTCGGATAAAGGGGAGCGGCGCGGGAGATCCCCCGCGCCGCTCGCCCGTCCTACGGTTGGACCGTCGTCTTCGCTGTGGCCGTGTTGTTCGTGAGGTCCGGATCCGTCGGAGAAGTCAGCGTCACAGTGGCCGTATTCGTGATCGTCCCCTTACTGGTGGGCTTCACCACGAGGGTGATCGTGACGGAGGCACCGCTTGCCATCGTCCCAATGTTGCAGCCGACCGCGGTCTTCGACGGCTTCAGCGTGCAGGATCCCTGTGTTGTGGTGCTCGCCCCGTAGCCGGCGTTCTTCGGGAGCTGATCGGTGACGCTCACGCCGATCGCCTTGTCCGGGCCGTTGTTCGTCACGCTGATCGTGTAGGTCAGGTTCTGCCCGACGTGCGCTGGGTCGGGCGAGTCCATCTTGGTGATCGCCAGATCCGCGCGGCAGGTTTGAGCGACGTTGTAATCGGATCCGTAGTTCGAGTCGGGCGCGCGGTCCGCACGGCCGATGTAGCGAAGCCCGTTCCCCGCGAACAGGAACGCCCCGGCGGTGTCGGCAAATGTGTTCGTGAGCGTCGTACCGTCGGCCGGAGTGCCGACATCGGCGCGGGGCACGTGAATGACGAAGCTGCCGCTCGGTCCCGTCGTGAAGTCGCCGGTCGCGGTGTGCCGGCCGCTGTAGGCGTCCGCCCCCGCGTCGAAGGTCCCGTCGCTGAAGGTCGCCAGCATCTTGTTCCCGGAGACCGTCGTCGTCGCCTGTGCGAACCACCACCTACTGCCACCAGGCGCGTTGGCGGTGCCGGCTTGCTGCCAGTACACGCTCCAGAGGCCAGAGAGGACGTTCGGATTCTCAGGCGTCGGGGGCGCCTGAAGGTTCTTGATCGTGAGCGTGACGTCGATGTTCGCGCTGCCGGCGCTTGAGCCGAAGGAGGCGTTCACGATGTCGAGGTTGTCCATGTTCTGCCCGGAACCGCCTGGGTAGTTGTTCGGCGCGTCGTTCAGGAAGTCGAGGATCTGAGGGCCAGGGCAGGTGGTCCCCTGCGGCGGTGTCGGAGGAGGCGGTGGAACCTTGCAGTCATTTACCAGGGCCGCGCCGGTCGTCGCGCTGGCGCCGGTGCACTGGCGCGTGAAGTAGAGGACCCCGCTTCCGGGAGCTGCGTGGTCATCCGTGTAGGCGATGTCCGCCGCACCGTTGGTCGGATCGACCGACACCTGGAAGAAGTCGAGGAGCGTGCGATCTCGGGCGGGGGTGCTCAGATTGCAGCCGAGACCGTCGATGCAGATCGGGCCCGTGTGGATGACGTGGTCGCTCGCCTTGAACACGCCCCACGTGGCGCCACCGTCGATGGTCTGCGCCATATAGACGTTCCACTGGTTGTTGACGTCGTCCTGCGGGCTGGGCTGGGCACCGGCCCCGCCCTGTGCGCCGTAGAAGACCACGTCGACGATGCCGGACTTGCCCGCGTCGGCCCAAGGCATGACCGTCGTGTTCACGCCTGCCGGGTTTGGGATGAGTCCGGGCGCCGTCGCGGGGTTCCATCCGGTGCCTGTGGCGTCAGCCTTGACCATGACGCT
Organism: Chloroflexota bacterium; assembly: GCA_005889275.1. Lineage (GTDB taxonomy): Bacteria > Chloroflexota > Limnocylindria > P2-11E > P2-11E > 3-1-20CM-2-70-9. The sequence continues at coordinate 1,337 of VBFI01000122.1, read as the reverse complement.
GTTGCCGTCGGTCCAGATCGCGTAGACCCTGCCGCCGGCGTCGACCGCGGTTATCGGAAAGATTCGGTCGTAGCGCGCGCCGAGCGGACCGTGATAGACCTCGTAGTTCCGCCAGCTGATGACCGGTGCGCTCGGCGCGGGAAGGTCGGTCACCGTGCCGACGGCCTCATACACGCGGTTGAAGTTTCCGGTTCCCGCGAGGCCCTGGTTGATGTTGTCCTGAGAGCTATCGGGCGTGACGAAGATGGAGTACAGCGTCAGGCCCGTGGCGGACCTGCGCGCCACGATGTTCCCGAGTCCGTTCCCGGCTGGAGCCGGTGGCGAGTTGATCCCGCCCTGCCACTGGGGCGGGGGCACGTCGGCGGGATTGATGATCGGGCCGTTTTGAACGTAGGTCTGCCCGCCATCTCGTGACACGCCGAGCTGAATATCCAGCACGCTGACGTCGTGGTAGGTCATGTAGACGTCGGCGAGCCCAAGACTGTTGAGCCTCGGGTCGGCGGTCATCCACATGCGGTCGTCACCTGCGACCTGCTGCGAGTAGGGATTCGGTGGACCGAAGGTCGTGCCGCCGTCGTTCGACTTGCCCGTGGTGATGTTCGCGAGGCTCAGGCTCGAGTACGCGAGAGCGTCATCCGACGGCGCCCCGAAACCCGGCAACGCCGCGGTCTCCTGAGGCCCGATCGCCCAGTCGCAGTCGCCGCCACCAGCGGTGTGATCAGGAAAGCCGAGGAACGTCGACACCGAGCCGTCATGTGTGACTCGGAAGGCTTTGCAACCCGCCGGGACACCGATCGGACCGATCACAAAGGACCGGCCAAACCTGTCGGTCCTGATACTTGGCTCTCCGGCACCGCTGCTGCCGGCCAGCAGAAGGTTCGTGTTGAACGTCGCGGTCGGGGGCAGGGCCGTCACTAGGTGTTCGCCTCCAAGAAGAGACGTCGCCGCCGCGATCGGACCCGCGCCGAGGGATGTGCTCAGCGAGACGATGAGGATCGCCATGACCGGCGAAAGAGCGCGCGCTCTGCGAGCGCTGTGTGGCACGCAAGTACCTCCCGCTAACGATCGGATTTGCGGTGGAACGTCCGACGGCCTCGCAGCACGACCGGTGCCAGAACAAGTGCGCGCTCGCTTTGCCGCCCGGTGGGATTTGGTCAACGGTCGGTGAAGGATGTAGTGCTGCGGACCGACGCGTGCTCGCTGAGGGCATTGCCGAGGCTTCGCGGCGGGCGGCGCGCCGCCGCGCCGGGATCGTCCGCCGGGGTTAGAGCGTCGCGACGACGAGCCAGTACCTCGGCAGCACTAGATTCGCCACGTGGCGAAGCGCTGTCCGTTTT
>VBFI01000121.1 GCA_005889275.1 Chloroflexota bacterium | reverse complement strand
CTCGCCGTTCCGAGGCGCTCGAGGGCCTGCCGCAGCACGGGTGCGGGCGTGGCCAGCTCGCGCAACACGATGACCACCTGATCGAGTAACGCGAGCCACGGCAGGACGAACGACTCTCCCGCGAGGATGGGCGGAAGGTCGACGACGACCGTTTCGAAGGTGGGCGCGACGCCGAGGAGGAATGAAGAGAGCCCGCGCAGCGCCGGCCGAGCGACGCTGCGGTCGCCGACCGGAAGGAAGGCCACGCGCGCTCGCGAAGCGGGCCGCAGGACCCGGTGAAGCTCGCTCTTTTCCGCAAGGCATTCGGCCAGCCCGGGGTCTCCGTCCAGATGCGCGTCCCCGGTCAGCGTGGGCTGGAGCCAGTTCGCGTCGACGAGCAGGACCGTCTCCTGGCGAAGCGTTGCGAGCGACACCGCCGTTCCGAGAGCGATCGTGCTCACGCCCTCGCCGAGCAGGGCGCTCGTGAAGCCCACCGTCCGGTAGCCGGCGGCGTCGATCCGGCTGGCGAGTCCATCGAACATCCGGGTGATCGGGTCCCCCGCGCTCATCAGTCCGGCGCGCTCCGCGGTGCCGCGTCGAAGGCGATCGCGGCGAGCTTGGCCCGCAGGTCATGACCGTCGGCACCCGTGCCATCCGCCGCCCGCGGGACCGAGCCGAACAGCGTTACCGGAGCGAGACGGGCGACATCGGCCTGCCCGAGCACCTGGGCGGAGAAGAGCGTTCCGACCACGACGAGCAGCGTGGCGAGCAGCAGACCTGCCGCGAACGCCACGGCGGCGAGGGTCGCGGCGGTACGCGTTCCCCCACTCGGTGAGGTCGGCTCACGCGCGGCATCGACGACCTGGAACTCCTGGCCGCTGATCTCGAGCAACGCCGGCGCCAGGACCGCTCGATCCATGCGACCCCGCAGATCCGCGAGCCGCACCTGCGCGAAGTCGAGGACAAGCCGCAGCTGCGCCTGCAGGTGCGCGTCCACGTCGGTCAACGTGCCGCTGTGCGCCGCGTTGAACTCATCGAGCTTTCGCTGCGCGTCGAGCGCCGCCGACTGCGCGACCTCGTAGTCCTTGCTGTAGAGCGCGCTCACCGCGCTCGTCGCGTCGATGCGCGCCTGCGCGACGCGTTCGCCGCGCACGGCGAGGGCCGCGTCGACCATTTCCGGTCCGATCCGCGGGACGCGGCCCGAGAACGAGATGCTGAGGAGGTTGTTGCCGAGCGTTTGGACGCGGAGGTGCTTTCGCACGTCGTTGATGAGCTTGTCGTCGGTTACCTTTCCCGGACCCGGAGCGAGGGACGTCCGACTGATCACGTCCTCCACGAAGCTCCTCGTCTGAAGGAGCTGGCCCAGGAGCTCGGCCTGCTGCGAAGCCGCGGTCTGGATGATCGGGATGTTCGGATCATCCGGGCTCATCTGCGCCAGATCCGGTGAGACGCGAAGCACCCACACGGTCGCGGTCGACTCGTACGTGCTCGTGAACTCGCCGTAGGCGGCGACAAGCCCGGCACCCCAGACCAGCGCCAGGATCGCGGCGAGCAGCCAGCGATATTGACGCGCCGTGCTCAGGTACCGCTGCACGCGACGGAGCGTACGTAGCGACTGTTGAAGGGGTGTGGTTCGTTCCATTGACTCTCTCGCGGGCTGCGGCCCGCGAGGGCCGTGTTCCGCAGCCGCCCGCCGTCATCGGCTCCGCTCCTTCAATCAGGACCTACAGGCGCCCTCAATGCCGCGGCGCGTCGATAGCGGTCGCTGAACATCCTCGTCGTCAGCCCCTACCTGCCGTCCCGGCATTCGGGCGCCCCGGTGCGCCTCTACGGGCTCGTCAGCGCGCTCGCCCCCTTCCACCAGATCTCGGTCCTCTCGTTCGTGACGCGCGCCGAATCACCGGTGCCCGCCCTTCAGGGGCTGCGCGGTCTCTGCGAGCGGGTCGTGACGGTGCAAAACGATCGGCTGGCGGTGCGGGGCATCTCACGACGCGCGCTTCAGCTGGGATCCGCCCTCTCTCCGCGAAGCTTTCGCGACCTCGTGCACCATCGGGGGTCCCTGCAGGCGGCGATCGGCAGGATGGCCCAAGACGCCACCTACGACGTCGTCCAGGTCGAGCACAGCTTCATGGCGCGGTATGCGTTCCCGCCCGAGGCGGTCGTGGTGCTCGACGAGCACAACGTCGAGTACGAGATCCCCCTTCGCAGCGTGGCCGTAGACGGCTCGCTTCCTCGGAAGCTCTACGACCGGCTCGAGTACCTGAAGGTCCGGGCCGAGGAGGAGCGCGCCTGGCGGCGGGTGGATGCGTGCGCGGTGACCTCATCGCGGGACGCCGTGACGATCCGCCGAGCCTTCCCCCACGCTCTGGTCGACGTCGTACCGAACGGCGTCGATACGCGCTACTTCTCGCCAGGCGACCGCCCGAGCGAGCCAGCCACGCTGCTCTTCTTCGGCACGATCGCCAGCTACCCGAATGTCGACGCGCTGCTGTTCTTCGTCCGCGAGGTGCTGCCGCTCATCAGACGCGCGCACCCGGCGGTTCGTCTCGTGATCGTCGGCCCGGCGCCGCCGCCGGAGATCCGGCGCCTCTCGGGTCCCGACGTCGTGGTGACGGACGCCGTACCAGATCTTCGGCCCTACCTCGAGCGCGCGACGGCCGTGATCGCGCCGCTGCGCGTCGGGGGAGGGACTCGCCTCAAGATCCTCGAGGCCATGGCGATGGGGCGACCCGTCGTTTCGACCAGCCTCGGCGCTGAAGGCCTCGAGGTGACGGACGGAAAAGAGCTGCTGCTCGCCGACACCCCACGGGACTTCGCGCTGCAGGTCGGCCGGATCCTCGCCGAACCGGATCTGGCCAGGGAGCTCGGTGCGGCCGGCCGTCGGCTCGTCGAGCGGTCCTATGACTGGACGGCCTCGGCCCGGAAGCTGGAGGGTCTGTACGCGACCGCGCTGCGCGGCCGGACGCACGCCGGGATTGAGGCGCTGTTGTCGGCGGATTGAAGCCGCCGGCCACGAGTCCGCCTCCCGACCGTCCCGACCGCGTCCTCGTCTCATGTCCTCTCCGCAGGGCTCCTCAATTCATCCGCGCTTGGATCACCGCGCGTGGGATCGCTGGGTCCGTTTGGGACCGTGGGAGGAGACCCGTGAAGAAGCTCGTCGTTCGTTCCCTTCGGTGCGTGGCGGCGCTCGCGCTCGTCGTCGCGCAGGTCGGATTCGGTCACGCGCAGCCCGCGGCGGCTGCGCCCGGCGATCTCGTCGCCGACGTCATCGTTCCCGAAGGCTGGCCTCGGAACGTGTCGCCGAGCGTCGCTTTCGACGGGCACTTTCTGTACTACACCGAGTACGCGGGCTCGATCCTTCACCGGATCAACATGCCGCCGGCGGGGGCCACGACCCAGGCGTCGCCGCCAGTCGACGCGACAATCGTCGGCGCGCCAGCCGGAATCATGTCGATCGCCTACGACGCGAGCCGCGACATGTTCTGGGCGACAGGGGGAGACGGCCTCTCGATCTACCTCCTGGCCAAGACGGGGGCCGCGACGCTGATGTTCACGATCGACCCGGTGAACGATCGTCCCGGATGGCAGGCGCGGACCTTCATCACCGAGACGAAGCTCGCCTACGACGGGACCGACGACACCATCTGGTACAGCCCCGATGCGGTGGCTCGGATCTATCACTACCAGAGCTACGCCGATGCCCAGGGCACCGCGACCCTCGTCGCGGCGACGCCCTTCATCGACGTCGGAGTCCCCCCGAACGACATGGAAGCGCAGTGCGGCTTCAGTCAGAGCAGCGGCGTGGCGGCCGGGGGCGGGAGCCTCTTCGTCGATGCGATGGGCTGCCCCTACTACTTCGAGTACTCGAAGACCGGCACAAAGCTCGGGTGGTACGCCTACAACGGCGCCGGACCGCAGAGCCAGGAGAGCATCGCCTGCGACAACGTCACCTACGCCGTGCCGGTCTTCTGGATCAGGGACGGGTATGACGCGCACATCCGCGCGTTCGAGCAGCCGAGCCTCGGCGCCTGCAGCCTGGGGGGCGGCGGCGGCGCGGCTCCGGCGCGCGCCACGCCGAAGGCGCCATGAGAAAGCTCCTCCTGGGATGTTTGCCCGCGGCGAACCGCCCGGCGATCGCGTTGAGTCCGCGTTGACGCTGAATTGAAGGCAGGTCCGAAGTGGTCCGTTGTGCGCCGCCGCGCCGCACCGACATCATGCGGTCCCCGCAAACCTCCTCAATACGGACACGGTCTCATGTCATTCCCGTGACAGCCGAGCGAAATCGCGCAGGCATCGTGCCCACGCGCCCAGGCGCTCGGCGCTAAGCCCTCCCGTGACACCTCTCCTCAATGCCGGCATCGGGCTGTTCGCGGTCGTGATCACACTGCCCGCTCTGTATCTGGCGTTCCTTGGCGCGGTCACCCTCGTCGCAAGGCCGAAAACTCCGGCATCACGGCACCGTACGGGTTCGCTCGGCTTCGCGATCCTGGTGCCGGCGCACAACGAGGCCGAGCTCGTCGGTGGCACCGTCGATCGGCTGCTGCGTCTGCGCCATCCCGCTGACCGGGTCTCCGTCCACGTCGTCGCGGACAACTGCACCGACGACACCGCGGCGGTCGCTCGCCAGCACGGCGCGTGCGTGCACGAGCGTACCGATGCACGACGGCGGGGAAAGGGGGCGGCCCTCAACTGGCTCGCCGACCAGGTCTTCTCGGAGATCCCGCGGGTCGACGCGTTCGTGGTAGTGGACGCGGACAGCGAGCTCTCGAACGACTTCGTTGGGGTCATGTCGGACCATCTGCGTGCGGGCGACCAGACCATCCAGGCCCTGCACCTGGTCGCCGTGTCCGAGGACCGTCCGCTCATCCGGATTCGCGAGCTCGCGTTCCATCTGGGCAATCACCTCCGCCCGCTCGCGCACACGATCCTCGGCGGGTCGAGCGGGTTGCACGGGACGGGAATGTGCTTCGCGGCTGACATCGCCCGGCGGTATCGCTGGAGCGAGTCGTCGGTCGTCGAGGACGGCGAGCTCTTCCTGCGCCTCGTCCGCGACGGCCACCGCGTCGCGCTCGCGACCGGCGCGACCGTGCGCCAGACCGTGCCCGCCTCGTTCGCCGGCGCGGGCGCGCAGGCCGTGCGCTGGGAGCGAGTCAGGTTCGATCACTTCGTCGCGGGCGCCCGCCTCGCGGCGCAGGGCGCGCGACGCCGGAACCCGAGCGCGCTCTTCGCGGGCCTCAGCATTCTCGTCCCGCCGACCGCCGTCCTCGCGACCGCGGGCGGACTGGCGATCGTGATGGGCGCGCTCGTCGGATCTGCGGCGCTCGCTGTCCTCGGAGCCGTGGCCCTCGTGGCGCTCGTCGGCTACGCCGCACGGGGCGCCGCGCTCGGTGGGATGGCGCCGCGCGTGCTCCTCCGCATTCTCCTGTGGGCCCCGCCGTACGCGATCTGGAAGCTGTACGTCGTCGCTCTCGCGGCGACGGGAACGGGCCGCGGCGAATGGGCACGCTCGACGCGGGCGGCGCAGCTTTGAGCGACCGGATGCGGGTCATCGTCATCGGCGCCGGGTACGTCGGCGCGACCTCGGCGACGGTCCTCGCCTATCTCGGACACGAGGTGACCTGCGTCGAGCGGGACCCGGCGCGACTGCGGCAGTGGCGCAGCCGGACCGATCCGCTGCAGGAGCCGGGGCTCGAAGAGCTTCTCCGGACGGTCGACGTCGGCTTCGTCGATCGGCCAAGCGACATCGCTCTCGCCGACGTCGTCGTCGTCGCGGTGGGCACGCCGATGGGCCCGACCGGGATGCCCGACCTCGAACAGATCGAGGCCGCCGCGGCGGAGATCGCGAGGCACGCGAAGGACGGCACGATCGTGCTCATGCGGTCGACCGTCCCGGTCGGGACCTGCGATCGACTTCAGCAGGGCGAGCTGAGCCGCATGCAGGTCGTCTCCAATCCGGAATTCCTGCGTGAGGGCCACGCCCTCCACGACGCGCTCTACCCGGACCGGATCGTCGCGGGCGGTCCGCCGGCGGCCCGCGCGGCATTCGAAAAGCTGTACGGGAAGATCATCAATGGCCTCCCGCAATCCCCCGGTCCGGGCGGGCGGCAACCGGTCCCGCTCCTCTGGATGAGCGCACGGAGCGCGGAGCTGGCGAAGTACGCCGCGAACGGCTTCCTGGCGACGAAGCTCAGCTTCGTGAACGAGATCGCCAATCTCGCGCACACCGTGGACGCCGACGCCTCCGCGGTGCTCGGCTCGATGGGCCTCGACCCGCGGATCGGACCGCAGCATCTGCGGCCAGGACTGGGCTGGGGCGGCTCGTGCTTTCCGAAGGACACGAGAGCCTTGCAGGCCATCGCCGACGGCGTGGGCTACGACTTCGTGATCCTGCGGGCGGCGATCGAGCAGAACGCACGGCAGCTCTCGCGCTTCGCCGAGGCGATCGAGCGGGCGCTGCCGCGAGCCGGCACAGTCGCGTTGCTGGGCCTGGCGTTCAAGGCGGGGACGCCCGACACCCGCGAGTCTCCCGCGGTCGCGCTCGCGCGCCGGCTCCGAAGAGCGGAGCTGCGTGTGCGCGCGTACGACCCCGCGGTGCGGCAGCTGCCGGAGGCGCCCGACATCCAGCTGCGTTCGAGCGTCGCCCAGGCCTGCGATGGTGCCGACGCGATCGTCATCGCCACGGAGTGGCCCGAGTTCGCGGAGCTCGATCTCGCGGAGCTTCGACGCGTCGTGCGGGGCGACCTCTTGTTCGACGGTCGTGACCTCGTCTCGCCGGCGACGGCCGCCGCGGCCGGCTTCCGCTATCGGGGCCTCGCCGGTCTTGACGGCGGCCCGGTGGAGCTGCGCACCGTCGGCGGGACCGAGGCGCGGCGGCGTGACGCCCCCGTCGCGCCCGCGCCGGGTCCCGCGTTCGCGCGGAAGGGCGCCGCCTAGATGCGTATACGGGTGGTCGCGGTCGCCGCGGCGCTCTGCGTGTTGGTCCTCGCGCCCCTGGCGCGCGCGGGCGTCGCGCTCGCCGCGGACAACCCGATCGGCCCGGAGAACCAGCAGCAAGGCTCCTTCGGGTGGCTTCCGCGCGCGCCGATCGCGGATGACGTGAATGGGCAGATCAAGGGATTCGCGTCGAAGACGAGCGTGGCTCAGTCGGACACGATCACGCTCTACGTGACGGTCAATCCGGCGCAGAGCTACACCATCGACTTCTACCGGCTCGGTTGGTACGGGGGCTTTGGGGGACGTCTCCGCCTGCATGTCGGTCCGTTCGCCGGGGTGCAGCAGCCGCCGTGCGATCAGGACTCGACCACCGGTCTCCTCGCCTGCAACTGGGCCGCGAGCTACACGCTCACGGTCCCGGCCGATTGGACCTCGGGCCTCTACCTGGCCGTTCTCATCAACGAGCACGCCTACGAGAACTACGTGCCCTTCGTCGTCCGCGACGGGCGTGCGGCTGCATTCGTCGTCCAGTACGGGTTCGCCACCGACGAGGCGTACAACAACTATCCGAACGACAGCCGGACCGGAAAGAGCCTCTACTCGTTCAACAGCGCTGGCCCGAACACCATCGCGGGCGACCCGCGCGCGGTCAAGGTCTCGTTCGATCGTCCCTACACCGGATACGGTTTTTCTCAGTTCGACACGGTCGAGTTCATTCGCTGGGTCGAACGCTCGGGCTACGACGTCACGTACGTCAGCGACCTCGACACCCACGAGAACGGCGCCGACCTGCTCCGGCACAGCGCGCTCATCTCCATGGGACATGACGAGTACTGGTCGAAGCCGATGTACGACGCCGCCGAGGCGGCTCGGGACGCCGGGGTGAACCTCGCGTTCCTCGCCGCCGACGCGGTCAGCTGGCAGGTCCGCTTCGAGCCGTCGGCGAGTGGCGCGTCCGACCGCGTGGTGGTGTGTTACCGAAACATCAGCCTCGATCCCGTCTTTGGGCCGACGACCACGGCGTCGTGGCGCACCGCACCGGTCCCGAACCGGCCCGAGCAGACGCTTCGCGGCATCCAGTTCACCGGAGACGTGCCGTACGGGAACAACGTCGACTACCGGGTGACCAACAGCTCCCACTGGGCCTATGCGGGCACCGGATTCAAGGACGGCGATACGGTGCCCGGCATCGTCGGGTACGAGATGGACCGGTTCATGCCCAACTACGCGGCCGCGAACTCGTCGAGCTTCACGCTGCTCTCGGACTCGCCGTTTACCGATATCCTGGGTGGCGCCGATCACGCCAACTCCTCTATCTACCAGGCGCCGAGCGGCGCGTGGGTCTTTTCGTCGGGGACGATCTCCTGGACTTGGGGCCTCGACGGGTTCTTCCACGGGCGCGCGGACGCGCGGATCCAGCGCACGACCTCGAACATCCTGAACGCGTTCCTCTTCGGCGCCCCGACCCTCCAGGCCCTCGGCGTCGCGGCGCCGGCGACGGCCACGCCCGGCCAGTCCTTCAACGTGACCGTGACCGCTCGTGACGCGCAGGGCCAACCCTTCACCGGCTACACCGGAACGGTCCACTTCACCAGCAGCGACACCTCTACGGGCGTGGTGCTCCCGCCCGACTCGACCCTGACCAACGGCGAAGGCACCTTCGCGGTGACGCTCGTGAAGGCGGGCGCGCAGACCCTCACGGTCGCCGATGTGGCGAACTCGCTCTCCACGACGGTGAACGTGAACGTGGGCGCGCAATCGGCCAACCACCTGGTGCTCGGCACCACGGCGACGCCGACCGCCGGGCAGTCCTTCACCTTCACGGTGAGCGCGCAGGACCAATTCGGCAACGCCGACCCCGCCTACGCGGGCCGGATCCACTTCACCAGCAGCGACACCTCCGCGGGCGTGGTGCTCCCGGCCGACTCGACGCTCACGAGCGGCCAGGGGACCTTCTCCGCCACGCTCATCACGACCGGACCCCAGACCATCACCGCGACCGACACCGCGACCGCGAGCATCACCGGCACGCTCACC
>VBFI01000120.1 GCA_005889275.1 Chloroflexota bacterium | reverse complement strand
GTGGCGAGTCCGCGCGCGCGTACGAGCTTTTGAAGACGACCCTGGTGGCGCGACTCAGGACTCCGGCGGCGCCGCCCAAGCGTCGCGCACGAGCTCGAGGTAAGTGAAGCCGACTCGAGCTCTCCGCGCGCGAGCTCCATCTCGGCCACCACCGCTGCCATCCGTTCATCGCCGATCCCTGCGGCGCGCACCGCGACCGGCGGCGACGCACTCGGCCCAGATCCCGAACCGCCTGTAAATCGCAGTGCGGCGCGCGTCGGTGCACCGGTCGGGTACTAAGACACGCGTCCGAGGTCCTTTAGTCGCAGACCTGATCGGCAGTCAGGTCAGGTGCCTGTCACATTTGGCAGAGTCTCGACGGTCCCCGGGTGGTGCGGTGTTTTCGGTGGTCTTGATCCGCGCCACCGACTGGAGACGCCGCCGTCCTGCCATCGTGATGCGTCCGCGAGCACGTACTCGGCATCCCACCGGCTCGCTTTCGGACCAGTTGATGCGGCATCCTGACCAGCTCGTGGTCGATCCGCCGCGGCATCCGTACACGATCGAGTTCTACGCCGAGCCCGAAACGGGTCGGGAGTACGTTCGCGAGTGGATCAAAGAGGACCTCACGCCCTTCCAGCGCCGCTCGATCGGCATAGCGATGTCGGAGATCCTCGAGGTCAACGGCGTCAACGTTTGCGACACCGAATACGGCAAGAACCTCGGTCAGGGCCTCTTCGAGTTCCGCCTGCGGCACGGGGCGGACGAAATCGTCGCCATGTTCACCACGAAGACGCCGGACGAGCGCGACAAGGAGCCGATCCTGCTGCGGGTGTACTGCCACGCTTACGGTGACAAGATCGTGCTGCTCCTCGCCGGCTACGACAAGCAGGCCGATGCCAGCAAGAAGCGCGAGAACCAAGAGATCAAGCTCGCGAGGAAGCGCCTGACGGAATTCAAACAGCACCGACGCCCGAAGCGGCTGCGTCGAAGCCGGATGGCCCGAAAAGCCGGTCGTTGACAATATGTGTTTGATCACATAACCTCTACCCATGAAGAAGACCACGTTCGCCGAGTTCCTCCGCGACATCGAAGCTGAGGCGCACGCCGAGGGGCCCGAGGCGGTCGCCCAGCTCGACGTCATGCGCCAGCGCTACGCCCGGGGCGGCCAGATCGCCATGCTCCGCAAGCGTCAGAAGCTTACCCAGCCGGCGCTTGCGAAGCGCTCCGGCGTGGAGCAGGCCGACATCAGCCGGATCGAGCGCGGCTTGGGCAACCCGACGGAGGAGACCTTGGCGAAAATCGCACGGGCGCTTGGCGTTCGCCTCGCGTTCGTCGACAAGAAGAAAAAGGTCGTCGCCGCCTAGGGCCTGCGCCCGCTCAGCTCTGATTCCCGCGCCTCTTGAGCTCGAGCGCGTATTCGTAGTTAGGTCGCGGCTGATGCTCCAGTTGGCCTTGCGGCAAGGTTGGTCGACGGCGGCGAACAGGCCTCCGCGAGCGCGCCAGCGCAGCTCGGCTAGTTCGCCCTTCTGCCGCGTCCGCCCGCGGCGGCGGGCTCACGCCCACCGTTGTCCTCGGCCTTCTCCTGCGCGTACTGCTCGCTCCAGAAGACGATCTTCCCGTTCTCCGCGTCGACGAAGACGGTGTCGCCTTCCTTGAACTCGCCGGAGAGGACTTTTTGCGCGAGTGGATCGAGGACGAGCTTCTGGATCGTCCGCTTGATCGGACGCGCCCCGTACACGGGGTCGAAGCCTTCTTTGGCGATGAGCGCCTTCGCGTTGTCGGAGAGCTCGAGCGTGACCTTCCGCTCGGCGAGCCGCTTCGCGAGGATCTTGACCTCTTTCTCGACGATCTCCATGAGCTGATTCGTGACCAGGTTGTGGAAGATCACGATCTCGTCGACACGGTTGAGGAACTCCGGACGGAACTGTCCGCGAAGCGCGTCCATGACCCGCTTCCGCATCAGGTCCGGCTGGTCCACGAGCTCGGTGATGAAGGTCGAGCCGACGTTGCTCGTCATGATGATCACGGTGTTCTTGAAGTCGACCGTCCGGCCGTGGCCGTCGGTGAGCCGCCCGTCGTCGAGGATCTGGAGCAGCACGTTGAAGACGTCCGGGTGCGCCTTCTCGATCTCGTCGAGGAGGAGCACCGCGTACGGACGCCGCCGGATCGCCTCGGTGAGCTGGCCACCCTCTTCGAAGCCGATGTAACCCGGTGGCGCGCCGATGAGCCGAGCCACGGTGTGCTTCTCCATGTACTCGCTCATGTCGAGGCGGACCATCGCCTTCTCGTCGTCGAACAAGAACTCAGCGAGTGCCTTCGCGAGCAGCGTCTTCCCGACCCCGGTCGGGCCGAGGAAGAGGAAGGACCCAAGAGGCCGCTGCGGATCCTGCATGCCGGCGCGCGCGCGACGGACCGCGTTCGCGACGGCGGTCACCGCCTCGTCCTGGCCGACGACGCGCTGGTGGAGGTTCTGCTCCATCCGCAGGAGCTTCGCGACCTCGCCCTCGAGGAGCTTCGTAACCGGGATGCCGGTCCACTTCGCTACGACGTCGGCGATGTCCTCGGGAGTGACCTCCTCGGTCAGCATCTTCTGGCCCTTTTGGACCTCGGCGAGCTTCTTCTCCCCGCGCGCGATCTCCTTTTCGAGGTTCGCGAGGACTGAGTACTTCAGCTCGGCGGCCTTCGCGTAGTCCGCGGCGCGCTCCGCCTTGTCGATGTCGGCACGGACCGCGTCGAGCTGCTGACGCTTCTCGCGGATCTCGCTGATCGCGGCCTTCTCCTGCTGCCAGTGCGCGCGCAGGCCGCCCGCGTCCTCCTTCAGGTGCGCGAGCTCGCGCTCGAGCTTCTGAAGTCGCTCCTTCGACGCGGCGTCGGACTCCTTCTTGAGCGCCTCGCGTTCGATCTCCAGACGCGAGATCGCCCGCTCGACCTCGTCGAGCTCGGCAGGCATCGAGTCGATCTCCATGCGGAGCTTCGAAGCGGACTCATCGACGAGGTCGATCGCCTTGTCCGGGAGGAACCGGTCGGTGATGTACCGCGACGAGAGCGTGGCCGCGGCCACGAGCGCGGCGTCCTGTATCCGCACTCCGTGGTGGATCTCGTACCGCTCGCGCAGACCTCGCAGGATCGAGATGGTGTCCTCGACCGACGGCTCGCCAACGTAGACCGGCTGGAAGCGCCGCTCGAGCGCGGCGTCCTTCTCGATGTGCTTGCGATATTCGTCGAGAGTGGTCGCCCCGATGGTGTGCAGCTCGCCTCGCGCGAGCATCGGCTTCAGCATGTTCGCCGCGTCGACGGCGCCCTCCGCGGCGCCGGCGCCGACGACCGTGTGGAGCTCGTCGATGAACAGGATGATCTGTCCGCTGGCGGACGAAATCTCCTGGAGGACGGCCTTGAGGCGCTCCTCGAACTCGCCTCGGTACTTCGCGCCGGCGAGGAGCGAGCCGATGTTCAGCTCGAAGATCCGCTTCTCTTTCAGCCCCTCGGGGACGTCGCCGCGCACGATGCGCTGCGCGAGGCCCTCGACGATCGCGGTCTTCCCGACCCCTGGCTCGCCGATGAGCACGGGGTTGTTCTTCGTGCGCCGCGAGAGGACCTGGATGACGCGGCGGATCTCCTCGTCGCGGCCGATGACCGGATCGATCTTGTTCTTGCGGGCGAGGTCGGTGATGTCGCGTCCGTACTTGTCGAGCGCCTGGTACTTGCCCTCGGGGTTCTGATCGGTCACGCGCTGTTGGCCGCGCACGTCCTTGAGCGCGTTCAGCACGCGCTCGTGGGTCACGCCCTGCCGCTTCAGCGCCTGGCCGATGTAACCCTGGTCCTCGGTCATGGCGAGGAGCAGATGCTCGGTGGATACGTACTCGTCGCCGAGCGACTGCGCCTCCTTCTGCGCTTGCTGCAGGACGCGGCCGAGCCGCGCCGAGGCGCCCACCTGCACGTTCCCGCTCACCTTCGGCTGGCGCTGCAGCTCCGTCGCGAGCGCGGTCGAGATCTGCGCCGACTGCACACCCAAGGCGGTGAGCACGCTCGGCACGATGCCGCCCGGCTGATCGACGAGCGCCTGCGCGAGGTGCTCGACGTCGATCTGCGCGTGGCCCTCGTCGCGCGCCTTTTGCTGCGCGGCGACGAGCGCCTCCTGCGATTTCTCGGTGAGCTTGTTCGGATCTATCAACTCAACAACCTCTCTAGAGGAGATGGCTCCTCGGGTTCTCCCCACTGCGTGAGCTCGCGATCTCGCGCGCGAGCTCCCGTTCTTTCTCGTTCAGCTTCGTGGGCAGGACGACCTTCACCGTCGCGTAGAGGTCGCCGTGCCCTCCGCCGGCGTCGCTACGCGCCCAGGGGCCCCCACCCCTGGGCATGCCCTGCCCGGCCAGCCGGATCGTGCGGCCGTTCTGCGTCTCGGGCGGAATGCGGAGCGACACCCGCCCCTTGAGCGTCGGTACGGTGATCTCCGCGCCGAGCATGGCCTCGTGCAACGCGACCGGCAGCTCCACGCGCAGGTCGTCGCCGTCACGCGTGAAGAAGGGATGCGGCTTCACGCGCACGCGGAGATATGCGTCGCCCGGTGGACCGCCGTTCGCGCCGGGCGCGCCCTGGCCGGCGAGGCGGATGCGCTGCCCGTCGCGCACCCCCGGGGGAATTTTCACCGTCAACCGGCGCGGCTTTCCACCGTCCGCCGGGGCGATCTGGACGACATGCTCAGCGCCCTTGTACGCCTCGGGCAGGGTGATCTCGACCTCCCCTTCGACGTCCTCCCCCTGCTGCGGCCG
Organism: Chloroflexota bacterium; assembly: GCA_005889275.1. Lineage (GTDB taxonomy): Bacteria > Chloroflexota > Limnocylindria > P2-11E > P2-11E > 3-1-20CM-2-70-9. The sequence goes on along the minus strand of VBFI01000120.1, from coordinate 4,351 downwards.
GGCCCGCGTGCGGGCCCGCCGTCCACCGACGAGGTCGTCCATCGTCGTGCCGCCCCCGAAGCCACCGTTCGAGGCGTTCCCAAAGAGCGTGCGGAAGAAATCCGAGAAGTCGCCCGCGGTCTCGCCGAAGGGATCGCCGCCGGCGCCCGCCGGCCCGTTGTAGACCCAATGGAAGTTGCCACCGGGCTGGCCGCCCATACCCTGGGCGTACCGCTCCCAATCGGGCCCGACCGTGTCGTACCGCTTGCGCTTCTCGGGATCGCTGAGGACCTCGTGGGCCTCATTGATCTCCTTGAAGCGCTTCTCGGCCTCCGGCTTCTTGTTGACGTCCGGGTGGTGCTGGCGCGCCAGCTTCCGGTAGGCCTTCTTGATGTCGACGGTCGAGGCGTTCTTGGGAACGCCAAGGGTCTTGTAGTAGTCCTTGTATTCGACCGGCATCGCGGTTCTCCCGGTTTAGTGCGCGGGCGTGGCGGGGGGCGTCATGCTCGGCCGTGCCGCCTCGATCTGCGCGGGCGTCACGCTGGGCCCGGGCAAGAGCGCCGCCTTCAGGACCTCGTCGATGTTCTCCATCAGCCTGATGTCGACCGTGTCGAGGACCTCCTGCGGCACGTCCACCAGATCCTTCTTGTTCTTCTTTGGCATGAGGAAGATCTTGATCCCGGCGCGGTGCGCCGCGAGCAGCTTCTCCTTCACGCCGCCGATGGGCAGGACGAGTCCACGGAGCGTGATCTCGCCGGTCATCGCGACGTCCTTGCGGACCTTGCGACCGGTCAGTGCCGACACGATCGCCGTCGCCATGGTCACGCCGGCCGACGGACCGTCCTTGGGGATGGCCCCCGCCGGGACGTGGATGTGCATGGCGTGGTCCTTGAAGAAGCCCTTCGGCACGGCGAGCTCCGCGTAGTGCGCTCGCACGTAGCTGAGCGCCGCGATGGCCGACTCCTCCATGACCTTCTGGATCTGACCGGTGAGGACGAACTCCTCCTGCTTCGATCCCTGGTCCATGATCGTCGCCTCGACGGTGAGGACGTCGCCGCCGTGCTCGGACACCGAAACGCCGGTGGCCGCGCCGACCTGATCCTCCTTCTCGGCCAGACCGTAGTCGTACCGCTCGGGACCGAGGTACGTCGTGAGGTCCTCGGGCTTGACCTCGACCGTCTCGGCCTTGCCCTCGGCGATCGCGCGCGCGACCTTGCGGTTGATCGTGCCGATCTCCCGCTCGAGGTTGCGGACGCCGGCCTCGCGCGTGTACTCGCGGATGAGCCGGAGGAGCGTGTCGTCGCCCATCACCAGCTTGCCTTCCTCGAGGCCGTGCTGCTTCAGCTGCTTCGGCAGGAGGAAGCCCTTCGCGATGTGCATCTTCTCGTCCTCGGTGTAGCCGGGGAGCCGGATGATCTCCATGCGGTCGCGGAGCGGCGGGATGATCGTGTCCTCGACGTTCGCCGTGGTGATGAAGATGACCTTCGAGAGGTCGTACGGCACCTCGAGGTAGTGGTCGCTGAACGAGTTGTTCTGCTCGGGGTCGAGGACCTCGAGGAGTGCCGAGCTCGGGTCGCCACGGAAGTCCGCGCCGACCTTGTCGATCTCGTCCAGCATGAACACCGGGTTCACCTCGCCCGCGGTCTTCATGTTTTGCAGGATTCGGCCGGGGAGCGCGCCCACGTAGGTGCGCCGGTGGCCGCGGATCTCGGCCTCGTCACGGATGCCACCGAGCGACATACGAATGAACTTGCGGCCCATCGCCCGCGCGATGGACTTGCCGAGGCTCGTCTTGCCCACGCCGGGCGGGCCCACGAACGAAAGGATCGGGGCGCGCAGGCCGGGGGCGAGCTTGCGCACGGCCATGTACTCGAGGATCCGGTCCTTGATCTTCGGCAGACCGTAGTGGTCCTCGTCGAGGATCTTCGCGGCCTGCGCGATGTCCCAGTCGTCGCTCGCCGCCTTCTTCCACGGGAGCGAGATGAGCCAGTCGACATAGGTGCGGATGACGCCGGTCTCCGGTGAGGCCTGCGGGATCTTCTCGAGCCGACCGACCTCCTTGAGCGCCTTCTCCTTGACGGCGTCGGGCATGCCGGCCTGCTCGATCTTGTCCTTGAGCTCCTTCAGCTCGGCGCCGCCCTCGTCCTCGCCCAGCTCCTTCTGGATCGCCTTCATCTGCTCGCGCAGGATGTACTCGCGCTGGGTCTTGTCGAGGGTCTGCTGGACCTCGCTCTGGATCTTCGCCTTGAGCTCGAGGATCTCGTTCTGCTTCGCGAGGAAGACAGAGAGGAACTTGAGGCGCTCGACGACAGAGGGCATCTCGAGCAGCTGCTGGCGCTGCTCGAGCGTGAGGTCGGGACTCGACGCGACGAGGTCGGCGAAGTGCCCGGCGTCCTCGGTGTTCTTGGCCGTCATCGCGAGCTCCGGCAGGATCGAGCCGCCGTTGTCGACGTACTTCTCGAACAGCGCCCGGACGCTGCGGAGGAGCGCCTCCCGCTCGACCGCGTTGCCGGCGTCCTCGGTGAGGACGTCAAAGGTCGCGCGGAGGTAGCGCTGCTCGGGCAGGTAGTCCTTGATGCGTACCCGCTGGAGTCCCTGGACGATGATCTGGGCGCTGCCGTCCGGGATACGTAGGAGACGGACGATCTCGGCGAGCGTGCCGATCGAGTAGATCTGATCCGGCTGGACGTCGTCGATCTCCGCGTCCTTCTGCGCGGCCAGGATCACGTAGTGCTTTTCCTCGGCCATCGCGGCGTTGATCGCGGCCACGCTCTTCTCGCGACCGACCCCGAGCGGGACGACCAGCTTCGGGAAGACGACCGCCTCGCGTAGCGGCACGAGTGGCAGCTCGCGGGGATACGCCGGTCCCTGCGGCTCGGGTGTGGTGGTCTTGGTCTCGGGGTCGGTCACTTTTCTACCTCTTGTCTACTTGGTGTTTGTCGCGGTGATCTTGATCTGACGAGGCTTCACGTTGTCGGCCTTCGGGAGCACGAGCTCGAGCACGCCGTTCGTGAACTTCGCCTCGACCTTGGTCGGGTCGATCTGCATGGGAACAGTGAACGAGCGCGCGAACTTCCCGGAGCGGCGCTCCTGACGGAGCCAACCTTCGTTCGGGACATCCGCCGTGGATCCGAGCTCTCCGCTGATCTCGAACGTGTCGGCGGTCGCGCTGATCTCGATGTCGTCCGGGGTCAGCCCGGGCAGGTCCGCGCGCAGGTGGTACGCGTCCTTCGTCTCCCAGAGGTCGACGGGAACCGCGACCTGTCCAGCGGGAAGACCGCTCCACGAGCCATTCGGTCGGATGAAGCTGTCCGCGAAGAGACGATCCATGGCCTCACGGAGCGAGACGACGTCATTGATCGGGGTGAACCGTGCGATGGTCATCAGAGGGCCTCCTCTCAAAGCTCAACGCCGTTTCGGCGCTGGCGATTTCGTGGCTTCCCCTCGGCGGCACCGTCCGACACGCGCTCGACGCGAGAGAGATTCGTCGGCTCTGCGTCCTCGCGATCCAGCACGTCAGCGATCTCGTCCAGCAGATCGGCGGCACCCCGCAGCTGGAGCAGGAGCTTCACGCCGGCGAGGTTCACGCCGCGCGTCTGCGTGAGATACCGGATCGCGCGAACGCGTTCGAGGTCTTCGTCGGAGTAGAGCCGGATGTTCGTGTCGGTCCGGACCGGATCGAGCAGGCCCTCCTCCTCGTAGATCCGCAGCGTCCGCGGATGGCATCCGACGAGGTTCGCCGCGATCGAGATCACGTAGACGGGTCGCCGAGTGCCTGCCACAGCAAATATCTAAAAGCCTATCAATGGTGTTGTCAAGACTCTTCCTCACTCGCATGTGCCCTCACTTGCTTGCCAGCCGCGGGGCCAGCCTGCCGAAACCCTCTCAACGCGGCGGTATCCCCAGCCTTCGTCGGCCGGGGACCCCTCCGCCGCGCGGGGGCCCTCGGCAGGCCGGCCCCGGCAATTCCCCCATCTAGGCTTTTGGGCCCATGCGCTTCGGACTGGATTTCGGGACCTCGAACACCTCATTGGCCGTGTCTGACGGCCAGTCGAGCCGTGTCCTGCCCCTGGATCCGCTCGCGGGAGAGACGATGCCGACGGTCCTCTATATCCGGAGGGACGGCTCGGCCATCGTCGGCAGGGCGGCCATTGACGCGTACCTCGAAGACAACCGCACCCGGGGTCCGCTCACCCGGGAATTTCAGATGCTTGGCGTGCGAGTCGCATCGTCCGATCCCACCCAACCGAGCATCGAAGCGCACATCTACACGGACACCCACGCGCCGGGTCGCTTGTTCCAGGCGCTGAAGACCTTCCTCGGCGACCCGCTCGAGACGCGAACCAACGTATTCGGGAGCGCGAAGGGCCTC
>VBFI01000227.1 GCA_005889275.1 Chloroflexota bacterium | reverse complement strand
CTGATGCAGACAACATGTACTTCATTCACCCAGACGAGTGCATCGACTGCGGTGCATGCGAGTCAGTGTGCCCGGTGAGCGCGATCTTCCCCGAGGACGCGGTCCCCGACAAGTGGAAGAACTACATCGAGATGAATAAGGTCTACTTCAACAAGTAACCTGCTAGGCGACAACCCTGGCGCGCCTATCACCGTCTCTTGTTCCTCCGGGCTCGCGCGTCTTCGCGCACGCACCACAGGCACTGACGCAGATCGTTGTGCGGGTCTTCCTCGTTTCGCCCGCGGCCCTTGAACGGCCGCAGCCGCGCGTTCCACTTGTCATGTCCGCGTAGGCAGTAGCGGGCTCCGGCGACGCCGAAGGCGGGATTGCCCCGGGGTAGATCGGGCTGCGAATGAATGAGCTGCATCACTCTTCGCGCCTGTTGACGTTTGACCTCGCCAAGGAAGGGCCACAGGAGATGAAGGGCGAGCTGAACTTGTGCGACGACGAAGACGCGCCAGCGGCGGTACGGCCGGCCCGGTGCATGCGGTCGTCTAATCCCCGAGATTGTCCCCACGGCAACTGCCGCCCTCAGACGGAGGAGCTCAGGGGCCGTGCCGATCTCAGCTGATTGAGGAACGTAAAGCACCGGTACGAAATGGTTCGTATGGGTGCGGTGCTTAGCGAGAAACGTCGATCCCTCGCCGTCGAAGAACCCACCCGCCCACGCCAGCTCCTGACTCATCGAGCCGGGCCAGACGACCGGCGCGAGGGCGCGCCCAAGAGCTGATTCGAGCTCGGCTCGCTTAACCGGACAGAGCCACGGTCCGATCAGCTCAGCGACTCGGGCGAGATCGGGTCGCGACGTCGCCTCCCAGTAGTAGAGCGGCTGCTTGCCCTCCTCGAGGACCGGTCCCTTGAGCCGGCCGACGCCCACGATCCGTCGGAACTTCACGAGGACCTCGGGCACCCCATCGTGACCGGCCTGGTTGATCCGCGCCTGGACGCCGCGCTCCTTCGCGGCCGCCCAGCCCTCGCCGTCGAAGAATCCCGCGGCCCAGGCGAGCATGTGGTCGTCCAAGGGCGAGACTGAGACAAATCGCGAACGCCGTGTCTATAGGACGAGGTCCTAGTCCTCGATGAGCGTCCTTCCCGCGAATCCGGCCTCGAGATCGTGCCAGTAGCTGATGCGGTCGCCATCGCCGAGCTGCCAGCAGAGATACACCTCGCGGCCGCGGCGCGTCGTCCGGAAGTCGATGAGCCCGCGGTCGGGATCCTTCACCTCGGCGCCGAGCCGCGCGATCTCGAGCAGGAGCGCATTGATCTCCTGCGCGACCGGATCGGTCGCGCGGCGATCGTAAGCGGCCTTGCGTCGCTGAAGATCCTCGAGGAGCGGACGCACTTTGGGAAGGATCGCCTCTGCCTGAGTGCGCGAGAACGTCGGCATATGCTCGCGTCCGAGTATGGGACCGAGGGAGATGTCATGGCCACGTACGTTCTGCTCACGAGGGTCACCGCCGCGGGGGTCAAGACGCTGCAGGCGAATCCCCGACGGATCAAGGAAGTGAACAAGGAGATCGAGGCGCTCGGCGCGCGGGTCGTGGCCCAGTACGCGACGCTTGGGCGCTACGACTTCGTGAACATCGTGGAGGCGAAGGACAGCGAGACCATCGCACGGGTGTCGGTCGGGCTCGGCGCCCGGGGCACGGTGCAGATCGAGACGCTGAGCGCGATCCCGATCGAAGGCTTCATCCGCTCCATCGGCCGGAAGAGCGCTCGATAGCCGCGACGCTCCTGCGCGGGGCGGCCCTCGCCGACGGGCGCTCGGCCACCCTCCAGCGCGGGATGTCCCTGCTCATGCGCGATGGCCGGATCGCTTACCTCGGTCCGAGCGACGGCGCGCCGGATGCGACCGATGCCGACACCGTCGACGCATCGGGCGCCACGATCGTTCCCGGGCTCGTCGATTGCCACGCGCACTTCACCGGTCTGGGTGGCGCGAACTGGCTCGCCCGCTTCGGCGATCCCGAAGCGGAGCTGCTCTCGCGTGGCGACGACGCGTCCCGCGCGCTCGCGCGCATGGGCATCCTCACCGCTCGCGACGTCGGAGCGCCGCACCGGCTGAACCTTCGGATCCGCGATCGCGTTCGCGGACGTACCGACGCCGGTGACGAGGTCACCTTCACCGCCGACGAGCTCACCCCGACTGTTGAGGCGGTCCATGCGCGCGGGAAGCGCATCACGGCTCACGCGCAGGGAAAGGGCGCAGCGGTCGCGGTCGCCGCCGGCGTCGATTCGGTCGAGCACGGCTTCGGCGTCGACGCGACGACCGCGGCACGCATGGCCGGCCGGACCGCGCTCGTCCCGACGCTCGGCGTGCTCGAAAGCTTCGTCGGCTTCGCCTCGACGGACGGCGGCCGCTTCGCCGAGTCGAAGGCGGCGAGCGAAGCGCTTCGCGAGCAGGCCTTCGCCGCCGTGCGCGCGGCGAAAGCCGCCGGCGTGCGCATCGCGACGGGGAGCGACTTCGGAGGCGGATCGGTCCGCCCTGGTCATCTCGCCTGGGAGGTCGAGATGCTCGTCCGCGCCGGACTCGAGCCCCACGAGGCACTCGCGTCCGCGACCTGGATCGGTGGGGAGCTGCTGGGCCTACGCGACGCGGGCAACCTCGCGGTAGGCGGTCCGGCGGATGTGGTTCTCGTGCACGGCGATCCGCTGGCCGATCCCGCGGCGCTCTGGCGCGTCTGGCGCGTCTACCACCGCGGGGCGCGCGTCGGTTAGGAGACGGGCGACCGCGCTACGGCGTGACGCGGGGACGGAGGTAGCTGCGCCAGCGGGGCTCAGCCGGCTCGGGACGTCCGGTGATCGGTCGGTAGACCGGCTCGGGCTTCTTCTCGGGGTGGCTGATCGACCCGATCCGCTGGGTGATCGCCGCGGCGTCGAGCTGCACCATCGGCTCCGCGCCTCCGATGGTCTGCGTGATCGTCGCCTTCCCGAACATACCCACCGCCACGCGAGGAACGTTATGGCACGCCGAATCGTGTCTCCATAGGGCGTTCGGTAACTCCGACGGGGGACGCCTCTCCCATGACCCAGCAGGCGTATGAACGTCGACTACCGCAAATGCAGGAGACCGCGCCCGCGAACGAATGACTTAGGCGGGGACGGCCTCCGCAAGGAGGTCCACGGCGGACCGAACAGGCGCGTCCGCGGGTATCTCCGCCTCCCGCGGCGACGGGATCGACACCACGGCGACCGCCTCGCGGCCCAGACGCCCGGCGAGGGCCAGCGCGCAACGGTCAGCGACCTCGCGCACGTCCGCTGCCACGCCGAGCCGCTCGAGCGAGGCGACCTCGTGGACGAAACCGCACGGCATGATGCGCTCGAAGCCCGCCAGGTCCGTCGAAACGTTCAGCGCGAAGCCGTGCGTCGTGACGCCTCGCGAGACGCGCACCCCGATCGCCGCGATCTTCGCGGGCCGGCCGTCCGGAAGGTCGACCCACACCCCGGTCTTGCCGCGCTCGCTCCGCGCGGCGACTCCGTAGGTCGCGAGCGCGTCGGCGAGCGCGAGCTCGATCGCGCGGACGTAGCCAACGAGGTCATCGTTCTCCCCGAGACGGGTGATCGGATATCCGACGAGCTGCCCGGGTCCGTGATAGGTGATGTCGCCGCCACGATCGACCCGGTAGACCGACGCGCCCGCGGCGTGAAGCACGTCGGGGCCGACGAGCAGATGCTCGGTTGTCCCGCGGCGCCCGATGGTGTAGACGGGCGGATGCTCGAGGAGCAGAAGCCGCTCCGCGTCGCCCGCGCGAACGCGCGTCGCGACCGCCTCTTGGAGCCGCCAGGCGTCGAGGTACGGGACCCGCCCTAACCAGGTCGTGTGCAGCGCGCCGCTCACGCGGGCACCCGCTGGTCCGGCCGGACGTGGCGTTCGGCGTGATACGAGGACCGCACCAGCGGCCCGGACTCCACGTGACGGAAGCCCATGCCCATGCCTTCGTCGCGGAGCGCGGCGAACTCCGCCGGCGTCCAGTACCGCTCGATCGGAAGGTGCGTCGGAGACGGGCGCAGGTACTGCCCGATCGTGAGGACGTTGGTTCCCTGCGCGGCGATGTCGCGCATCGTCGCGACGACCTCATCTCTCGTCTCGCCCAGCCCGACCATGATCCCGCTCTTGGAGGTGAGCT
>VBFI01000233.1 GCA_005889275.1 Chloroflexota bacterium | reverse complement strand
AGGCCGGCATCGCCTTCATCGCGGTCTCAGCATTGCGGTGATTCGAATCAACCGGGATCCGGCAGCGGCCACTTGCCACTGCCGGTCCCGAGACTGCGGCCTGTTGCCTAAGACGCGATCGGGGCGCGACCAGTCACATGCGGGGTCCTCACGCCCCATACAAGCAGGTACACAACCATCCAGACCTCTCCGATTGCTGGGGCGATGATCAGGAACGGGTGGATCCCCTTGGCGAGATCGGGGGACGAGAACGCCGCGAGGACGTCCAGCAGGTAGCTGACGGTGGCAACGACGAGAACGACGCCCACCGCTCTGGGGAAGAGTCCCGACTTGAAGGCGAGATACCCGAGCGGCGCGAGCCACAGGCCAAAGAAGACCTGCGCGGCGAGGGTCCCAAAGTGCTGGATCTCGATCAGGATCATCACGATGGCATTCGACCCCGCGGCGCCGAACGCGGTCGCGTAGGAACCATCGGTCGCGACTTGCAAGCCTTCGAACTGGAAGACCACGTTGAGGCTGATCATGCCGACCGCGATGACGACGAAGACGAGCATCGCCCTCGCCAGCGGCGTACATCTTGGGATCCACAAATCCCTCGGCAAAGCCACCGAAGATCCCGACGAGCAGGTAGAAGACGCCAGCGATTCGCGCGAGGCGCTTGGGTGAGGACGCGATACCTTCCTCTCGTTTTGGCTGAGCCCGTGAGAGGCCCATCGCGATGGTGTTTTGAGCGACTGTCATGTGCCCTTCTTTCTTGCGACTGAGGTAGGAGCGTTAGGGTGCATGGAGCTCCCCGTATCGTCCGATTGTCGTTTCGAAGGTCGATGCAGGGGTGCCGCGAATCCCTTGGTCGAGAAACGCCCGCACCACGTCGCGCGTGATGACGATGCCCCTTGCGCCGTCGATCGATCCGAGCTGGCCAACGGGGTGAAGCACCGGCATGTACAGCACGCTGTTATCTGTGAAGTTGAGGTGCTCTGCGCCATTGACGGCGAAGTCCTGCACTGGTCCCGACAACGTCAATGCCTTGAAGTCGTCCTTCCTTCGCTGGCAGAAGCCGTCGCACGACGCTTTATCGTTGGCCTGCAAGATCAGCCCCGGGACCTTCAAGCCGGCACTGCGGACCTGGCTGAAGATGGTCCCATCCAGATCGATCGCCGCGCTACATCGTGGGTCCCGCGCGCAGACCTCGAACGACGCATTGCCTCCGAGCGAGTGGCCCACGTACGCGACGTGACTAAAGTCCAACGCGCCCAGGGCCGGTGGATTCTTCGCGAGAGTCGATACGACGAACGACGCGTCGTCGACCCAGACGCCGACAACCCGACTCGCGGTCGCATACCAGGCGTCGATGTTGGTCTCCGCGATGCTGCCCTCCGAGGTGCCGTACACGAGGTGCCCATCCGGAAAGCCCACGACCTGAGATGACCCGCTCGGGTTGATCCCCACGACGGCGTAGCCGTGGCTCGCGAGATCTTCAGCGAGTGCGGAGTACTCGGCGATCGAAGGGCCGAGGCCGGGCAACAGCACGACGACCGGTGGGCTCTTCCCCTGGAGCGCCGCGCCTTCGATCGAGTTGGTACGCACCGCGTTGTTGTCCTGGAAGAGGACGCTCGCGGGACCGTTGACGTTGTTCGCCGCGTCCGCCCACGTCCTTGGCAGGTATGGGGCGGTCGCCGCCGAGTTTCCCTTCGCAGTCGGGTACCAGATCCACACCGCGATCTCACGCCGTCGACCGTCGCTCGCGAACGGATCGATCCGCGCTGCGTCCGTCAGAGCTAGCTCGATACGGCCCACAGCGGAAGGTCCCGTCGGCTCCGCGAGTTGACGCGCCTGCACGCGGGCAACGCCGCTGGCGCCGACGCCGACCGCCATGACGGCGAGTAGCGCCACGAAAAAGATGCCAAGGCCTTTCGCGATCTTGCGAATCAAGACAGGACCTCCCCCACGGATCAAACGCGCACGGCAGCCCGCCCACAATGAGCCTGCGCGTTGTCCTCGATCGACACGGACCTGGGAGTGGGTCCCACGAGGGTTTCCCTGGCCAGAGCAGCGTACTCCCCGCTCTTGGCGTCAGACGCGGTTTCGATGAGTGCGGACTAGTTCTCATTCATGCGCGCACAAGCAGGTTGAGCCTCGCTTGGGCGTTGATTCGCAGCGTGTGCTGTGTCTATAAGACCGAGTTGGCCAAAGACCCGACGGCGAGCACGTAGTGAAGCAGGACTTCCTGGTCTATGACGCAATCCGCAGGACGCGACACCTACTCAGCGGGGATGGAGCCCGGGACGACGAGCCGCACTCAAATCGATGAGTTCTGCAAGCGATTCGGCGCGTCAGCGGTGAAGCCGATAATCGCAACATGCGGACCGGCATCCAAGTGCTCGTGATCGTGGCCTTCGTACTGTCGGCGTGCACGCCAACCACCAACTCACAGCCGACTGGGACAACACCTGCGGTCTTCCCGACATCGACGGTCAACGCGAGCGCATCAGCCACGCCTCGCCAGACGGATTCGTCTGTGGTGTACGAGAACCCGTTCCTCGGGTACCGGATTGCGCTCCCCCAGACCTATCGGCGTCTCACGGCGCGGTACCTCACGGCTGGCAGCGGCCCCGGCGGGTTGCTCGGGACCGACGCCTATACGCTGCTCACCGAACAACAGGAGCGCGAGGAATGCCTCCAGGACCAAGGCGACCTGCCACCCGCAAGCGCGAACCTGGGGCTCTTCGTCGAGGCGTACCGGGTCGACCCTGCGGTCACCGCGATCGACTGGGCGAGCACGCCTCGTGAGTCGGGCGCACAGCCGCTCGCTATGCACCGCACGATCCAGCAACTCGCCGTTCCGGGGTTCGACGCGATCAAGCTCGTCGCGGACAACGCGAGCGCCGATACACAGGTCGTCGTCATCCACGCGGACGACTGGACGTACGTGATCAGCCCAACGATGTGGCCATCACCTCACCGGCTCGAGGACATCGCCGGCACCTTCGCGACGATCGCACACCAACCCG
>VBFI01000229.1 GCA_005889275.1 Chloroflexota bacterium | reverse complement strand
TCGAAGAGCGCCGCTTCGCGGTCGAATACGAGTCGTATGGCGTTGGCCAACGGGCGCCTGACTTTCGGGTCACATTCCGAAGCGGGCTGCGGTTCAACGTCGAGGTGCGGCGACTGCGCGGCGCGGCGGCGACGCCCGGCCCGACCGCCGATCCCGGCCGGCTGATCCGCGCCGTCTGCGACAAGCTGGGCCAGCTGCCGGCGGCGATGATGAACATGCTGGTGATCGGTGCCGACGGTCCCTCATCCGCCACGGACACGCTCGCGCCTGCCATGCAGTGGCTAGAAGCTCGCGCGGCCCAGAAAGACGAGGCGCTGTTCGTGCAGCGCGGCTTCACCGGGACGCGTGATTTCCTGCGCCACTACCAGCGACTGAGCGGCGCTCTGTGGGTGGTCAGCGAGCCCGCGGCGCCGCAAGTCAGCCTGTGGCGTAACCCGCAGGCGCGCCACCCGCTGCCGCCAGATCTTGCAAGGGCCCTCGGTCAGCCGGCGTCTTGAGAAAGAGGATGATCGTCGATCGACCGTGTCGAAAACGCCACCTGCCGTTCGATGAATGAGTGAGGCCTCGAAGAGGGAGCCTCGGACCAGATCCAATAGAAGGGGACCGAGATGCGGGTGCTGATACTGGCGAAGGAAGATCACCAGAGCAGGGCGGCGACTCCGCCGACGCCGGAGGCGATGGCGGAGTTCCAGAAGTTCAACGAAGAGCTGGTCAAGGCGGGAGTGGTGGTCGGGGATGGCCGCCTCTACCCGAGCTCGCAGGGCAAGCGCCTTCAGTTCGAAGGCAAGAAGCGCAGGATCATCGACGGACCGTGGGCGGAGACCAAGGAGCTTGTCGCGGGGTACTGGCTCTGGCAGGTGCGCTCGATGGACGAGGCTCTCGAATGGCTCAAGCGCGCGCCGTTCGACGCCGGCACCTACGAGATCCGTCAGATCTTCGAGACCGAGGGCATGTAAGGGAGCTCTTGCCATAGATCCGCGTAAGGCAAACGCGCTCGAGGGCCCAAGTCGCGGCGAGGCGGCGGTCATGGAAGCGCATCGCACGATCGAAGCGATCTGGCGGATCGAGTCGGCCCGGCTCATCGCCGGGCTGGCTCGTCTCGTCGGCGACATCGGGACGGCCGAGGAGCTCGCGCAGGACGGTCTCGTTGCCGCGCTCGAGCAGTGGCCCACCTCGGGCGTGCCGGAGAAGCCGGGCGCCTGGCTGATGGCGACGGCGAAGCATCGCGCGATCGACGCGCTCCGCCGCCGCCAGACGCTCGAGCGCAAGCACGAAGAGATGGGGCGCCATGTCGAGCGGGCAGAGGAGGGCATAGACCCGAACGCGGCGATCGATGAGGACGTCGGGGACGACCTCCTCGGCCTCATCTTCATGGCGTGCCATCCGGTCCTTTCGAGGGACGCACGTGTCGCCCTCACCCTTCGCGTCCTCGGCGGTCTGACGACTGAGGAGATCGCACGCGGGTTCCTCGTCCCGGTCTCGAGCATCGCGCAACGCATCGTCCGGGCGAAGCGGACCCTCGCCGAGGCACACGTCAGGTTCGAGGTGCCGAGCGGGCCCGAGCGCGCGGCGCGCCTCGCCTCGGTCCTCGAGGTGATCTACCTGATCTTCAACGAGGGCTATTCCGCGACTGCGGGCGAGGACTGGGTCCGACCGGCGCTGTGCGAGGACGCGCTCCGTTTGGGCCGGATCCTGGCCGAGCTGACGCCGACCGAGCCTGAAGTCCACGGGCTCGTTGCGCTGATGGAGATCCATGCGTCACGCCTGCGTGCGCGCGTCGGACCGACGGGTGAGCCCGTGCTGCTCCTCGATCAAGACCGAGCGCGCTGGGATCGGCTGCTCATCCGCCGCGGCCTCGCGGCGCTCGAGCGCGCCCAGGGACTCACGGGCGCAATGGGTCCATACGCGCTGCAGGCGGCGATCGCCGCGTGCCATGCACGCGCGACGACGGCGAG
>VBFI01000228.1 GCA_005889275.1 Chloroflexota bacterium | reverse complement strand
CACTTCGCTCTCAACTCGATGTTGTTGCGGGCGCCTCGCATGGCCGTGACCGACGAACGTCTTCTCGTCGTCGGCGTTTCCCCAAAGTCGTTCGGGCACTACTTCTATGGCGGACAGCAGCGCGAGGGCGCCCGCTATCTCGGATCGGAGGCCGCTTTCCCCGGGATGATCGATGGCAGCGAGCTCGTCAACTCAATGCACTCATGGCTCATCGAACTTCGCCGCACCTACCCGGAGCTTGCTGGCGTGCCAATCGCACGGTGGCAATACGTTGCCCGCCAAGTGAACCACTGGTACCGACAGGTCGAGTTCGGAATGGCGCCACCGGCGGCTCTCGTCGCGAGATCGCGTTCGCTTCGGCCCTATGAAGTGGCAACGGTCATGATCCCGATGCTCGGCTACCGTGCCCTCCGACGACTGCGCCATCGGATCCGGAGCGCCGACCGGTCATATATCCACGATTCCTGGCCCGCGCTTCGGCCGACGCCCCACCGCACGATCACCGAGTTCGCCGCGAGTCTGCGGGAGTGAATCGTCCGATCCGGGTTCTCTGCGTCACGCCGTATCCGACCACCAACGCCGGTGTCCGCCTTCGCATCGAGCAACAGCTGCCCGAGTTACGTCGCCTCGGGATCGAGGTGACGCTGTCGGCATTTCTCGACGAGGCGGGCCTGTCCGTCGCGTTCAGGCGCGGACATCTTCTCGAAAAGGCGTCGGCGATAGCCCGCGGGTTCTTTCGGCGCGTCGGGGACGTCTTTCGGCTCGGTCGATTCCACATGCTCCTCGTCTACCGAGAATCGTCTCCGTTCGGCCCCCCCTTTCTCGAGCGATTCGCCGCGCGCCGGCGCATGCCGATCGTCCACGACTTTGACGAAGCGATCTTCGTGTCGAATATCCATGCGGCGAACCGGGCTTGGGGGTGGCTTCGCGATCGGCGCAGGCCGGCGCGCGTGTCGGCGATGGCCACGGCAGTTACGGTCCAGAACGAGTACCTGGCGGAGTTTGCCCGACGCTGGAATCCCCTCGTCGCCGTCATCCCGACGCCGGTCGACACCGAAGCACGACATCCCCGACAAGGACGCAAACCGGGCCCGGTCGTGATCGGATGGCTCGGGTCGGAGACGACCGCGCCGTATCTCGGGATCGTCGACGACGTGCTCGCGCGTGCCAGCGAAGAGGCCGATGTCATCGTTCGTATCGTTGGCGGGGCGTATCGGAATCCGCGCGTTCGCCGCCTCGAGGTGCGGGAGTTCGCCCTCGAACGAGAGCAATCGGACCTCGAGGGATTCGACATCGGCATCCTTCCCGAACCAGACAACGATTGGACCCGCGGCAAGGGAGGCTACAAAGCCCTCCTGTACATGGCAGTGGGCATACCAGTGGTCGCGTCGCGTGTCGGCGTGAACACGGATATCGTCTCGAACGCTGAAACAGGCTTTTGCGTGGCCACCGCCGAGGAGTGGATCGCCGCGCTCCGCCGCCTTATTGCTGATCCGGCCTTGCGTGAGCGGATGGGTGCCGCCGGCCGAGCCCGCGTGACGGAGCGTTATTCGATCCAGGTCATCGCGCTCGAGCACGACCCCCAGTCCGAGCTATTCCGGAGCGGCAACATCGGGCGCGTCGTCGTGACGGAAGGCGAGCTCGAGTCCATCGGCGACGTCGAGCGGGCGATCGCCGAGAGCGGCGCGTCGGTCCTGTTCCATCTCGGTGCGCAGACGCTCGTTGGAGTGGGACTCAACGCGCCGTTATTGACGCTCGAGTCCAACGTACGCGGTACATGGAACGTGCTCGAGGCCTGCCGCCGGCAATCGGGAACGGTCGAGCGTCTCGTCGTGGCATCGAGCGACAAGGCTTACGGCCAAAGCGATCGCCCCTACGTCGAGGACGATCCACTTCGCGCGTCGTCGCCGTACGACGTCTCGAAGGCGGCCGGTGATCTCATTGCCCAGAGCTACCACGCGACCTACGGCCTTCGCCTCGGCATCGTCCGGTGCGGGAACATCTACGGCGGCGGCGATCTGAACTGGAGCCGGATCGTGCCCGGAACCATCCGGTCGTTCCTGCGGCGAGAAGCTCCGGAGATCCGTAGCGACGGCACCTACGTGCGCGACTACATCTACATCGCCGATGTCGTCGACGCGTATCTCGCCGTTGCAGAAGCATTGGATCGCCCCGAGGTAGCCGGCCAGGCCTTCAACTTCGCGTCCGGTGCCCAGGTGAGCGTCCTCGAGATGGTCAAGGCCATCGCGAAGCTCATGGGTGGCCAGCTGCCCGAGCCGCGTGTGCTGAACATCGCGAAGAACGAGATCAAAGAGCAGCGTCTCTCGACCGACAAAGCGAAGCGTGTTCTCGGGTGGAAGGCGCGCGTGTCACTGGACGACGGCCTACGGTCCACGATCGAGTGGTATCGCTCGTATCTCGGGGCGAAGACGTGATCGAGGGCGTCAGGGTTCTCCCGCTCCGTCAGATCCCGGACGAGCGCGGGAAGGTCATGCATATGCTGCGTGCGGATGACCCGCACTTCGAACGGTTCGGGGAGATCTACTTCTCGACCGTGTATGCGGGTGTCGTCAAGGGCTGGCACCTCCACGAACGGATGACCATCAACTACGCGGTACCGTACGGCTCGATCAAGCTCGTCCTCTTCGACGATCGCGACGGCTCCGCGACGAAAGGTCAGCTCCAGGAGCTCTTCGTCGGCGAGAGCAACTACGCGCTCGTCACCGTTCCTCCACACATCTGGAATGGCTTCAAGGGTATCGGCCATCCTTATTCCATCGTCGCGAACTGCGCGACGATCCCGCACGACCCCGCGGAGATCACGCGCCTCGATCCCTTCAGTCCGCAGATCCCGTACGACTGGGATGTGCGTCACGGATAGATCGCGTTGTCGCATCTGCGAGGCGGATGCGCTGGAGAGCGTCCTCGACCTCGGTCTGCAGCCTCTCGCCAACTCCTTCATCAAGCCCGACGAAGTCGGGAGGCCGGAACCGCGGTACCCGCTCGAGCTCGCGCGATGCACGTCCTGCGGCCACGTTCAGCTGTCGGTCACGGTCCCGCCGGAGATCATGTTCCGCAACTACCTCTACGTTTCGGGCACGTCGGAAACGATTCCCGCGCACTTTGCTGAGTACGCGAAGGATGTCGCGGAGCGGTTTGTGCCGAAGGGTGGCCTGGTCGTCGAGATCGGGAGCAACGACGGGACGCTCCTCCGCGCGTTCGACCGCGGC
>VBFI01000232.1 GCA_005889275.1 Chloroflexota bacterium | reverse complement strand
GGTCGTAGCGACGCGCCTTCGCGAGCTGCCGAGCGGTGCATCCGCGAGCGGCCCTTCCAAGACGTACTTCGCCTGGAAGGTCCTCGTCAGCGGATCCGCCGCGCTCGACAGCTCGCGAAGGCGCGTCGCTACGACCACGCCCGCGCGGCCGTAGAGGGCCGCCTGCGCGCTCGACCCGAGAGAAGGCCGCAGCGTCTCCGGAAGTTGAACGACGGCCTCGCGCGGTCCGTCGTGCGCTAGCCGCACGACCGGCTGGCCGGCCGCCACCACCTGGCCCGGCTCGGCCAGCGTCTCGACGATCACGCCGGCCGCGTCGGCCACGAGCAGCGCGTACCGGGTCGCGTTCCGCGCGACCTTCGCTTGCGCCTCCACCGCCCTCAGCTGGGCCCGCGCCGCCTCTGCGCTCGCTCTCATGCGGTCGTAGGCCGCGGGCGGCTCGACGCCCTCCGCGGCGAGGTTCCGGTCGCGCGCCTCGTCGTCGGTGGCCTGCCGGGCGCGGGCAGCGGCCGCGACGACCGCCTCTTCTTGTGCGTGCAGGGCCAACCTCAGGTCGGCGTCGTCGAGGCGCATGAGCGGCTGCCCTCGACGGACCCGCTGTCCGGAGCTGACGAGGCGCTCCAGCACCTTGCCGGAGACGCGAAAGCCGAGATCGCTCTGCACTCGCGCCGCAACCGTTCCGGTGAACGATCGCGTCTGAGCCGACGCCGTGCTTTGGACGATGGCGGTGCGCACCAGCGGCGGATCGGTTCGGGGATCGCTGCCCGTCGCGGAGCGGCACGAAGGCAGGAGCATCAGCGAACCGAGCGCGGCAACCACGGGAGAACGCAGGAATGAGTCTCTAATGGAAGGCATGGGTACCTCTCCGCTGTCGAGATAGACGAAGTTAGACGTGCCGTGCTCGCTCACGGAGCCGCCGCGCTTTGATCGCGCCCGGCCGCATGCTCGAGCCGCGCGCGCGCGACGCGTACATCGACGCGAGCATTGACCCAGGCGAGGCGGGCGCGGGCGAGGTCCGCCTCCGCGTCGAGCACGTTGCTGGTCGTGGCGCGCGCATTCGCGTAGAGCGAGCGCGTAACTCGGTAGGCCTCCGACGCGCTCTCGAGCTGCTTTTCGGTGGCGGCGATCTTCGCCTCGGCGCCCAGAACGGATTCGAGGTGCTGCACGACCTCCACCGCGAGCGTGTCGCGCAGGGCGTTGCGCTGGGCGGCCAGGGCGTCGCCGCGCGCTTCGGCCTCGGTCGCGCCCGCCAGCGCGCCGGGAATGTCGGTCGGGGTCCACGTGACCGACACACCGACAGCCCAGGTCGCGTGCCACGCAGCCTCCGGTGGGAAGTAGCGCGGATTGGGATTGGCATAGGTCGCGTTGGCGAAAACCCCGGCGGTCGGGACATACGCCGCGCGTGCGACGCCCGCCTGGGCGCGTGCAGACGATTCCGCCGCGTCGAGCCCGTGCAGCTCTGCTCGAGTGCGGTAGGCCTCGCTGAGCCACTCGGCTTCGTTTTGCGCGATCAGCCCCAGCGGGGCGCTCACCCCGTCGCGGGTGCTGAGCGGTTCCGCCTCGGGCAGGTGGAGCAGCGTGCGAAGCCGGGCCTCCGCCGTGGCCCGCTGGGCGCCGGCTTCCGCCAGCGCCGCCTCGGCGCTCGCCGCCGCGCTGTCCACCCGCAGAACATCGGCGCGCGAGGTGTTTCCCTGGCCGAACTGGTTCTTCACGTCGGCGAGGTGCGCGCGCGCCTCGGCCAGGCTCCGTTGCGCCGCGTCCACCGAGGCGTTGGCGCGAATCCATTCATAGAAGCTGATCTTGCCTGCGAGACGCGCGCGCGCGGCGGCGACGACGCTGTCCCACTCCACCGCGTCTCGCCCGTGCTTCGCTGCCTGCAAGCCTCTCGCGAGCCGGAGGACATAGTCGCTGACCGGAAGCGTGAGCGTCGCGTCGAGCGCGTAGCTGTCGAGGATAGGCGCGATCGACACGGGCCCGGTGGACACGGTCGGGGGCGACACCGTTCCGGTGGGGGCGCCGGTCGCGGCGATGGCGAACGGGAAGAGCGGCGAAGGAGTGAAGTCGCTCAGGCGGACGTACCGCGCGGACAAGCCGAGCCTGGGAAGGAACGCGTAGGACGCGTCGTCCACTCGGGCCTGGGCCGAGCGCCCGGCGCTTCGCGCGGCGGCCGCCTCGTAGGAAGCGCGCACGGCGCGATCCGCCGAGCTCTCCACGTTGAGCTCCCCGAAAGAGACGCGAGAGGAACGGGCCGCATTGGCATGGCGGTCAGACCAGACGCCCGAGATGCGCGCGGAGAGCCTCGGCGTCCTCCGCCGAGAGCATCTTCTTCAGACGCTCTTGTTGCACCCGCCAGAGCGGCATCGCCTCGCGGAGCAGCGCCTCCCCGGCCGGCGTCAGTACAGCGTCCCGCGCACGCGCATCGTCCCCAGCGACGTCCACGCGAACCAGCTTTCTTCGCTGGAGCGGCTTCAGGGCTGCGGTAACCGTCGTGCGATCCATCGCGAGCGTCTCGGCGATCTTCTGGATCCGGACGGGCCCGAGCCCCGCAAGCAGCACCAACATCGAGAACTGCCCATTGTTCAGCGCCAGCGGCGCGAGCGCCTTGTCGTACTGGCGCGACACCGCCCTCGCCGCCCGGCGGAGCGCGAGGCTATAGCATTCGCCGGGCTCGACGGGGAAGGGTGACGGTTTCATGCGTCCCATTATAGTTGATATCAACCCAAAGTCAAGAGGCCGAGCCGGCGACGAAGGGGAGGAAGAGGTCCCACGTCATCTCGAGCTGCATCAGTCTGGTCGGCGAGCGCTATGACGTCGGCATCCGGGCGCATTCGGTGTCCGTTGCCGGATTCGACGCTGGTGCAGCAGCCGTTGGCGCCCGCGCCCTTCCGGTTCCTCCGCTCACCCGCGTCGATGATGAGGACGGTCCGGCGCGCCCGCGCCAGTTGCAGCGCCGCCGCCAGGCCCGAATGGCTACCGCCTATGATGATGACGTCGAACATGTTCGGACCTCCTCGTTCCCTGCTACTTCGCGGAGGCGGAGCCCGCGTCCGCCAGGACATCCGCCACCGTCCACCTCTGGAATCGCTTCACCAGGACTGCCTCGGCCTCCGCCAGCGCCTTGGTGAGC
>VBFI01000146.1 GCA_005889275.1 Chloroflexota bacterium | reverse complement strand
GAGCGGCACGACCGCCGCGAGGCCGATGGCGACCGCGGCGAACGGCGCGGCGTTGCGTGCGTCGGTCCAGCGCATGGCCCCGCGCGCGATGGAGGTCACGCGCCACAGGTAGGTCTCGCCGAGAACGACGAAGAGGATGAGCCGGGCAAGCCAGCCCACCGCGTCGAGCGATCTGGTGGGCAGCAGGACCGCGATGAGGGCGGTGGCGACGAGCGTTCCCATGACGACGGCCGTCCCCCGGCGCTGGTCGGGCAGATCGCGGAGGCCGGCGATGAGTAGACAGGAGACGCCCGTGAGTGCCGCGGTCGCGACCGTGAGCGAGACGGGGCCCGTGCCGCCGCTGAACGCGTTCGCGAGCGCGAGGAGGCACGCGAACGCGATCGCTTCGATGATCGCGCGCGCGAGGATCAGCGCGCCGACGATGCGGCCGTTAGATCGCCGCACGATGCTCCACGGGACCAAGCGCGTCGATCGACACGCCGTGCGCGCGAAGGTGCGCGCCGAGCAGCGCGTCGATCCCGCCTACCGAGACGACCAGGACCCGGTGGTGCGCACGCCGGAGCGCGATCGCGGCATTCGCGAGACCCTGACCGAGACGCGGCGTCACGATCACGAGCGTCGCGCCCCACGGGAGGCGCCCGCGCTCGCGGAGGAACAGCGTCTCGGGCGCGCCCACCGCGTACGGACCGAGGCGCGCCAGGATCTCGAGGCTTCGCGTGAGCGGCCGCGGTCCCCGGCCGAGCGCCGAACGCGGACGCTCGTGCGTGAGATTGTCGATGCCATTGGTGACCAGGCCGACCTGCCGTCCGGCGGAGGCGGCGAGCCGGAGCAGCTCCGCGGTCGCGGAAATCACGAGCTCGACCGCCTCGGGATCCGCCTGGATCCAATACCGCTCGTACGACGCGACGTTCACGAGGAAGATCGCGTCCAGGCTCGTCGCCGGTTCATAGAGCTTCGTCTGGAGCTCGCCGAGCCGCGCCGAGGTCTTCCAGTGGATCTCCTTGCGCGCGTCGCCGCGGCGGTGCGGACGCACCCCGCGGAACCGCAGCGGATCGGGCACGAGGCCGCGGCGTGTCGCGGTCTCGGCGAGCGGACGGAGCGACGGCAGCGAACGATCGCGAACGGCGAGCGGCGCCGGATACGCGATGACCTCCGCGCGTACCGCGAGGGTCCGTTCCGACTGCGTGAAGCCCAGCCAGTCGCCGGCGCGGAGGCGGAGCGGCCCGATGCTGTACGCGCCGCGCGCGACGACATGCAGCGGCAGCCGGACGAGCACGCGCTCACGGCCGCCGACCGCGAACCCCGAGTCGACCCATCCGCGCGGCGTGCCCGGCGCCGCAGCCGCGGGCTCCACGCCCTCGCCGAGGAAGAGCCGCGCGTCGAGCCACGTGAGCGGCACGGGCTTGCGGTTCGCGATCTCGAGCGTCGCGGTCATCGCCTCGCCGGTGACGATCCGATCCGGCGCGAGCGTGACCTTCGCTTCGATGCCCGCGAGCGCGAGGCGCCCGGTGATCGCGACGACGAGCCACAGTCCGATCGCGCCGATCGCGAGGACGGCGATCGCGGGCGCCCCGGTCACGACCGCCGCCAGGACGAAGGCCGCCGGCAGCTGCCACGCGAGGCGGCCGGTGCGGCTGATCGCGCTCGACATCAGCTCGCGCTCGCGGCCACGTCCTCCGCCGGGACGGGCGTCCGGGCGAGCACCTCGGCGATCACGGTCGGCGTGGTGCGTCCGCGCATCTGCGCGTCCGCGCTGAGGAAGAGGCGATGCCGCAGGACCGCGGTCGCCTGCGCCTTCACGTCGTCGGGGAGCACGTAGGCCCGGCCGCGGATCGCCGCGTGCGCCTGCGCGGCGCGGTACAGCGCGAGCGCGGCGCGCGGACTGCCGCCGAGCTCGACGCCGTCCACCCTTCGGGTCGCGCGAACGAGGTCGACGACGTAGCGCCGCACGGCGTCCCCCACCCGCGCCGCGCGCACCTCATCGCGCAGGCTCGTGATGGCGCGCGCGTCGAGGAAGGGCGTGAGCGTCTCGGGCAGGACGCTCGCCGGCCCGTGGATGCGCAGGATCGTGTCCTCGTCGTCGGCCTCGGGGTAGCCCAGCGTGACCAGGAAGAGGAACCGGTCGAGCTGCGCCTCGGGAAGCGGGAACGTGCCCTCCAGCTCGACGGGGTTCTGGGTCGCGATCACCAGAAAAGGATCGGGGAGCCGGTGGGTGGTCTGGTCCACGGTGATCTGCCGCTCCTGCATCGCCTCGAGGAGCGCGGACTGCGCCCGCGGTGTCGCGCGGTTGATCTCGTCGACGAGGACGACGTTCGCGGCGAGGGGACCGGGCAGATATTCGAAGCGAGCGGCGCGCTGGTCGTACATCGAGATCCCGGTGATATCGCTCGGCACCAGGTCCGGCGTGCATTGGACGCGGCTGAACGTGAGGTCGAGCGAGCGCGCGACCGCGCGCGCGAGCATGGTCTTCCCCACCCCCGGGACATCGTCGAGCAGGACGTGGCCATCAACGAGCAGCGCCGCGAGGAGCTGCTCCGTGGCGGCGCGCTTGCCGATGACGACCTGCTGGACCTGCTCCACGAGGCGGTTCGCGGCCTCGCGGACGGTGACGGTCACCCGGAAACTATGCGGCCTCGAGCGTCTGCACGGAGGCTGGCTCGCGCGGCGGGCGCCCGCGGATCGCGCTTGCCGTCGCGAGCGCGACGGCGAGGCTCACGAGCGCGGCGAGCCCGTGGAGCGCGAGCACGACGGGGTCCTGCTCGCGAAGCGAGAACGGGGAGAACGAGCGCTCGAGGAAAAGGATGAGTGCGACGACCATCAGCGCGCGGAGCGCGATCCTGCCTCCGTGCACCGCCCGTACGGCGATCGTAAGAGTCACCGCGGCGAAGAGGTACACGACCCAGCCCGCGTTGTCGGCCGTAGACCACTCGCGTCCACCCGGGACGAAGCCCTCGTACGCGCCGTCCGCGACGAGGATGATCGCGAGAATGAGGGTGACCACCGCGATGAGCCACGCTGTCCCCGGCCGCAGCGCGGCCTGATTAGGGCGCTCTCGCCGCCGGCGTGCGGGCTCGGGCGGCGCGGCGGGGCTCGGACCCTCGAGCGAGAAGAGGACGTCCACGTCGCGGGCCGCGAGGCTGTGCCCGAGGCGCCAGACGCGAACCGCGGAGATGAGGATGATGAGCTCGACCGCCGCGGTGAGGAGATGCGTCCCGACGGACGCGATCGGCTTCTCGCCGAAGATGAACGCCGAGAGTGGCCGCTCGAGGACGAAGAACCCGGCAAGGCCGATCCGCGCGACGAGGCTCCGCTCGCTTCCGCGAGCCACGAACAGGGCGACGACGGTGTTCACGAACGCGAAGAGGTAGCTCAGGATCGAGAAGTCCGCCGCGGTGCCGGTGAACCACGAAGGTCCTCCCGGGTAGGCGCCGTCGAGCACACCCGCGAGCAGGAACAGGATCGACGCGAAGAGCATGAGCACGACGACCGGACGAAGCGCCCCTGCCACCGTTACCCCCTACGCAGGCGTCATGGTAGCCCCTGGCTCCGCGCGCGGCGCGCCTCCAAGAGCTCGATCGTCTCGGGCGGGACGAAGACGGCACCGAGATCCGCGCCGTGCTCGCTCCGCCCGTGGAAGTCGCTCCCGCCGGTCGGCACAAGGTCGTGCGCGCGCGCGAGCGCGAGGCAGTGCGCGGTCCACGACGGCGAGTGCTCGGCGTAGAAGCATTCGATCCCCGCGAGCCCAACGGCGACGAGCTTGGGGATGAGCTCCTCGAGCCGCTCCACGGTGCCGGGATGAGCGAGCGAGGGAACGCCGCCGTGCGTGCGCACGAGCTCGACGGCCTCGAGCGGCGTCAGTCCGACACGCGAGACATACGCCGGCCCTTCCTTCGCGATGATCGTCCTGAAGGCCTCGTCGTACGAGCGCACGTAGCCTTTTTCGAGCAGCGCCTGCGCGAGGTGCGGCCTACCGAGCGCGCCGCCCTGGGCGATCTCGAGCACGCGGTCGAGCGTGATCGCGTATCCGAGCTCGTTGAGCTTGGCGACCATCAGCTCGACGCGGCGGCCGCGGTTCTCACGCAGCCAACGGAGCCGTTCTTCGAGCGCGGCGTCCGCGGGATCGATGAAGTACCCCAGGACGTGCGCGTCGCCCCACTCCGACTCGGTGTTGAGCTCGGTCGAGGGGATGATGCGGAGACCGAGCTCGGCGCCGGCGCGCATCGCCTCGCCGACGCCCGCGAGCGTGTCGTGGTCCGAGAGTGCCTGGACGCGGACGCCGCGAGCGGCCGCCCGGCGGACGAGATCGTCGGGCGTGAGCGCGCCGTCGGAGCGGAGCGAATGCGTGTGCAGGTCGATCGGATACCCGACGCTCAGACGGACCACTCCCGGTCGACACGTTCGATCGAGCGCGCGCGTCCGGTCTCCTCATCCACGTCGATGACCACGCTGTTGAACTGCACGATCCCCCCGGCGACCGCGAAGCGATGCGGCAGGTGGTCGAGATACCGCGAGACGATGATCTCGGGCTCGATGCCGAGCACCGAGTCGCGCGGACCGACCATCCCGGTGTCGGCCACGAGGGCGGTGCCTTTGGGAAGGACGCGCGGGTCCGCGGTCGGGACGTGCGTGTGGCTTCCGACCACGGCCGAGAAGCGGCCGTCGAGGTGCCAGCCCATCGCGAGCTTCTCGCTCGTCGCCTCGGCGTGCCAGTCGAGGATGCGCACCTTGGGTGCGCGGCCGCCGAGCTCGACGAGCAGCGCGTCGAGCGCGCGGAACGGATCGTCCTGCGCGGCCATGAACACGCGACCGATGGCGTTCACGACGAGCGCGCCCTTGGCGACGAGCCACCCGCGGCCGGGGTTGCCCGGCGGCAGGTTGATCGGACGCAGGCAGAAGTCGAGGGCATCGATCTCCTTGAGGAACGCTCGCTGATCCCAGACATGGTTCCCGTTCGTGACGACGTCCGCGCCCGCGTCGCGCAGCTCGCGCGCGATCTCGGCGGTCAGGCCGGCGCCGCCGGCCGCGTTCTCGCCGTTGACGATCGCCAGGTCGATCCGCTGCTCTTCGCGGATCGCCGGCACGAGCGCGGCAACGGCCTGGCGCCCGGGCTTTCCGACGACATCCCCGACGAAGAGGACCCTCACGCGCTCAGCGCGCGGGGCTGCCGCCGGCGCCCGCGCTCACTTCGCGTACTCGACCGCGCGCGTCTCGCGGATTACGGTGACCTTGACCTGCCCGGGGTACTGCAGCGTGTCCTGGATCTTCTGCGCGATGTCCCGCGACAGCCGCGCGCTCGCGAGGTCGTCGATCTGCTCCGGCTTTACGACGACGCGGACCTCGCGGCCCGCCTGGATCGCGAACGCCTTCTCGACGCCGGGGAAGCTGTTCGCGACGCTCTCGAGCTCCTGCAGCCGCTGGATGTAGTTCGAGACGATCTCGCTCCGTGCGCCGGGCCGCGCCGCGCTGATCGCGTCCGCGGCGGAGATGAGCGTGCCGACCATCGTCACCGGCTCGACGTCGCCGTGGTGGCCCACCACACCGTCGATGACCGCCTGGGGGAAGCCGTACCGCTTGAGGAGCTCGCCGCCGATGACGGTGTGCGGACCCTCGACCTCGTGGTCGATGGCCTTGCCGATGTCGTGCAGGAGCCCGGCGCGCTTCATGGTCTGCGGGTCGTAGCCGGCCTCGGACGCGAGGATCCCAGCGACGTGGGCGACCTCGATCGAGTGACGGAGCACGTTCTGGCCATATGAGGTCCGGAAGTGCAGGCGACCGAGGAGCTTCACGAGGTCCGGGTTCAAGCCACCGATCCCGACCTCGTAGATGGCCGCTTCGGCGGCCTCCTTCATGACCTGGTCGATCTCCGTCCGCGCCTTGGCGACCATCTCCTCGATCCGCGCGGGATGGATGCGTCCGTCGACGAGGAGCCGTTCGAGCGCGCGCTTGGCGATCTCACGGCGGATGGGGTCGAATCCGGAGACAACCACCGCCTCGGGTGTGTCGTCGATGATGAGGTCGATCCCTGTGAGCGTCTCGAGCGTGCGGATGTTCCGGCCCTCGCGACCGATGATCCGCCCCTTCATGTCGTCGGACGGCAACGCGACGACGGTCACGCTGTGCTCGGCGGTGTGCTCCGCGGCATAGCGCTGGAGGGCCATGGTGATGATGTCGCGCGCCCGCTCGTCCGCTCGCTCGCGGGCTTCGCTCTCGAGCTCACGCACCTTCCGGTTCGTGAGGTCACGCATCTCCTCCTCGACCCTCTGGAGGAGGAGGCCGCGTGCCTCGTCCATCGACAGGGACGCGACCCGGGCGAGCTCGGTTCGCTGCTCTTCCTGGAGCTGTGCGATCTTCGCCCGCTCGGCTTCGAGTTCGGTCTCCTTCAGGCCAAGCTTGCGGTCACGTTCCTCGACCTGGGCGACCTTCTGGTCGAGCTGTTCGTCCTTCTTGTCCAGGCGGCCTTCGTAGCGCTGGAGCTCGGCCCGCCGCTCGCGGTTCTCCGCCTCGGCGCCTTTGGCGACCTTGAGGGCCTCGTCCTTGGCCTCGAGGATGATCTGGTTCTGCCTGGCTCGCGCCTCGGCGAGCAGACGATCAGCGTTCGCCCGGGCGGCCGTCTCGCTCCCAAGCGCGAAGGAGCGGCGGACCATGAGGGCGATCCCGAAGCCGACGAGACCTGCGACGAGGGCCACGAGGCCCACGACGAAGATGTCGGACATGGCTGCGGTCCTTTCCGTGCCGCGTGTGCGGGGACGGTCGCCGAGGTTGTGTGCGCTCGCCCCCGTTTTCGCGTAAGTGACCTGCGGAACGGGGCGCTCCGCTGGCCACGTCGGTTCACAAAGTTTTGGTGAGATGAGGATATCGCACTATCGGACGGCTCGTACGGAACGCGTACAGGTAGTCTCCGGACGTGGCGACCCCTGAGAATGAAACCCGCCTCGACGACGCGGGGCTCGCCGCGCTGCTCTCGAGCTGAAGCGGCTGGGCCCGCGTGGACGACGCCCTGACCAAGACGTTCACGTTCAAGGGCTTCAAGCGCGCGGTCGCCTTCGTGAACAGTGTCGCCGAGGCGGCGAACGCCGCGAACCATCACCCGGACATCCATCTCGAGGGCTACAAGAACGTGCGCATCGTCCTGCGGACGCACGTGGCACACGGGATCACCGACGCCGACGTCGAGCTGGCGAGGACGATCGACGCTCTCGAGGCACGCGGACAACCACTCGCTTAAGGAAGGTCGATCGCGAAGGCGGTCCAGGAACCGAACGCGGGACGCGTCGACGGCGCGGGCTCGAGCCCGACGAGCCACGGCCCGGACGAGAGCCCGGGAAGCTCGATCACCTCGGCGGGGGCCGTCGTGTCCGCGATCCGCGAGCCGACGCCGTCGAGCCGGTACCCGATCGTGATCCGCCGCGTCGCGTCGTCCGCCCAGACGCCGGTGACGGTGAACCCGCTCACGGACGGGGACTTTCCAGTCGAAACCAGCAGGCGACGCGAGCCGGCCGCCGTCACGACGGCGTCGCAGCCGGCGGTCGCGCCCGCGATCTGCACGCGAGTGACGTCGATCGCGGCGCATCTAGCCGTGGCGACCTCCGCGAAGTCGACCGGCCGCTCGCCGCTCGTGCCTGGGGTGCGCGTGAGCACCGCGGCGCCGCCGTTTCCGAGCGGGACGACGGCGAGACCACGCGCCGGATCGCTGAACAGCGGTATGGCTGGAAGCACCGGGCCAAACGCGCCGTCCCGCGGATCGATCATCTGCCCGATCGTCTCACCGCCGAAGAAGGTCCCCCACGCCCCGCCCCAGAGTCCGGCCCAGCGCTCGGGCGAGTAGCGCGCGATCACGCGACCCGAGCTGATCTCAGTGAGCTCGGTCCACGTCGCATCGATGTCATCGTCGTATGTCCCGTAGGTGACCAGGAGCCGATCGGGGCCGACGGCGGCGATGTCGATGGCCTGACGTAAGCGGTCGAGCCAGGCGAGAACGATGGGCCGCGTGGGATCGAGCGGCGCGAACCGGTACCCGACCTCACCCGGCGCGGCGCTTCGGAAGATCGCGAGGTTGTCTTGGGGAAGGACGAGGGGCTTCGCGGCGACCTGGTCCATCCCGAGCTGCGGGAGCGCACGGACGACGGTCAGCGTGCGCACGTCGCGCTCCTCGATCGCGGTCGGCCCGTCGTAGGGGCTCGCGCGGTACATGTAGCAGGTCGTCGTCGCGGAAACGCAGGTCTGATTCGTCGTCCAGAGGCCATCGAGGGTCGCGAGATCAAGCCCGTGCGTGCCGCCGCTGAGCACGGTCTGCGCTCCCTCGGCGACGATCACGCCGGGCGCGTCGAAGACCGTGACCTTCCGTATGCCGAGCGGCTCGCTCGCGTGCTCGCGCGCCACGATCGCTCCGCTCGCGTCAAGTTTCATGACCTCGCCGTCGGGGGGCTTCACGAGCGGGCAGAAGCAGGCCTCTGAGGGCAGATCGCGCCTCGGCCGACGGTCCTTCACGACGATCCAGCCGCCACCGCGGATCGGAGCGACGTCGAGGAGCACGTTCTCATAGACGTTGGGGTCGGACGGGCGCAGCAAAGTCCCGGTGAATCGCCACACGACGTGTTGCGCCGACGCGACCGCGGGCGGGCGCACGCTCGGCGAGGGCGCAGGCGCGGGCGCCGACGAGACGCACGCGCCGACGAGCACGACGAACAGCACGACGGAAGCCAGTCGCCGGCTGCCTCCTCGCTCGCGGGCGCGATGCCTCACCTTCTCTGTACATCCAAGGACGACCGCGGTTCACGGAAGCGGCCGGAGGGGCGCCCTCACGGACGCCCCTCCACATCGCCGCCGCGGGTCAGGGTGCGGTGGTGTAGCCGAAGATGTCGGAGTTGCCCCAGCTCGCGAGGCAATCCTGCTGCGGCGCGGGACGCGGAACGGTGGTGCCACCGGTCGCGATGTCCTGGCGCCACGCGTCGATCGCCGGGCAGTCGAGCGCGAGGCGCGTGTCGTTCCAGACACCGACGCCTGCAGTTGCCTGCATGAAGACGCCGACCAGCGATCGTGGCGTCGCCGTCGTCGCCTGATACGGCGTGGTAAAGGCGTTGTACACGACGTAGACCTTGGTCCCGTCGGGTGAGATCGCCGGCGCAGCGTAGTACCCGCGATCGGTTGCGCCTTCGATGGCCCGTGGCGTCGCCCATGTGTTTCCGAGATCGGTGGACTCGGTGAAGTACACGTGCGGTTTCGTGATCTCTCCGCTCACGTAGCTCATGACGATCCGGTCGGTCGCGTCCGTGCCGGTCGGCGCTCCGTTGGCGATGTCGACGCTCGGCGCGGGCGCAAGGTCGCTGCGCGCACCCGCGAGGCCGTCGATCGACGGCCTGCCGGTGTTCGGATCGGTGATGCCGGGCTGGGTGACCGGGCCGACGACCGGCTGCGGCTTCGACCAGGAGGTCCCGCCATCCGTCGAGATCGACTGGATCTCGAATGCGTCGGCTCCCTGACGGCCGATCCCGTAGAGGTATGCCCGTCCGGCGCTGTCCGTGCGGATCGTGCAGCCATCCATCGGGTTGCGGTTGCGGTTGTTCGCCGCGGCGCCGATCTGCTGCACGCTCCAGGTGTCGCCGCCGTCGTGCGAGACCGCGACCTGGAGCGGGCCACGCGGCCTTGCCCGCGTCGCCTCCGGCCGCGGCGAGCGTGACGTTGTCGGTGCGCGAGACCGCGATCGCCTCGAAGCCCTTGAAGCTGGCCTCGGAACGGACCGCGCTCAGGTTCGCGGTGAGGTTCGCGTAGTAGAGGCGCGAGCCGTTCGCCCACGAGAAGCCGCCGTTCGCGCCGGGCTGCGGGCCGAAGGCAACGGCCGGGTCGCCGTCCGAGACGAGCCCGTCCTCGTAGTACCAGGGCAGCGTCCCGATCGCGCCGACCGAGGGTGTGCACGATGGATCCGTCGGACCGGGCACGCCCAGGCACGTGCGTGCCGAGAGGCCGGTGTAGGTCGGCTGCGTCCACGTCTTTCCGGAGTCGAACGAGAAGTACACGCCGGAGACGCCGACACCGGGCGTGAACGGACAGGTCGTGTCGTTGCCCGCGTTGCACGCCTCCATGTCGATGTTGTCGTTCGCGCCGGCCGCGAGGACGGCGGGATGCGCCGCGTCGATCGCGACCGCGGGCTCGTTTTGCTTGTTCTGCGAGAACGGCGCCGCGGGACTGCCGCTGCTGACGCGGGTGCTGACTCCCGCCGCGAGCGCCACGCCGGTGATCGCGAGCAGCAGCGTGAGGACGAACGGAAGCGCGCGGATCTGCCTCATGAAGACTCTCCCCTGCCTATATCGCGGGGCCGAGTCTATGCACGAATCCCGGAGCGACCGATTCTGGTTGAGACCCGGGGTTGGTCCGTCGCTCCATCGCGCCGGATGACCTCGTCGATGACCTCGTAGCCGAAACCTCGCTGCGCGAGATAGGCGTGGATCTTCCGCCGTCGCACGGCGGGTTCGAGATCGCGCCAACGCGTCGAAGGCCGGGCGATGGCGCGCAACGCGCGCTCGGCCTCCGAGTCGGGCGAGAGCTCGCCCAGGGCGATGTCGATGGTCTCGCGCGCGACGCCCTTCATCGAGAGCTCGGAGACGAGGGCTCGGTCGCCTTTCGGCCGGAACTTCGCGCGCTGCTCGATCCAGTACTTGGCGAAGTCGAGGTCGTCGACATACCGCTGCGCGCGGAGCTTGTCGATGGCCCCGTCGATCGTCTCGTCGTCGTACCGCTTCCCGCGAAGGTGCCGGCGGATCTCGCCGACGCTCCGCGGTCGGGTCGCGAGGTACCGGACGGCGGCCTCGTAGGGGCTGCCGAGCGGCCTCGCCCGGCTAGTCTTCTGCGGCGTCCGGGTTCTCGGCGCCGACGGCGATCGTCCGCTCGCGGACCTTGGCCTCGACCTCCGAAGCGACGTCGCTGTGCTCGCGGAGGAACGCCTTCGCGTTCTCGCGACCCTGTCCGATGCGCGCCTTGCCGTAGTTGATCCAGGCGCCGGACTTGTCGAGCACGCCCGTCGCGATACCCATGTCGATGAGACCGCCCTCGCGCGAGATGCCCTCGGCCGCGAGGATCTCGATCTCGGCGATCTTGAACGGCGGGGCCACCTTGTTCTTGACGATCTTCACCCGCACGCGCCGGCCGATGATGTCGGTGCCAAGCTTGATCGGTTCGATCGGGCGGATGTCGATGCGGATGGACGCGTAGAACTTCAGCGCGCGCCCTCCCGAGGTCGTCTCGGGGTTCCCGTACATGACCCCGATCTTCTCGCGGAGCTGGTTGATGAAGATCACCGTCGTCTTCGTCTTCGAGATCGTCCCGGTGAGCTTGCGGAGCGCCTGGCTCATGAGCCGCGCCTGGAGACCGACGAAGGAGTCGCCCATCTCGCCCTCGATCTCCTCCCGCGGGACGAGCGCGGCCACCGAGTCGATGACCACGATGTCGACGGCACCCGAGCGCACGAGCGTGTCGGCGATCTCGAGCGCCTGCTGGCCGTTGTCCGGCTGCGAGATGAGCAGGTCGTCGGTGTTCACGCCGCAGCGGCGGGCCCAGCCGGCGTCGAGCGCGTGCTCGGCGTCGATAAAAGCGGCCGTGCCACCGGCCTTTTGCGCCGAGGCGACCGCATGGAGCGCGAGGGTCGTCTTGCCGGACGCCTCGGGGCCGTAGATCTCGACCACCCGCCCGCGCGGGAAGCCGCCGACGCCGAGGGCCATGTCCACCGCGAGCGAGCCGGACGAGATGGCGTCGACCTTTTCCCCGACGTGGTCGCCGAGCTTCATGATCGAGCCCTTCCCGAACTGCTTCTCGATCTGCTGGATCGCCTGATCGATCGCTCTGGACTTCTCGCTCACAGCCACATCTTTGCTCCTTGCGTTCCCAAAAAGAGCGGCGCCGGCTTGCGTCACACCGGCGCCGCCCCGCTCCCCTCCGTTTTTTCCGGAGTGCGAACTTACCAGTTCTCTTTTTCTTTCCGCTTCGGCTTCACGATCTCGAAGGCCATGGGCTGGACCGGTTGTTGCCCCACGCCCTTCCTCTTCAGCTCGCGTTCGAGCTGCTCTTTGGACTTCTTCTTCTTGTTCTTGTCCTTCGCCTCGCCTCGACCCGTCGGCATCGGTCCCTCCATGATCCCGGCGGAAGCTCGCGGGACCTGTCGAGCATAGCGTGCGCGGCGCACACTCTTCCGAATGCCCACCCGTACCGCGCCACGATCCGCGCGCGTCGCGACGCGCACCGGCGACGGCGGCGACACGTCGCTCTTCAGCGCGGACCGCGTCCGCAAGACCGACCCGCGGATCGAGGCGCTCGGCGCGCTCGATGAAGCCCAGGCGGTCCTCGGCGTCGCACGTTCCCTCGCGCCAAAGTCCACCCTCGGCCGGGAGCTGCTCGAGCTCCAGCGCGGACTCTATGTGGCCATGGCGGAGGTCGCCACCCCGCGCGCCGACCTCGGCCGGCTCAAGGAGCGGATCGACCGGCCCGCGATCGCGAGGCTCGACCACCTCCTGGAGGCGCTGAAAAAACGCACCCCGGTCGCCGGCCGCTTCGTCGTGCCAGGCGAGAACCGTTACTCGGCGACCGTGGACCATGCCCGCACCGTCGTCCGCCGCGCGGAGCGCCATGTCGTCGCCTGCGTGGACGCGGGATACGTCTCGGGCGAGGACCTCCTGCCTTGGCTGAATCGCCTCTCAGACGTCCTGTTCGTGCTCGCCCGGAGCGCCGAGCGCCGAACTGCGAAGACGAGGTGACCGAGGCCGAGTCGGCACCGCTCTCGCCGGCGCCGCCGCGCCGGCGCGCGGGCCGGCTTCTCGCGATCGGCGCGGTCCTGCTGCTCGTCGTCGCGGGCATCGCCGTCTTTCAGCTCGTGCCGGGCTCCCCGGCCGCCGTCGAGCTCAGTCCCTCCGAAGATCTCCTGCTCACGCCGACCGCCTCGCTGCAGTTCAGCGCCCGGGTGACCGACGCGCGTGGACGGCTCGTGGAGGAGCGCCCGGCATGGTCCTCGGATGGCTCGATCAGCGACGCCGGCCTCTTCACGGCGCCCGAGCGGGCCGGCGCGTACTACGTCCAGGCCGCGGCGGGTCCGGCCACCGCGGTGGTCCACGTGCTGGTCACCGCGGGCCCGGCGAAGACCGTCCGCGTCATGCCCGAGGAGGCGGTGGTGAAGCCCCGCGAGAGCGTGCGCCTGTCGGTCAAGGCAACCGACACGTGGGGTAACGAGCTGACCGTGCCGGCCTTCTGGCGCGTCGCCGCTGGCGCGGGCTCGATCGACGGCGACGGACTCTTCCTCGCGGGACGCGCGGGGACCTCCAGGATCACCGCGGAGATCCAGA